>JBDHBX010000002.1:0-200737 GCA_039592335.1 Gemmatimonadota bacterium | reverse complement strand
CGCACCGCCGGCGACGAGCGCGACGGTCACAGTCTGCGCCCGCAGGCCAATCCGGCGAGCGGTGAGCTGTACGCTGGTCTGGCCAGCCATGCGGGCCGCCGGCACGAACAACTGGTACGTGCCGTCCTCACCCGACGTGGTGGCCAGCGTCAGGCTCTGGATCAGAACCTGCGCGTTCGCCACGGGCATCCCGGCCTCGTCCATCACCGTACCGGTGACGGTCATTTGAGCCTGGGCGTCCGTGGGCGCCGCAAAGGCGAAGGCGGCAAGTCCGATGAGGACCGGCCAAGCCCTTGCTAAGCGCTTGCCAACGGGACTCCAACTCATACAGGCCTCCTTAAAGAGAAGGGTGCTGACTACAGGAGGGCTCAGGCCTCGCAGCGCAGCACTGCACCAAAGCACGGATACGCCCGCACGTTGGGCAGGTGACCAGTGAGTCTGCGTTCGAAACTTGAGTTGTTGCGCGACGACCTGCGCAGAAAGAGGCAGAGAGGGTGCCTCTGGAAGTCCGCCCGACGGATTACCGTAACTTCAATTGTGGTAGAAACTTAGTTCCATCGGAGTCAAACCCTGCAAGGTCGTCTACGCGGCTCCCTCCATGAAATCGTACGCATGAAATCGTACGCTTGATCGAGTCAATCTTCGCCCCGGGACAAGGGTTGTCAAGCCCGTGGCATATAGCCCTTTAGAGGGCCACCGATATTCGGCGGATATTCGGGCCCAGCCGGTCGAACTCGGCCGGCTTTTCCCCTCCTACCCCCATCCGAAATAGCGTTCCATTTGACACCCAGAGAGGACACGCGAGCCCGTCCCTAGCGGGGGTCCCCTCGGCTGCCACTCCGGGTCTGATAGGTCTCCAGATACGCGCGGTGCGCCGCATCGTCGGGGTACGCCTCCTCCGGCCCGTACGGGTAGCGCGACATGCGGTGGAACGGGAGCGGATCCACCGTGTTCCCGAAGGCGGTGTTGCGGTCCGCGTCCTTCACCCACCCGTCGGTGTAGAGCAGGAAGTCGCGGGTCCACCCCTCCGGCAGCCGGGGCACGCCGCCGGCCTCGAACTCCAGCGTCCCCTCGTCGCCCGGCCCCATGACGACGTACATGTCGTCCGACGCGAGCAACAGCGGCAGCACGTCGCCGTGGCGCGTCAGGTTGCCCTGCAGGGGTAGCCAGGGCGACTCCGCCGTGACCCGGGCGTAGTCGAACCAGTGTGGGCCGTAGCGGCCGCCTTTGCGGTAGGGGCGCGAGAATCCGCGATGGTGGAAGTCCGCCGACGCGGCCGCCAGCGTCGTGGTGCGCAGCGGGCTCCCGGGCGCCTCCGTCGTGAAGAACACGTGGTCCCAGCGGATGTCCATGTTCGTGCGGATCCGCACCCGGTAGTCGTCGGTCGGGAACATCCCCGTGAGATCGAGCACCACCAGCTTGTTCTTGCCTGCCGGGAAGCTCATGCTCGGCACCACCGTGTGCCACGCACCGTCCCGTCCCACGACCTGCACGGACGGCGCGATCGCCTCCACCGCTCCCGTCTGGGACATCGCCACGTTGATGCTCGCGTCGGTCGGGAAGATCCAGCCGCGCAGGAACAGCGTGACGCGCTCCGCTCCCGCCAGATCACCCAGGTCCAGCACCAGATCGTGCGGCCGCGTGATTCCCTGGTACCGGTCGGGGATGAAGTTGGCCACATACACGTCGTCCGGATCGCGCAGCGCGTCCAGCAGGTCGTTACCACGGTCGTCGGTGGCGGCCACCGGTGCCCGCGGGCGGGCCACCTGGTACACCTGGAGCTTCGCGGGGGCCGGCGGCACGAACTTCTCGTCCACGTACACGTCCACGGAGTCGGGGTGGTCCACCACGAGCAGCTGCACCTCGTCGACGTAGATGAACTCCCACAGCTCCGCCGTGATCTGCAGCGAGTAGGCTCCGTCGCGCGGCTGCAGCAGCTCGCCGGGAATGCGCACGTACTCCTGCGAGGCGCCGGGCGGGGCGTAGGTCGCCTGGCGCGCACCCATGATCCCCAACGGCATCCCGATCGCGCTGCGCCACATGAGATCGGTCACGAACTCGTACGCCTCGCCGTTCCATGCGTAGAGGAACGGGCATGAGCCCTTCAGCACCTGCTGCTCCACCAGGCGCTGGTCCCCGTCCCGGTAGAGCCAGTTCTGCGGCACCCCGTTGGTCCACACGGCCCGCACCACGTCGGCCTGGCGGCGCGGTCCCAGACCGAAGTGCGTAACGGGCTCCGCCACCACCCGCATCTGGTAGAGGTCCTGCGCCCGCACCTCGAGCTTGGCCCCGATGCTGAAGTGGTTGTTCTTCCCGCTGCCCGGCCCCAGGCCGACCAGCTGGAGCTGGAGGTAGTGATTCGCATTGCCGCCATCGTTGCGCAGCAGTCGCAGCCCCTCGGTGGTCGCCACGAAGAGGTCGAGATCCCCGTCCCGGTCGAAGTCGGTTGCCGCCAGCCGCGCCGCGCCGGTCAGGTCCTCGGGGAGCAGGGCCGACACGTCGGCGAACGAGCTGGCTCCCTCGTTGTGGAGTAGCCGGACGCCCGTCTCGCCGGCCACGGCCAGATCGAGGTGACCGTCGTTATCGAAGTCGAGGAACGTCGCATCCAGCCCAAAGACGCCCGGGAGGGTTGCGAGCACCGAGTCGGCGCGGGCGTCCGGCACGAAGCGGCCGCCGCCGCCATTGGCGTACAGGCGGTGCGACGTACCGTCGCGGGCCGCGACGAAGAGATCCAGGTCTCCGTCGTTGTCGTAGTCGCCCACCGCGGCGGCACCCGAGCCTGCTGCCGTGGCGAGCCCCCATTCCTGCGTGACATCGAGGAAGCGCCCCTGCCGCAGGTTGGAGAAGAGAACGTTGGTCGTGTCCTCGTTCACCACGAACAGATCGACGTCGCCGTCGCCGTCGAAGTCTCCCAGCGCCGCACCCCGGCTGGCATGGTCCCCGCCCACGACCCCGAGCGCGCCTGCCATCTCCACGAACGTGCCGTCCACGTTGTTGCGGTACAGGGCGTTCGGCCCGCTGTTCGCCACGTAGAGATCGAGATCACCGTCGTGATCCACGTCCACGAACAGGGCGTCGTGTCCGTAGCCCAGATCGCCCACACCAGCCGAACGGGTGACGTCGCGCAGCGAGCCGCGGCCGTCGTTGCGGTACAGCAGGTTGCGGCCCGCCCGCACCACGTAGAGATCCAGCCGTCCGTCGTTGTCGTAGTCGGCGAAGCGAGCGGACGTCTCCCCGGCGCGCGGTCGCACGCCGGCGTCCCGCGTGACATTGGTGAGCCTCCCCCCGTCGTTGCGCAGTAGCCTGCTCCAGGCCCCTTGCTGCCTCGCGACCACGTACAGATCCGCATCCCCATCCTGATCGTAATCGCCCAGCGCGATCCCCGGGGCCACGCCCGAGGTCGCCGGTACCCCATCCAGCTCCACCGTGGCGGTCACGTCGGTGAACCGGATCGCCTCGAGCACGGCAGCGGCCGCGGCGGCTCCGAGCGAGATGTCCTCGCTGAACGTGGTGACGCTCGAGTCGAACGGCCACAGCAACTCGAAGTTGCCCGCTTGGTAGATTGCCTCCCGCTTCATGAAGTTGTGGAAGATGATCGTCGGCTCGAGCGCCTCCTCGGCTCGACCGGCGCGCATGTGGGCGAGCGCATCGTCGAAGTACGGCTGGGCATCGCGCGGCAGCTCGGCGAGCTGCTGACGTAGCTGCTCCATGTGCATCGCAGCGGCGTCGGCATCCGGCTGCCGCACCAGGAACTCCACCAGCTCCAGCCGCGCGACCAGGTTGGCGGGCATCAGCTCCACGACCCGCTGGAGGTACTCGCCTTGCTCGGCACGCACCGTCTCCGCTTCCACGGTGGCGTTGAGTTGCGCGAGGGCGTAGAGCGCCTTCACGTGCCGCGGGTGCCGCTCGACGAGCCGTGAGAGCTCCGTCCGCGCCTCGGCGCTGCGGCCAGTGAGCTCGTACAGCTTGGCCTGCATCAATTGGATGTTGGGATCCTCCGGGTCGAGCTCCAGGGCCCGCCCGATCTGCTGCTTCGCATCGGGAAACTGCCCGGTGAGCAGCCGCACGAGGCCGAGGTTGGCAAACCCCAGCGCCTCCCGCGGCGCGATCCGCGTGAGCCGCTCGAACGCCACCGCGGCCGAGTCGAGTCGCCCCTCCTCGAAGTGGGCGAGCCCCACGGTGCGGACCGTGAGCATCTCGGGCGTCACGGGCTGCCGTGCCGGCTCGCAGCCGCAGACCACGCCCGCCACCACCATGAGAATCGCTGCATGAGAAACGCGCGTCGCAGATGCCATGTCGCCGAGCTCCCTCTCAGTCGCTGCCCAGAAATCTCGGGCGTCCCGTAACGATCTCCATCAGGTGCACGGATCCCACGCGGTTCCCGCGTTCGTCGAAGCGGATCTCCCCCGTGACGCCCCGCAGGCGGATCGCCGCCAGCGCGTCACGGATGCGGTGCCGATCCAGCCCGCCGCGTGCGATGGCCTCGAGGATGAGGCCCATACCATCATACGCGTACGCCGCCGGGGGGCTCGGCTCCACCCCGTACGTCTCCCGGAACTCCTGCGCGAACGTCCGGCCGGCCGGCGTGTGCCAATGGCCCGGAGCGACCAGCACCGCGCCCTCGAGCGCCTCTCGTGCGGCGGCCGACCACGCCTCGCTCGCGAGGGTCAGGTCGCCGAACAGCGCCTGTTCCATCCCGGCGGCACGCATGCCACGCGCCAGCCCCGCGACGTCCGACGCGGGCCCGTACAGCACTGCGCCCGCGATGCCGTGCTGCTCGAGCGCGTCGAGCACCCCCGCGAAGTCGCCGCTTCCCTCCACGAACGAGAGCTGCAGCGTCACGCTCGGTCCGGCGGCCCGCGCGAAGGCCTGCGCCGCGACCCGGGCGTCGTACCCGTCGCCCGCAACGGTCGCGATCGGCCCGATACCCCGCTCACCGATCTCGCGCAGCAACGCCTCGGCCTGTTGCCGATCGTCGGGCAGGCAGCGGAAGAACCAGGGGACGTTGATCTGGGTGAGCGTGGGGTCCGGCGCCCAGGGGGAGACGAGGCTGACCTGCCCTTTCGCCACGACCTGCTCCGCGACGTGCGCGGTGCGCCCGTCCAGCGTGCCGAGGATGGCCCACACCTCCTCCTCGAAGACCAACTCAACGACCTTGGCCGTCCCCGAGCCCCACGGGCCTTCCACGCCCCGCACCACGAGCTGGATGGGTCTCCCCTCGAACCCGCCGCGCTCGTTGGCGCGCGCCACGGCCAGTTCGGCCGCCAGCCGCACCTGGGCGCCTAGGGCCGAGTCGCGTCCAGCGGTGGGAATGAGGAGTCCGACCCGCACCGGCTCGGCAGGGAGCCCGGCCACGAGCGCGAGCACCGCGACCAGTCCGATCCCGAACCGCATGAGTCTCTGGCTAGTCCGACAGAGAGAGATCCCGGCCCACCGCGCGCGCCACCTCGCTCAGTTCGCGCATCATCTCATCGAACGCGTCCGGTCGCAGCGACTGCGGCCCGTCGCTCAGCGCCTCGTCGGGGTTGGGGTGCACCTCCACCAGCAGTCCGTCGGCCCCCACCGCAATCGCCGCACGTGCGAGCGCAGGCACCATCCAGGAGTGCCCCGTGCCGTGGCTTGGATCCACGATCACCGGCAGGTGGGTGCGCCGCTTGAGCACTGGCACGGCGCTCAGGTCGAGCGTGTTCCGGGTGGACGGCTCGAAGGTGCGGATGCCCCGCTCGCAGAGCATCACCCGCTCGTTGCCCTGCTTGAGCAGGTACTCGGCCGCCAGCAGCAGCTCGTGCAACGTGGCGCTCATGCCCCGCTTGAGGAGGACCGGCTTGTCGCACTGCCCCACCGCCTCGAGCAGCGTGTAGTTGTGCATGTTGCGCGAGCCCACCTGCAGGATGTCCGCGCAGTGACTCACCGGCTCGAGGTGCCGTGTGTCCATCACCTCGGTCACGACTGGGAGTCCGGTCTCCTCGCGCACCGAGGCGAGCAGTGCGAGCCCCTCCTCCTTGAGTCCCTGGAAGCTGTACGGCGAGGTGCGAGGCTTGAACGCCCCCCCGCGCAGCACTCTGGCGCCGCTGGCCTGCACCGCCCTGGCGGCCGCCAGCAGCTGCTCCCGGCTCTCCACCGCGCACGGCCCCGCCATGACGACGATGTCCCGCCCGCCCACCCGGACACCGGCGACGTCCACTACCGTGCCCGCGGGATGCGCGGCGCGGCGCACCAGCGCGGATTCCAGAGGATGCTCACCCGTGTTCTGCCACACACCCATGCTATCGCTCCTCCAGCAGCGTCGGGAAGTAGTGAAACTCCCCGCCGCGGATCTCCACCATCCAGATCGGACCGAGGTCGTCCAGGCGGGCGTCGAAGGGAATGGTCCCGGTCACGCCGCGGTGCGTCTCGAGCGCGTACAGCTCGTCCCGAATCTTCACGCGGTTGAGACCCGCACGGCGAATCGCCTCGATCAGCACGGTCATGCCATCGTAGGCATGCGCGGCGAACGTCTCGGCCTCCTCGCCGAACCGCTCGGCGTAGCGCCGGTTGAAGTCCTGCAGCACCGGGTCATCGAGCGCCGGGTTGTACAGGTAGGTGGCGACGACCCCGTCGGCCGCCTCCCCTGCGATCTCCAGGAACTCGCGCGAGACGAGCCGGTCGCCGCCGTACAGCGGCTGCTCCATCCCCATTGCCCGCATGTGGCGCACGATCAGCCCGATCTCCTCGGGGTCGCCCCACAGCAGCACCGCGTCGGCCCGCGCCTGCCGGATGCGCTCGAGCTGCTCGGTGAACAGGGTGTCGCCCACGCTGTATCGCATCTCCAGCACGACGGGCGATCCCAGCCGCCGTACGGCGTCCTTGAACTCGCCGGTGCCCACGCGCCCGTAGCGGTTGTTGACGCGCAGCACCGCGACCCGTTCGTGCGCTCGTTGCTCGACCATGTACAACGCCAGCGCATAGCCGCTCTGGCGATCGTCGCCGCTCACGCGCACCATCCACGGGATCGTGGTCTCGGTGAGCGTGGGATCGGTATCGCCGGTCACGACCATCGGCATGTCGATTTTGAGAGCGATGCGCAGCATGATGTGCGTGTTCGCGCCGTCGATCGAGCCCAGCGTCCCCCAGACGCCCTCGTCATGCAGCGCCACCAGCTCGTTGGCGGATGCGCCCCACAGCCCGGTGTCGTTGCGGACAATCAGCGCGAACGGCACTCCCCGGTAGCCGCCACGGGCGTTGGCGTCCTCCACGGCGAGCGTCGCCCCCTGGAGCATACGGGTGCCGAGCCGGGCGTCCCGTCCGCCCGTGACGGGCCCGAGGAAGCCGATGCGTACCTCGGTGACGTCGGCCGGCGCGGGCTTGTCCCGGCCCGGCCCGTAGAAGGTGAGCGGCTCGTCGAAGAAGAAGAGGTAGGGGAGCTGGAACCTGGAGTAGGGCAACAACTCGGACGGGGTGTTGGCGTACGCCAGCGTATCCTCCTGCCCGAGCGCTGCGTCGCCCGGGGTCAAGAGCAGCGTCATGAGAAGGACGCTCAGCACTACCTGCCGGTTCCGCTCCATTCGTCTCTGCCCGCCTGACCTCATTGTACCACGATGGCCGCCGTTTGATCACCGCCCAACGAGACTGATCGACTCCCAATAGGCCACGCCGCGACTCACACCCTGTGCGGTCGCCACCCACACCGTCTCGCCCTGGAAATCGACTCCCAGCACGTAGTTGTGCGCGATGGCCGTGGCGCTGCGGCGCCGCACCGAGACGTCACCGCTCTGGATCTCCACGGCGCCAGCGGCGAGCGAATCACGCTGGTAGGTGACCCAGGTGGTACCGTCGAACGCGCTCAGTCCCTGGTCGGTGCAGATCCAGGCGACTGGCCCGCGTGCACGCACGAAGTTGATGAAGTTGCTGGTGAGCGGACTATCGTGATCGAAGTAGCCGCGCCAGCGTGCGCCGTCGTACCGGCTCAGGCCGAAATACGTCGCGGCCCACAGGATGCCGTTCTCGTACGAGACGGAGGTCGTGATGTCGTGCACCAGTCCGTCGTGGGGGAACAGATCGATCTCCATCTCCCCATCCGGGTCGCGGTAGTCGCGCCACCGATCGGCCGCGACCTCGTACTCGAGCACCCCACCTCCCCAGGCGGCGATGTACACGATCCCGTCACCGGCATGCACCCCGTACGTCCAGGGCTCGTGCATGGCCGTGTTCTTCTCGTCGAAGATCGTCCACTCCCCGGTACGCACGTTGAGGCGTGACGCCCCGGCGGCCGTGGCGGCCCACACGTAGTCCCCGTCGGCGGCGACCCCGTATACCACGTCGTTCGCCAACCCGCTATTGAACTGGTCGAAGGTCTCCCAGCGGCCCGCCGACCAGCGGTTCAGTCCGCCCAGGGTGCCGATCCAGACATCCCCGGTCTCCAGATGGACGTCGATCGAGAGCACCACGTCGTGGGCCAGCCCGTCCTCCGTCCCGTAACTGCGCCAGCGCCCTTCTTCGTACACTGCCAGGCCGTGATCGGTGCCGACCCACACCCGGTCCCCGTCGACCCGCACGGCCATCGCCTTGTCGGACGGCAGGCCGTCCGCCGTGGTGAACGTCTGCCAGCGGTGATACACGGGCACGGAGCCTTGCTGCGGCTCCTGCGCCGTGGTGTGGCGGGTGCCGATGAAGGACATCGTCGTGACAAGGAGGGCGGCCGCAATCGGGCCACGCAGTCGTCTCATCGCTCGCCCCCGAGCGTCTTCAGGTACTCGACCAGATCGTTCAGCTGAGCCTTGGTGAGGTCGTTCACCACCCCGTGACGGTTATCGCCACCGAACTTGGTCCAGATCTCCTCAAGCGTAGCCGCCCGTCCGTCGTGCAGGTAGGGTGCCTGGCCGTAGAGGTTGTCGAGATGCGGCGTGTCGAATTCCTCCTGGGTATCCGACGGTCCGCCGCTTCCCACATCCGCCAGCTGGAAATTGGTGAATCGCGGGGGCGGGTGGCAGGTGATGCACCGATTCTCGGGCGGGATGGGCCGGCCGTCGCCGGTCCGTTCCCGCTCGAACAGCACCTTGCCCCGCTCCTGGGCACCCGTGAGATCGCCGGAGGCCGCACGATTGCGGTTGGGCTCGTGCGACAGGGAGAGGATATAGGCGACCAGGGAGTAGAGCTCGTCGAGCGTATACGGCTCGGTGCGGGTGAGCCACTTCGCGAAGCGGAAGCCGCACTGGCGGTAGAGGCTCGCGTTCTTTCCGGTCCACTTGTACGGCGCGGTGTAGGCCAACCCTCGCAGCGAGAGGTTGTTCACCACGTTGAGCCCCAGGCCGTCCGGCTCGAGGTCGTACGTCAGGGCGTCGTGGTGCCCTTCGGGGTGACAGCTGCGACAGCTGAACTGGCCCTGGAAGGTGTGGTCGGCGCGGTGGAAGAGGCGGGCGCCACGGCGAATCCGATTGGGACTCGGCCCACCCAACTCGATCGTGCCCACGACCTCCAACGCCTCCGTGTCGATGACGGCGATGCGATCCTCGAACCGCTCGGCAACGTACAGACGCCGCCCGTCGGGTGACAGCGCCAATCCCTTGGGGTTGGCGCCCGTGCGGATACGCGTCACCACGTAGCGCGCGCTGAGACCGAGATGGTCCGCATAGACCGCGAGACTCTCGGCCGGCGCGGCCTCGATGAGGTCGCGAACCACGTCCAGGTCTATCACGCTGACGACATCGGCACCGCTGTGGGTCACGAACGCCCGCCGACCTTGCGCGCCGATCACCACGTCGAACGGATCCGCGAAGAACGCGTTCACCTCGTCCAACAGCAACTGGACCACGCGCCCGTCCGGTCCCGTCTCGATCACGCCGATCCCGAAGGTGAGCATCCACCCCCGCCCCACCTGCGTGGCCGGCAGCAGGTTCTTGGGCCGCACGAGGGTCACCACGGCCAGATCGCCCGCCGGGGTGAAGTCGATCCCCTCGATGTCGTGCGCCGAGCGCAGCAGCGCACGCCGCGACACTCGCTCCGCATCCGCGCTCACCACCGTGACCTCAGTGACCGGCGTCGTCCGGTGCGGCACCGCGTTGGTGTACCGACTCGTGATGAACGCCGACTCGCCGTCGGGCGTGAGCTCCACCGACTGCGGGCTCCGCCCGGCAGCCAGCCGGCGGCGCTCCTGCCCCCGTGCCAAATCGACGATGGAGATGTCGTCGGACGTCGCATTGGCCACGTACAGCGACGCTCCGTCCGGCGTCACCGCGATCCCGGCGGGTCCCGCGCCCACGGCCAGGGTATCCACGACCACACCCGAGGCGAGATCCACCACCGAGACACTGTTGGACCAGCGGTTGCTTACGTAGGCGGTGCCACCGTCCGGATGCAGGACGACGCTGTGCGGCTGCCGCCCCACGGCAATGTGCCGTAGGACGGTGCCCGCCGACGCGTCCACCACCAGCAACGCGTCGGCCTCCTCCGCGGTGATGTAGAGACGCGTGCCGTCGGGCGACACCGCGAGATGCAGGGGAGAGAGGTAGTCCCGTTCACGCAGCTGCGCGAGCAGCCCTTCCTGCTGCAGGTAGAGGTGACACGGCATGCAGTTGAGTCCCGCCGACTCATTGCCCGAGATGAAGCGTACGTGCCGCCGGGAGAAGTAGAACCCGGGCGTCAGGATGACCACCGCGGCCACGGCGAGGATCACCGCCACCCAGCGTGGTCTCATGAGCCTCCCTCCTCCGGCGCGGGCGGGATCTGTACCGCCGGTCTCTCGGTCGCAAGCGGCACGCGGTTGCCGGGCGCCAGCTCCCGGTCCTCGTGACACCCGATGCACCCGCGCTTCTCATTGGGCCGCACCCAGATCCAGTCGGAGGGACCGCGCACCGCGCGTCCGCGACGATCCAGCGTCTGAAGGCGTACCGGGGTATTCGCTGCGAGCTCCACATGGAACGACCCGTCGGCCTCGAGCGCGGTCTCGCCCAGCATCCCCGCGGCACCCCACACCTGAAGCGTGGTCGAGCGCCGGGGCAGCTGAGAGGCCCGACCATCCGAGAGATGGGCGTCGAGACAGAAGAGCGTGCCGGTGGTGCTGACCCGATCCACCACACTCACGAACACCTTGGGTCGTGGGCGAGGCATCACCAGCACCGGCTCTGCCACGTCGCCGTCCGCACCGTCCGCGAGCAGCGCCAGCGCGCCCGTCTCGGGACGGAACTCGTACAGTCCGAAGCGCTCGCTCTCGGGCGGGCGGTACGCGAGCAGGAAGTGTCCGTCCGTCAGCGGGAACGCCGCGGTGATCGCACCGTCGAGCGCATCGCCCACCACGACCCGCGAGTGGAGCGGACGGCCCTGCGACACCGTCACGAGCTCTCCCGTGGCCCCGTCACCTGCGGCCTCCACGAAAGCCACACGCGCATCGCCGGTCTCCCACGCACGGCCGAGGATGCGCCCGGTGGCACGGCGCTCGTAGAACAGTTGTGAGGCCGTGCCGTCGTACCGCACCACCATGAGCCGGTCTGCGGTCGCGTCGGGGCCGCTCACCCGACTCACGTACAACACGCGCCCGTCGCGCAACACGACGGGGGCGATCTCGGGCCCGGGGTGGTAGGTGATGCGAGTAAGGCTCGTGCCGTCGAGCCCGACGGTGAAGAGCGCCGCCATGGAGTCGGCCTCGGCACCGCCGCTGCGCGCACTGAACACGATGCTTCCATCACCGAGATAGGCGGGGTGGCTCGGGTCGCGCACGTCCGCCGCCACCGGCCGCCGTCGGCCGCCGGTGAGGTTCCCCTGCCACACCTGCCAGGGATCCGCTGGCTCCCGCTTCCCGACGAACAGGAGACGCCGCCCGTCGTGCGACACCGCAGGGTGGCGCGCCGCATGGAAGCCCTCCGTGAGCACACGTGGCGTGACGTCTGCACGGCCGGGATCCACCATCACGATGCGGGACGTCCAGGCCACATCCGCTCCGCCCGGCACCACCAGGGTGAACACGATCGCCCCATCCGGCACGTCGCTCTCGGACGAGAGCAGCGCGATCGAGACGAGCCCCACGAGGAGCACCGATCCAAAGGCCACGACGGCACGACGGCGCATTCGTCCTGCCTACGGCTCCTCGATCGTGACGACCTGGCGCGCGGCCACGTCTTCCAGCACCTGCACGGTGCCGGAGGGCCACACCACCTCGATGCGATCCACGACCTCGACGTCCCCGAGTCCGAAGTGCATCCGGGGGTCGTTCTGCGACAGGTAACCCGTGGAGTTCTTCTTGAGCAGCACCTGACGGGTGTCTCCCGTCACCACCGTCACCCGCGCGCCGATGCCGTCGCGGTTGCTGGCCCGGCCGACGAGTCGCAGCAGCAACCAGCTGCTCGCGTTCCCTCCCTCGTTGCGCAGCAGGACACCGCGATCGTTCAGGTTGACGATGAAGACGTCCACATCGCCGTCGTTGTCGTAATCCCCGAACGCTGCACCGCGACCCACGCGTTCCACCTCGAAGTAACGCCCTCGCTCTGCCGACGCATCCCGGAACCGCCCGCCCCCGAGGTTCTCGAACAGCAGGTCCTCCTGCCCGTAGAGGTGGTGCAGGTCGCCGTTCACCTGGAAGATGTCCACGTCGCCATCGTTGTCGTAGTCGACGAACGCGGTGCCCCAGCCCACGAACTGTCCGCTCAGGGCGGCGATACCGGCCTGGTAGGTCATGTCCCGGAAGAGCCCGTCTCCCTCGTTGCGGTACAGGGCGCTGAAGGACATGTCGGACACGTACATGTCCGTGCGGCCGTCGCCGTCATAGTCGGCGAAGTCCACCGCCATGCTCGAGGTGGCATCTCCCTGATGGTTGTAGGCCACCCCGGCCCGCAGCGCAACCTCCTCGAACCGCTCGCCACCCTCGTTGCGGAACAGGTAGTTCTCCATCACATCGTTGGCCACGTAGATGTCCACGTATCCGTCGTGGTCGTAGTCGGCCGCGCTCACCCCCATCGCCCGTCCATTGGGCCGCGCCACTCCCATGCGCTCGGTCACGTCCTCGAACGTCCCGTCGCCGCGGTTGCGGTACAGCACGTCCGCCTGCCCCGGGTACGCGAGCGGACCGGGAAAGCCGTCGGGCTGGTAGAACAGGCGGTATTCGGGATCGAATACGATGTAGTTGCCCACGTAGAGGTCGAGATGGCCATCGTTGTCGAAGTCGAGCCACACCGCCCCCACACCGCAACCCCCGTCTCCCACACCGGCACGACGTGTCACGTCGCTGAACGTCCCGTCGCCGTTGTTGCGGTAGAGAACATTCGCCAGGTAGTTGGTAATGTAGAGGTCGGGGTAGCCGTCGTTGTCGAAGTCACCCGCCACCGCCCCCATCCCGTACCCCTCGTCGCCCACACGCGCCCGATCGGTGACGTCCCGGAAGGTGCCGTCACCGTTGTTGCGGTACAGGCGGTTGGTGAGGCGGTCGCGCGGCCGACGGCCGTCACTGAAGCCTTCGAGGTGCGCGCCGTTGGCCAGGTAGAGATCCAGGTGGCCATCCTGGTCGTAGTCGAGGAAGGCCACACCGCCCGCCGACGACTCCACCAGATTGGTCAGCGTATCGTCGCCGATGGAGTGAACGAAGTCGATCCCCGCCTGGCGGGTCACATCGGCGAAGTGGTGCCCTTCCTCGAGGGGGAGCGCCTCTTCTGCGGCGCCGACTGACGCGGACGCGCCCTCCTCGCTCGTACCGCAGGCCGCGACGCTGCAGACCACGGCACCCGTGAGGGTGATACGCAACAGCTGCTCAGGCAGGCTCATCGCAACAGCACCAATCCCATCCTCACCGTGACTCCCGGGGGCACGGCCACACGATCCTCCGACCCGTGAGCGCACCCCACCCGCCGATCGCTGCTCAGTGACTGGGTTGGGGGTCGTCGCGGACGCGCGGCCTCGACCTGCTTTCCTTCCCAAGATACCTCGCTACAGCTTGTGCGCCAATCTGGAGCGCCTCCGCGGGCTTGCAACACATTCGTCCCAACCGCATTGCTAACTCTTTCCATCACAGATGGTTACCGCAGTCGCGGGAGCCGGAGTCCGATGGGTCGGGTGTCCCGAGTCACAGACCGAACCCCACCCACAACCCAGATTCCGCCTGAGCGCGGGTCGCCCGACGTGTCATCGAAGATATAGGGCGAATCGCTAGAGCGCGGGTCGCCCGAGGTGTCGTCGAGGATGTTGGGTGAATCACTGGAATGTGTGATATTAGCACGTGACTGCTCGACGCAGAACCGCTGCTCTCCTGACCTCAGCGCACGGGAGCGAGTCCCGATGAGTCGGTCACCCGGACGAGTTGACCCTGGTGTCAGGCTCCACCTGAATGGACAAGCTCGACCGTCTCGGGTGGACGGCCGCGGTCTGCTTCGTGTGCCACGGGTTACGCATCGGGGTTCGAGCCAACACTCCGAAGGTGTTGGATCAGCTGCTCGAGCTGCTGCCGCCGGGTGCGAAGCCGGCTCGCGGGCGGCGGGTGCAGCGGTTGTACTCCGTCATCGCCGGTGGTGCCAAACGGGGCCCCGGGATACGGCGCTTCAACATGCTCTATGTAGACGAGGTGAGACTCGTGCGGTCGACGGAGTGGGAGCGAGTCCGGACTGCTCTCGAGATGGATCTCCAGCTCTACGTGGCCGAGTTCGCCCGCCGGCGGGTGTTCGTACACGCCGGGGTGGTGGGATGGCGCGGCCGGGCGATCGTCATCCCGGGGCGCTCTCTCAGCGGGAAGACCACCCTGGTCCGGGCGCTGGTTGACGCCGGTGCGACATACCAGTCGGACGAGTATGCCGTGCTCGATTCCCGGGGGCGGGTCCATCCGTACGTCACGAAGATGTCCCTGCGGGATTCGACGAGAGCACAACCCGAGAAGGTCCATCCGGAGACCCTTGACTGGGAGGTCGGTGTGAGACCGCTCCCGATCGGGCTGGTCGTCGTAACGAGCCACCGGTCCGGTGCACGATGGCGACCCCGCCGGGGCAGGTCGGGCAGTCATGGAGCTGCTCGCCCACACGGTGTCCGCGCGGTGGCAACCGGAACGGGCCCTCGCGACATTGCGATTGGCCATAGCCAACGCTAAGGTGATCAAAGGGACGCGGGGCGAGGCCGAGGAGATTGCGGACGCGCTGCTGAGCGCAGCGGCCGACGGCGGCGAACGAGTTGCGGCTTCGGCAGTGTAACGGCTCATGCCCCCGAAGGCGCTCACGAGAGAAGGTGGCTCATGAATCCTGCACGCACGCTGATGCCCCTTGCCAGGACAGAGGAGCTGGTCGTCGAGCAGCTACCCGACGAGACGCTCGTCTACGATCTCAAGCGCCATAAGGCGCACTGTCTGAATCACACCTCGTCCTTGGTCTGGCAGCACTGCGATGGGCGCACCACGACCGCCCAGGTGGCGAGGCTGCTCGAGGAGAAGTGGGGACTCCCCAGGGACGAGAGGATCGTGGCGTTCGCCCTGGAGCGGCTGCGCAGGGCCAGGCTGCTGGCGGACGGGACGCATGCTCCCGGAGACGGCATCTCGACCTCGCGGCGGGAGCTAGTGCGGAAGCTGGCGGCCGTGGGCGGGCTGACGATGCTGTTGCCGGTGATCACGTCGCTGAAATCACCCCTGGCAGCGGCGCAAGCCTCCACGACGACCTCTGCGCAGTGCAATCTCTGCATCGGGGTCGGGCTGCCGTGCTCCGATCGGCCCGGCAAGGTTTGTACTGCGAACACGCCCACGCAGGGCAAGTGCCGTTGCGTGTAGGGACCACCCCTGGGATCGGTCGCCCACACCACGAAGTCGCCTCAAGGAGAGCCCTCCGTGCGCCCCAATGCTCGGGGCGGAGACGCAAGGGAGAACGGCCGCTTGGTGGCGGCGGCGCTCGCCGGCGCGTGGCGCTCCCCGGCGCCCCCCCTGGCTCTCTCTCCCGCCGACATCGCCGAGATCACTCCACTGCTCGTCAGAGGCGGCACGGGACCGTTGGCGTGGTGGCGCATCCGCCGCACTGAGCTGCAGTACGCTGCGGGTGCACGCTCGCTACGTGACACCTATCGCTGCGACACCCTTCAGGCAGCTATCCACGAACGCCATACTATACAGGCCATAGCCGCCTTGCGTTCGGTCGGGGCGGAACCTCTGCTGCTCAAGGGCTGGGCGGCGGCTCGGCTCTACCCGGAGCGCGGGCTGCGACCCTACGGAGACATCGACCTGTGTGTGCGGCCGGAGCAGTACGAAGCTGCAGTCGCTGCGCTTACCGGCCGGGCTGCCGAGACCGGCGTTGTCGACTTGCACAGAGGCTTGCCGGAGCTGTATCGCCCCTCCCTGGACGAAGTCTACGATCGCTCGCAGCTGTTCCCGCTCGCGGCCGAGGAGGTGCGGACTCTCGGATTCGAGGACCACCTGCGGTACCTGTGCATCCACCTGCTGCGCCACGGCGCGTACCGCGCCCTGTGGCTGTGCGACATCGCGGTGGCACTCGAGGCCGCGCCCGAAGACTTCGATTGGGAGTACCTGCTGCGGGGCGAGCAACGCCAGTCCGATTGGATCATCTGCGCTCTCAGGCTTGCCCATGAACTCCTGGGCGCGAGGCTGGACGGCACCACCGCGGCCGGGAGCGCCAAGCGCCTGCCTCGCTGGCTGGTGCCCGCGGTCGTGCGGCAGTGGGGGACGCGGGAGCACTACATGGATAGCTCGACAATGACGGCCTCGCTGCGTCGTCCGAGGAGTATGCTCAAGGCACTCCGTCTCCGTTGGCCGAACCCGATTCAGGCCACGGTCGGCGTGGGAGGGCCATTCAACGAGCTGCCGAGGCTACCCTTCCAGCTGGGCGAGTGCTTGTTGCGAACGGCTCACTTCGTCACCCAGGTGCCGCAGCTGATCCGACAGCGATCAGTTGGGCCGGTGGGGCGCGGGGCACACACCCCAGTGCCAGGCGAGCGGTCGCGCTGATTCCAGAGACGCGACGAGGGTAGGAAGACATCCGCGAACGCCGCCCGGGCAGGAGCGATAGGAGACACAGTCCAGGGCGTCGAGCGATGACCGGGGTGGGGGTCGAACCCACGACCTACGGATTAAAAGTCCGTTGCTCTGCCAACTGAGCTACCCGGTCCCACGACCGGAAAGTTGGCTCGGGCCGCCCTCGGAGACAAGCGACGCCCCCACCAGGACAACCCGCTGACACCCACCGCGCCGCGGCCGCTACAGGGCGAAAACCGACCATCCGCGCCCCGCGCGACCCTGGCTGTTCCGAGCGCTCCGCCGCGTGTTTTCAGAGGGGGAATCGGCCTGTCTCACGCGTGTGCGTGCACTTCCCCAGAGGGGAAAACGAGCCTCTTAGGACCCCGCCGACCCGTTCCCCGAGGGGGCTGGGTCGCGTCCCCCTCCGGATTCAGACGGAAAAACTCTTGTCTGTCAGACAGAAACCCTTACCTTGGGGGGCGTAATGGGGCTGGTTGTCATCCGTTTCAACCTACTCCGAGGGGACCATGGCCAAGAAACGCAAGAAGAAGAAGGTCGTGCGCCGGAAGAAGCGCGCAACCAAGAAGCGGAAGCCCGTGCGCAGGAAGAAGAAGCGCGCGACCAAGAAGAAGAAGCGCGCGACCAAGAAGAAGAAGCGCGCAACCAAGAAGAAGCGCAAGCCAGTCCGTCGGAAGAAGAAGCGCGCGACCAAGAAGAAGAAGCGCGCGACCAAGCGGAAAAAGGCCAAACGCGTCGTGAAGCGGCGCAAGAAGAAGAAGGCCGCGAAGAAGAAGAAGCGTAAGAAGAGAAAACCCAACAAGGCCTTCATGGCGCCGGTGCAGCCTGACGCTAAGCTGGCGATGGTCGTCGGCAGCAAGCCGCTGCCGCGCACGCAGCTCACCAAGAAGCTCTGGCAGTACATCAAGCGGAAGAAGCTGCAGGACAAGAAGAACCGGCGGATGATCAATGCCGACGCGAACCTGAAGCCGGTCTTCAACGGCAAGTCCAAGGTGAGCATGTTCGAGATGACCAAGCTGGTCAGCAGGCACGTGAAATAGCTCAGAGCCTCACCACCTCACGTGCAGTGGAATGGATGAAGTTGGTACCGCAGTGATGTAGCACCGCAGTACAACCGAAGTACCAGCCCCGCATTGGGGGGTCGGCGCGCTCGCCGACCCCCAGTGAGGCCCCCGAGAGCGCTGCCCCGTTTCGTATCACCCTGCCCCGTTTCATACCACCTCTCCCAGACGTGAGCGACGTCACGCCCCAGTAACTCGCGACGGCGTTATGACTTCCGGGGAGGGAGGGACGATGCCAGTGTGGCACCGGGATTGCACTTCCTGTCGGCAGCGGCGGCACGACGGCCCGCCGAGGTTACCACACGGATCTGTTCCGACAGGAGGAGCACATGAAGCGCATCGCTCTCACCCTCGTGGCCGCCCTGCTCGTCGCGGCCTGTAGTGACAGCACCGCCCCGGGTCAGCCGGGGACGGTATCACTCTCCTTCACCACCGGCTCTGCAGGTCCGGCGCCGGCCGCCCCAGGGCTCTTCCTGTCGGCAGCGGCCATCGACCTGACCGACGGCTCGAGCAACACGCTCACGCTCGACAGGGTCGAGGTGGTGCTGCGCGAGATCGAGCTCCAACGCGTCGAGGTAGTCGATTGCGACGTGGAGCCCGAGCCTGACGGCTGCGAAAAGTTCGAGGCCGGGCCCCTAGTGCTCGATCTGGTGCTGGACGGACAGGTGGAGCAGAAGTTCGCGATCCCGGTTGACCCGGGAATGTACGACGAGATCGAGTTCGAGATCCACAAGGTGACGGGCGACGATCCCGCGGCGTTCCTCAGCGCGCATTCGGATCTGATGGACAAGAGCATCCGCGTGCAGGGGTCGTTCAACGGCCAGCCGTTCACGTATGAGAACGACCTGGACGTGGAGCAGGAGTTCGACTTCCCAACGCCTCTGATCGTGGACGAGACCACCAGTTCGGCGAACGTCACCGTCCTGTTGGACGTCGACGCCTGGTTCCGCGACGGCTCTGGCAACCTGGTCAACCCGCAGGACGGCAACAAGGGCGGCCAGCACGAGAGCCTGATCAAGGAAAACATCAAGCAGTCCACCGAGGCGTTCGAGGACCACGACAGCGATGGCGAGCCGGACATCTCGTAGTTGCACGCGGCCGCGGGGCCCGGCCTCCGCGCCGGGCCCCGCCGGCCCTCGCGGCGCCCGGCGCTCCAACGTCGGACACCGCGCTGATAGCTGATACATTGATGGATCACCGATCCCCAGCGGGGGAGGCATGCAATGAAGAAGGTGTGGTACCTGTTGATGCTCGGAGCCGCGACCCTCGCCGGGTGCAGCGACCCAACCGAAGTAGCACTCCGCGGTGGCGTGGCCGTGTCATTCGCCACCCAGAGTCCGACCGCTGGCACGCCGGCGGCGCCGTCGTTCAGCCGCGCGGCGGCCATGGACGACACACTCGTGGTCGGGACCGACACGCTGATCTTCACCAGCGTCCAGGTCGTCCTGCGCGAGATCGAGCTCAAGCGGGCGGAGACCGCCGACTGTGACGTGGAGCCCGAGCCCGAAGGCTGCGAGGAGATCGAAGTGGGCCCGGTTTTGGTCGACCTCCCCCTCAGCCCCGGAGCGGACTCGACGTTCGCGATCGACGCGCCCACGGGCAGCTACTCGCGCATCGACTTCGAGGTGCACAAGGTGAGCGGCGGAGACCCCACAGACGCGGCTTTCCTGCAGGCGCATCCGGAGTTCGACGAGCTGAGCATTCGGGTGCAGGGGACGTACAACCGACAGGCGTTCACGTTCGAGACCGATCTGGACGTGGAGCAGGAGTTGAGCCTCGCGCCGCCGATGGTGGTAGATGAAATGGCCGCCACCAACGTGACTGTGCGCGTGGACGTCTCCACCTGGTTCCGCTCCGCCGGCGGAGCGCTCATCGACCCGGCCACGGCCAACACGGGCGGGCAGAACGAGAGCGAAGTGAAGGAAAACATCAAGGACTCCTTCAAGGCCTTCGAGGACGAGGACCGCGACGGAGACGAGCTCGACGAGGGCTAGCCGCCAGTGAGCGTGCGTCCGGCACTCGCCCTCATCGAGCTGTCCGACTCGTTCCGCAGCGCCTGGAGCGAGTTGGCGGAGGAGCTACGGCTCGACCTGGTGCCGCTCGCGCCGGGTGACGCCCCGGCTCCCGGGACGGTGGCCGTGCTCGTGGCGGCCGGCGGCGAGGAGGACCGGGCGCTCGACGCGCTCCCGACGATTCCCCACACGAACGGACCACCCGTGTACGTCGTCGGCGCCAACCCGTCTCACCGCTTCGCGGTCGAGGCCGTGCGCCGGGGGGCGACCGACTACTTCGCGCTCCCGGGGGACCTCGACCTGCTGCGGCGGTCGATCACGGCGCGAGCCGAGACCGCCCGGGAACGCGAGCGACCCTCGGGTCCCATTACGCCCCCGTCCGACCCCTTCGAGAGCCTGCGGGGCCAGAGCGGCACGCTGCAGGCCACACTCGAGGACGCCAGGCGGGTGCTGCCCCACGACAACGTGACCGTGCTCATCCGAGGCGAAACGGGCACCGGGAAGGAACTGCTCGCGCGGGCGCTGCACGACGGCGGACCCCGCGGTGGCCGGTCGTTCGTGGCCGTGAACTGCGCCGCCATCCCGACCGAGCTCATGGAGAGCGAGCTGTTCGGGCACGAGCGTGGCGCCTTCACCGACGCGCACGCCGCCAAGCCCGGTCTGTTCGAGGAGGCCAACGCCGGCACCTTGTTCCTCGACGAGGTCGGACATCTGCCGCTGTCGCTCCAGGGGAAGCTGCTGCGCGCGCTCGAGGACCGCCGCATCCGCCGCGTCGGCGGCACCCAGAGCCGTGAGATGGACGTGCGCATCATGGCCGCCAGCCACGTGGACCTCGCCGCGGCCGTCGAGGACGGGCAGTTTCGGGAGGATCTCTTCTACCGGCTGAACGTGGTATCGCTCACACTCCCGCCGCTGCGGGAGCGTGTCGACGATATCGACGTGCTGGCCGAGCACTTCGCGACCACGCTGGCCACCCGCTACGCCCTCCCGGTTCCGGCGCTCAGTAACGAAGTGCGCGAGATGTTGCGCGGCCACACCTGGCCCGGCAACGTGCGCGAGCTGCGGCACGCCGTGGAGCGCGCGCTGCTCCTGTCCGAGCCTGGAACGCTCGATCCCGAGCACCTGATCTCCCGAGCGCGGCCCGCACGGGAGGGAGGCGCGATTCCCTTCCCGGCCACCCTGTACGAGATCCAGGTCGCCGCCGTGCGCGCCGCGCTGGCGCAGCACGGCGACAACAAGAGCGCCGCGGCTCGCCAGCTCGGCATCTCCCGGTCGAGGCTGCAGCGGCTGCTCGAGCGCGGCGAGGACGAGGCATGACGACCCACAACGACCCCCTGCGCGACGCGCGACGCGCGGTGCACGCGGGCCGGTTCCGCGAGGCATGGGACGAGCTGCAGCGCTCGACGGAAGCGGTGCGCAGCTCGCCCGAATGGCAGCTGCTCGCGGCCATGGCTGCGTGGCGCCTCGGGGACTTCGCCCGCAGCCGCAGCGCCGCCGTCCAGGCGCGGGACGGCTACCGCTCCGTGGGTGACACGGACGGAGAGATGCGCGCGGAGAACGTGGCGGCGGCCGGAGCCTTCGCCGTGGGCAGCCTGCCCGACGCCGAGCGAGGATTCTCCCGCGCCATGGGACTGGCCGACGAGCTGGCCGACGATCTCATGACCGCGCGCTGCGCCAACAACCTGGGCAACGTCGCGTACTACCTGGCCCATTACGTGACCGCGCTCAGCTTCTACCGACTGGCCACGGCGACGTTCGGCAGAATCGAATCGTGGAAGGGTCTCGCGGAGGCGTGGCTCAACACGACCATCGTGTTGCGCGAGTTCGGGGATCTGGAAGGCGCCAGGGATGCGGGAGAGCACGCGGTGAGATCCGCCGAGCTGGCGGAAGATCCGCGAATCCTCGGTCAGGCGCTCGCGGCGCGAGCCGATGCCTACGTCGAGCTGGGGGACGTCGAGCTGGCTCGGGCCCAAGCCGAGCGTGCCCTCGCGCTGGCGACCAGCAACGACGATTTGCTGGGCGAGGCAGAAGCGTCACGCATCCTCTCCATCATCGCGCGGCGCACCGGGACGTTCGACCAGGCCGAGGAAGTGGGGCGGCGGGCGCTCGCGATCGCCGAGCGCGTACAGCATCCGTGGACCGTGGCCGAGGCGCAGCGGGAGCTCGGTGAGCTCTACGGCAAGACCGGTCGCGCAGCACAGGCCCGCACCGCATTCGCGGCAGCGGCTCGGGGGTTCGACAGCCTCGGTGCCACGACCCGAGCGGAAGCGATGCGGGAGCGCGCGGACGCGCTGAAGGGCTAACCGGCTGCTGGGGGAGCGGGAACAGACCGCAGGCCCGGTTACCACGAGGCAGGGGTCCTACCGGAGCGAACCTCACGAGCACTGACTGGCAGCAAGTAGCGGTCGCGGAGGAACGGCCTTACCTCGTCGATGCGGGTGGTCTCACCGCGCCTCATGGCGAGTGCCAGTTCGCGCAGGTAGAACCCCGGCCGAGCGGTTAGCTCGCGCCGCCGAGCTACCCCGCCCCCTCCAGCAACTCCAACTGAGCCATGGGTGAGAAGCTCACCCGGTGGTGCCGGGTGGGCGGGCACAGCTTGAGCGCCGCCAGGTGCTCGGCGGTGGCGTACCCCTTGTTCGCCTCCCAGTGAAACTGCGGGTAACGCGGTGCCAACCGCTCCATGAGGCGATCGCGCACGCACTTCGCGAGGACGGCGGCGGCCGAGACCGACTGACAGATGCTGTCCCCCCCCACGACCGGCTCGTGCGCGGTGCCCAGCTCCGGGAGGGGCGTGCCGTCGATCAGAATGTGGTCGGGAATGATGTCGAGACGGTCGAGCGCGCGGCGCATGGCCAGCGCGCTGGCACGCCGGATGTTGATGCGATCGATCTCCCGCACCGAAGCCGCGCCCACGGCCCACGCGCGGGCGGCGACGCGCACTTCGGCGGCGACGCGCTCGCGCTCGGCGGGAGTCATCAGCTTGGAGTCTTTGAGACCTTCGATCGGGCTCTGGCCCGGGGGGAAGACCACCGCTGCGGCCACTACCGGTCCGGCGAGGGGACCGCGGCCCACCTCATCCAGACCGGCAACGAACGCGAAGCCCTTCGCCCAGAGCGCGGATTCGCGCTCAAGCGTCGGGTCGGGCACTCAGGGCTCTTGCCGCTCCCGAATGCGCGCGGCCTTGCCCGAGAGCTTGCGGAGGTAATACAGCTTGGCGCGGCGCACCCGGCCAGGCCGCACCACCTTGATGCCGGCCACGGTGGGCGAATGGAGCGGGAACACCCGCTCGACGCCGACACCTCCGGAGACCTTGCGGACGGTGAACGTCTCGCTCATCCCCGCGCCCCGGCGCCCGATGCAGACGCCCTCGAACGCCTGCAGCCGCTGCTTGTCTCCCTCGCGCACGCGCACGGAGATACGAACCGTGTCGCCCGGACGGAAATCCGGGAAATCGTCGCGGAGACCCTCGCGCTGGACCTCTTCCAGTCGTTTCATGCTCCTACCTCTACCCGTTCTCGGCTTCGTACCGGGCCCACAGATCGGGCCGCCGCCTTCGTGTAAGCTCCTCCGCCTGGGCCTGCCGCCAGGCGGCAATCTTCTCGTGGTCACCGCTCAGGAGCACCTCGGGCACCGCCATCCCTCGGAACTCGGCGGGCCGTGTATAGCTGGGCGGGCTCAGCAGCCCCTCGTAGAACGAGTCGCTTGCCGCTGACTCATGATCGCCCAGCGCCCCGGGCAGGAGCCGCGCCACCGCGTCCACGACGCACAGTGCCGCGAACTCGCCTCCCGAGAGTACCAGCTCCTCACCCAACCCGTACCGCACCACATCGTCATGCGTTAGAGGCCGTCCGCGCGCCGAGAGCAGCACCACCGGCGGCCCGACCTCGAGGTCGTCGAGCGCCTCGAAGAAGGGCTCGGGCTTGAGCACCATCCCGGCCCCACCGCCGTAGGGCGTGTCGTCGACGGTCCGGTGCCGGTCATGGGTGTACTCCCGCAGATCCACGACCCGGATCTCGACCAGCCCCTCCTCGGCCGCCCGGCCCAGGATGCTCGTGCGCACCGGTGCATCGAACAGCTCCGGGAACAGCGTTACCACGTTGATCCGGAGCACCTAGAGCTCCAACAGCCCTTCGGGCGGATCCAGCTCAATCACCTTCGCGGCCCGGTCGACCCGCTTCACGATCGGTCGGCGGAACGGGACGAACACCTCCCGGCCCCCGATCTCCACTCCGAGCAGCATTCCACCGCCCGGCGTCTCCACGAGGCCAGTCGCCTTGCCGACCTCGCGCCCGCCCACGAGGACGCCGGCGCCCGGCACCTCATGCAGGTAGAGCTCACCGTCGCCGGGCGGCTCCAACTGATCCTGCGGCATGCCCAGGAGGCGCTGCCGCCAGCCCTCCAGAGTGGTGCGGTCCTCCACCGCCTCGAATTTCAGCAGCCACTGCCGATGATACGGCCGGCTTCGCTCGATGGTGAGCGGGACGCCGATCGGGGTCCCCGACTCATCCACCGGCACGAGCTGCTGCCCAGCGGCAAACACCCGCTCGGGCTCGTCGGTGAGCACCCACGCCACCACCTCGCCCTTCAGCCCGTGCGGCTTGCGGACGCGCGCGACCGCCAGGTACGCGCCGCCCACGGCCCGCTCAGCTGCTGGCGGGCGCGTTGAAGACGCCGGCCTGCTTCAGCAGCGAGCGCACGGTGTCCGAGGGCTTCGCACCCTTGGCCAACCAGGCCCGCGCTTTCTCCGCGTCCACCGTGATCGTCACCGGCTCGGTCCGCGGATTGTAGTGCCCGAGCGTCTCCACCACCCGTCCGTCGCGGGCCTTCTCGGACTCCGCTACGACGATGCGGTACTCGGGCTGCTTCTTGCGGCCGACCCTGCGCAACCGAATGCGTGTCGCCATATCCTTTACCTTGGTAGCTGCATCAACATCTGTGGACCCACGCGGCCCACGCCTTTCATCATCTTGCGCATCTGCTCGAACTGCTTGAGCAGCGCGTTCACTTCCTGGACCGATCGGCCCGAGCCCTTCGCAACGCGGGCGCGGCGCGACCCGTTCAGCACCTTCGGCTGGCGCCGCTCCTCAGACGTCATCGACAGGATGATCGCCTCCACGTGCTTCAAGCGGCGGGGATCGGCCCTGGCCTGTTTCAGCACCTTGGCATTCATCCCCGGGAGCAGCCCCACGAGCCCCTCGAGCGGGCCCATCTTCTGGATCTGCTTCATGGCCACGAGGAAGTCCTCGAGGTCCATCCCCTTCTTCGACGTCGCCTTCTTGGCCAGCCGTTCGGCGTCGTCGACCTTCATGGCCTGCTGGGCCTTCTCCACCAGGCCCACGACGTCGCCATGCTGCAGGATGCGACCGGCCATCCGCGCGGGGTCGAACAGCTCCAGGGCCTCGATCCCCTCACCCACACCGACGTACTTGATCGGCGCGCCGGTCACCCCGTAGATCGACAGCGCCGCGCCACCGCGCGCGTCGCCGTCGAGCTTGGTGAGGATCACCCCCGTGATCCCCAGGGTCTCGTGGAACCCCGCTGCGATTCGCACCGCATCCTGCCCCGTCATGGCATCGGCCACCAGCAGGATCTCGAGCGGCGCCACCACATCCTTGAGCCGGGCCAGCTCGGCCATCATCTCGTCGTCGATCTGCAGCCGTCCGGCCGTGTCCACCAGCACCGTGCGCGCCCGAGCCCGGCCGGCCGCCTCCACACCCGCCTGCACCAGCCGCGGCACGTCGCTCGCATCGGCCACGTCGCTGGGCCCGAAGACCGGGACGTCCACCCGCTCGCCGAGCTGCCGCAGCTGCTCCTCGGCCGCCGGGCGGTAGATATCGGCCGCCAGCAGGAATGGGGCCTTCTGCTCCCGCTTGAGGCGGGCCGCCAGCTTGGCCCCGGTCGTCGTCTTGCCCGATCCCTGGAGGCCGACCAGCAGGACCACCGTGGGCGGCACCGACGCGAAGTGGAGCGGCGCCTTCTTCTCACCCAGCAGCGCCACCAGCTCGTCGTGCACGATCTTCACGAGCTGCTGGCCGGGACTCACCGCCTTGACCAGGTGCAGCCCGACCGCCCGCTCCCGGACCCGCTCCATGAAGGTCCGCGTGAGCTCGTAGCTGACGTCGGCCTCGAGGAGCACCCGTCGGATCTCCCGGAGCCCGTCCTTGACGTCCTGCTCCGTGAGCACGCCGCGGCCCGTGAGGTTCTTCAGGGCCGCGCTGAGGTTTTCCGACAGGGTCCCGAACATAACGAGCCGCGTAATATAGCCGGGGACCCCGTGAATGGACAAACCCCAGGGGTCCCTCAACTTAGGCGCGCCCAACAGGCGCCGCGGGAGTGCCGCTACAGCGCGAACGCCGCCAGCAGCGTATAGAGGATCGCCCCCAGCCCGGCGGCGGTCAGCGCCAGCGGGATCTGGGTGTACACGTGGTCCATGAGATCCGACCCCGTGGCGAGCGAGGACAGGATCGTGGTGTCCGAGATCGGCGAGCACTGATCGCCGAACACGCTCCCGCCCGTCACGGCGCCGAAACAGAGCACGAGGAAGAAGGGGTCCTGGCTCACCGAGAAGGCCAGCGGCATGGCGACCGGAAACACCACCGCATAGGTACCCCACGACGTGCCGGTCGAGAACGCGATCACCATACACAGCACCAGGAACAGCGCCGGCACGATGACCGGCGTGAGGAACCCGGAGGTAACCTCGATGATGTAGGGCGCCGTGCCCACCGAGTCGGCCACGCTCTTGAGAGTCACCGCGAGCGCGAGCACGATCGCGCCGATGGTCACGCCCTTGCACCCGTCGACGATGGCCTCCATCGCCGTGCGCAGCCGCATCCCCTTCACCAGCGCGATGACGAGGCCGGCAAGCACGGCCAGCATGAACGCCTCCGCGATGAGCAGGGTCGGCTGGTCCGATCCCAGTACGAAGAACGTGTAGACGTAGGGCAGAATCGCCACGCCGAGAAGCATGCCCATCGGCCCGAAGAAGTCGATGAGGCCGCTGCGGTACCCCTCCGCCACCCGCACCACGGTGAGCTCATCCGAGGTGAGGGGCTGCGAGCCCGGCCGGTTGAGCTGCCCCGTCTTGCGGGCCCGCACGATCGCGCCGGTCATCCTGCGTCCCACCACCAGCGGTACGTTCCCCCAGAGCCGGCCCGGCAGGAACGGCATCTTCTCGATGGACAAGAGCAGCGTGAACAGCACGGCGAACCAGGCGTAGAAATTGAACGGCAGCGCCTTGAAGAAGAAGCCGATGCTCTCCGACATCGTCCCCAAGAAGGGCACGGTGCCGACCACCAATCCGCCCACGTAGATGGGCCAGACATTGAACGGGATGAGCGTGGCGGCTGGCGACGCCGTCGAGTCGACGATATAGGACAGCTCCTCGTGCGACACGCGGTGCTTGTCGCACACCGGCCGCACGGTGGTCCCCGTGAGCACCGTGCTGATGGTCCCGCCCTGGTGGAACACGAGACCCATGAACCAGGCAAAGAACTTCGCCGTGCGTGGGCCCACGACGATCTTGCTCCCGGCCCACTCGGCGAACGTCTGCGCGCCCCCGGTGCGCGTCCACAGCCCGATGAGGCCGCCCAACGCCCAGAGATACACCAGCAGGATCAGCGCGTAGGCTTCGCTGCCGATCGAGGGGATCAGGTATTCCTGCACGATGTTCAGCTTGCCGCTGATGACCCCGCCCAGCGCAATGCCGAGGAACAGCGAGCTGATCACGTCGCGGGTGGCAAACGCCAGGATGATCGCCACCGCCGGCGGGAGCACCGACCAGAAGCCGTAGTGATCGCCCTGTTGGGGGAATCTCCCCGTCGCGGCGAGGGCGGTGATCACCAGCAGGCCGCTGACGAGGAGCGTGATGCGGCGCTTGTTCACGTCAACTCTCCCGTATGCGTTGGAGGCGAGCCTCCGCAGGAATGGTGGCGGATACTAATGAATGGCGCTGAGGACGGCAAAGTCCCCGAGGGCTCCGCTACCCGCCCAACGCCGCTGCCCGTTCCGCGGATGCCCGTCGCGGCGGCAACACATCCTCGCCCTCCCACTTCGCCACCACCACTGCGCCGACGGAGTCGCTCAGCACGTTCACCATGGTGCGGAACATGTCGAGCACCCGGTCCACGGCGAGCACGATGCCCACCCCCTCGAGCGGCAGCCCCACGGCGGTCAGGATGATCGACATCATGACGAGCCCCGACATCGGTACGCTGGCGGCGCCGATGGAGGCCAGCAACGCCGTGAGCGCGACCACGACCTGCTGGTCGATCGAGAGCGCGATGCCGTACACCTGGGCGATGAAGATGACGGCCACGCACTCGTACAGGGCGGTGCCGTCCATGTTCACGGTGGCCCCGATGGGGAGCACGAAGGAGGCGATCTTGTCGGACACTTTCGAGTTCCGGGTCACGGCCTCCATCGTGAGCGGCAGGGTCACGATGGTGGAGCCCGTTGAGAACCCCGTCACCAGCGCCGGGGGCATACCACGGTAATGGCGCGCAGGATTCCGCCGCGTCACGAGGTAGGTCAGCGTCGGCAACGTGACCGCGGCGTGGATCAGGAGGCCGAGAAGCACCACCACGAAGTAGAACCCGAGCGACCGGAATGCCTCGAACCCGGTCGTCGCCACGATCTTGGCGTTGATCCCGAACACGCCGACCGGCGCCAGCCAGATCACCGCCCGGGTGAGCTTCATCATCGCGTGGAAGGCCGCCTGGAAGAAGTCGCCCAGGCGACCCTTGTCGGGCTCGTCGAGCCGGGTGATGAAGTACCCCAGCAGGATGCAGAAGAAGATGACCGGGAGCACGTGTCCCTCGGCCAGCGCGGCGAAGGGGTTCTCCGGAATGATGTTCAGCAGGAGCTCGGAGAAGCTGCGCTGGGTGGCCGGGACCTCGCTCACGGCCTCCTCGAGCTGGATCGTCGAACCCACCCCCGGCCGGAACACATTCACCAGGATCTGGCCGGTAAGGATCGCCAGCATGCTCGTCGTGACATAGTAGGCGAACGTCTTGGCCCCGAGGATCTCCAGGTTCTTCTTGCCGCCCACACTGATCACCGCGGCCGTGAGGGACGTGACGATAAGGGGCAGCACCGCCATGCGCAGCAGCCGCAGGAACACGTCGGACAGGAGGCCGGCCAGCGGCACGATGGACTCGCCGAGCACCCTGCCGGCGATCAGACCGGCAAACAGGCCGACGAAGATCCAGAGGGTCAGGGATCGGACCGGGATTCGCATTGGCCGTATATTGTGCATCGCAAACCGCGCGGGGGGAACACGTGGCCCCCGCGCCCCGTCGACGCCACGAGACCGATTTCTCACGAGGGTGTACAGTTGCACGCTGCAACGAGGCGCTGAAGCCCGTGCTCGCTGAGCTCGACGCCCTGCGCGCGATCGTCACCATCCTGTTCGGAGCACTGGCCGGCGGCATCACGAATGCCGTCGCGATCTCCATGCTGTTCCACCCCTACGAGCCGAGGGGCTTGTGGCCGCTCAGGCTCCAGGGCGCAATCCCCAAGAACAAGGCCCGCCTGGCCAAGACGATCGGCCGCACCGTGGGCCAGCGGCTCCTCACGGCCCAGGATCTCGCCCAGCAGCTGAGCGCCCCGGGCGTGCAGGAGGCCTTCCACCGCGCGGTGCTCCACTTCGTGACCACGTTGCTGGAGAGCGAGCGGGGAGCGCTGCGCGACGAGTTCCCCGAGGGATTGGTGCAGGAGCTCGAGCAGGTGCTCGATGGGGTGGCGACGACCGTGGCTGACAAGGTCGAGGAGTTCGTGGCGACCGATCAGTTCCAGGAAGCGGTCGAACGGTTTCTCACCAAGGCGCACGACGACTACGCCGATCGTCCCGTTGGCGACCTGCTCACGGCCGTGCGCCAGGAGGCGATCCGGGAGCGCGTGGAGCGGTGGGTGGGCGACGCCGTGGCGAGCGAGGAGCTCGACCGCACGATTCACGGATGGCTCGACCGCCAGATCGACCGCCTCGCACAGGACGAGACGCCCCTGCTCGACCGCCTGCCGCCCGACCTGGTGGCGGCCATCGAGCGGGAGATGACGGGCTATCTCCCCGTGGCCATCGACCGCCTCGCCGCAATCCTAGCCGACCAGAAGGCACGCGGACGCATCCAGCGTGCGCTCCACGAGCTGTTCGAGCGCTTCGTGCGCGAGCTGATGCTACACGAGCGGATCGTGGCCCGGCTCGTAGTCACCGAGAAGACGATCGCCCGGCTGCTCGACAACTTCGAGCGGGAGGGCGTGGATCAGCTCGCCGCCCTGCTGGACGAGCCGGAGATGCGCACGCAGGTGGCACGGTCGATCAACGACGCCGTGGTCAACTTCCTGCGGCGCCCCCTCAGGGATCACTTCGCACGGCTGGGACCGGAGCGAACCGAGGGCATCAAGAACGCCGCGGGGCGGAACATCACGGCCGCGCTGCGGGACCCGACCACGCGACAGCACGCCATCGAGCAGCTCGACCGGGCGCTTCAGGCCACGGAGCAGCGTACCTGGGGCGACCTCCTGCGGCACCTGCCACCGGAGCGTGCCGCGTCTTGGTTGGCCGAGGCCGCCCGCACGCCGCGCCTGCAAGGATGGGTGCGGGACGGCACCGCCACGGCCCTGCGGGCGCTGCTCAACCGGCCCGTGGGACGCCCCGCCGACTGGCTGCCCGAGGGAAGCACCGATCGCATCGCCTCACAGCTCGCGCCCGTGCTGTGGCAGTGGATTCAGGAACAACTCCCCGAGGTCGTGGGGCAGGTGGACGTGCAGGCCATGGTCGAGCAGAAGGTGCTGGGCTTTTCGCTGCAGCGCATCGAGGAGATCGTGCGCAATACGACGCAGCGAGAGCTCAACCTGATCGTGCGATTGGGGTACCTGCTGGGCGCCATCGTGGGCGCGATGGCGTACGGTGTCTCGCTGCTGATGCCCTAGTCGGGTGCCGCCACGCGGACGGCCGGTGGGTCGTCCCAACCCGGCCAGACGCTCGGGGCATCTATCAGCCGCACGGCGGCGTGTCCCTCGACGGTGAACCGCTCCACGGCGGAGCGCCGCCCCGAGGTCTCGCGCATGCCCCACCCGCGCTCGAGCACGCCGGCGAACCGATCCGCCGCCCGCTCCGTGTCCCACACCGACCACCACACCAGCGCGTCACCGGTCGCGCCACGGAACACCGCGTACTGGTCTCCGCCCCAGGCCATCGCCCCCGCCCGGCCCATCGACTCGCTCTCGGTGAGAACCCCTAGCAGCACGCGCGTCTCGAACTCCCCCAGCTCATCCGAATAGAGCGCCGCCGCGTCGTCCGCAAAGGCCAAATCGATCGGGCCGTCGTCGTCCCGGTACCGGTCCGGATGGAGCACCTGTTCCGTAGACTGGGGCAGGCGCGGGCCGAACGGAACCGTATCGGGGTACGCTCCCTCGAACCACCGCACGAAATCGGCCCCGCCCAGATACGGGAAGATCAACACCTCTTGCAGGATCACCGGTGCCGTGCTGAACACCGGCATCAACTCATACTGCTGCTTGATCGCCGGCCGGAAGTTCTGCCACAGCTCCGGCATGGCCTGCAGGTCCTGGCCGGGGAGCATCGCCTTGAGCGATACGAGCGTGGCCTGTCCCTCCAGCACCGCCTGGGCGGCGCTGCGGCGGTCGTTCCCGGCGTCGGGATCGAGCAGGTCGCTGACGGAGACGTACTGATCCTGGAGTGCGTGGACCAGCTCGTGCACCAGCACCATACGCAACTCCGTCGCCTCGGCACCCTCCACCACGTAGAGCGTGCTGGAGTCGGGATCGAAATACCCCACGACCTGTTCCGTGTAGAGCGCGAGGAGCAGGGCATTGAGATCGAGCGTGTCCGGGATCAGCCGGAACAGCCGGTAGGCAACCTCGATCCCCTCCAGCACCTCGGGTGGCAGCTCGCTGTCCAGCTTCGCTTCGAGGTAGGCCTGCACGGCGTCCCGCGAGCGCACCGCAATGGCGGGGGCGCTGCGAAACCGGAGCTGCACCGCCTCCTCGACAGCGGGCACGAGCTCGCGCGCCAGCTCCTGAATCGTGTCGTCACTCTGTGCCTCGCCACGCTCCCCGCAGGCGAACAGGGCGGTACAGAGCAGGCCAAGCGTGACATGTCGCAGGTTCATGCGGGAAGGATAGCCAAAGAGTGAGGCCGCCGGGAGCGCTATCCCCGCGGCCTCATTGACACACCGATGCGATCGACGGTCAGCCGCTGCGGCGCAGCGAGATGCCGCCGTTTACGGTCGAGAGGTGCAACGTGCGGCCGCCCTCGCCGATGGTGCCCTGCAGGCGCCTGGGACCCCAGCGTCCCTGGATCGTGAGCGGAAAATCGGTGTGCAGGTCACCGTTCACGGTGCTGGCCTCGACGCGGGCGCTCAGGTCGGCGGGGAGGTCCAGCGTGATGCTCCCATTCACCGTCTCGAAGTCCAGATCCCCACTCCAGTCGGCCCGGCCCATGCTGGCACGGATCGAGCCGTTCACGGTCTTCGCCTGGGCGTAGCCGGACGCGTCGATCTCGATGCCACCGTTCACCGTGTACGCCCGAACATCTCCGCCGAGGGGGCCGGTATCGATATTGCCGTTCACCGTGCGGCCCACGAAGTCGACGCCGGCGGGGACGCGCACGGTGAGCCGCACTTCAGTGTCGTTGTCGTGCACGCTCATGTGGCCGTGACCGCCCTGGCGGCACTCGTTCTCCCGCTCACCGGGCTCGCTCGGGTACATGACGCAGATCGTGACGCCGTCGTCGTGCTCCAGCACCTCGAAGGTCACCTCGTCGGCGTACCCGCGGCGCCCCTCCCTCTTCACGGCCGTCACCTCGACCTGGTCACCGCTCGCCGCCATCGCCTCGATGTCGCCGTTGATCCCCTTGACCTCGATCGCCTGCCCCGCTGAGAGGCGCCCGGACCACTCGAAGTCCTGGGCCATCACCTGGGCCGGGGCGGCCACTACCACGGCGCCCAGCGTCACAAGAATGGGCATTACTCGCATTGTATTTCTCCTCGAAACCCGCTGAATGATTGTCGTTCCCTAAGGGCGCCGCAGCAGGATCGTTCCGCCGAACGACTCCAGCTCCACACGCGCGCTGCCGTTCCCCAACACGAAGCTGAACCGCTTTCCACCCGCCGAAGTCTCGCTGAGCGTCACCGGGAACTCCGCCACGAACTCGCCGGCGAAGGTGGTCACCGACATCGTCGCATTGCTGCCCTGCGGCACGGCGAACGTGATGTCGCCGTTGTGGCTGGTCAGCAGATAGCGCCCGCCGTTCCGCACCGTGCCCTCGTAGGTCACGGTGCCGTTGACCGTCGCGATGTCTACGGACGCCGCATCCGCGCTCTCGACGGTGACACTACCGTTGACCGTCTCGCCCGTGATCTCACCCGCCACGTTGCGTAGCCGCAGCGACCCGTTCATGGTGCCGACGTCGATGCGGCCCTCGGCATCCTCACACTCCACGGTGCCTTGGGTCGACTGCAGGCGGATGACGCCGCGCCCTCCGTGGAGCACGACGTTGCCGTGCACCGTCTCGGCCATCACCTCGCCGGTCACGCCCTCGATGTCGATGTCCAGGAAGGTCCCCCCCAGATCCACGTCCATCCCCGCCGGGATCGTGATCTCCAGGTCCACGCCGCTGGGTACGCCTCGGTAGCCCGTGACTCGCACCCGCGCCACCGCGGCGCTCGCACTAATCTCCACGCGGTCTCGCGACCCGTGTCTGGCCCGCACCCGCATCTCGTCCCGATCCCACGTCCGTACCACGACCTCCCCACCCATCGCGTGGACGTCGAGCCGCGCCTCGGGACTCACGGGCACCACGGTGTCGGTTTCTTGCGGAAGCGGAACGGTCAGTAGCGCCGCTGCGATCAGATGAGTCAACATCGTTCGTATCCCTTCTCGTTCGCGCTAGGTGGCCCCACCGGTGAGCGTCGCCGCCCGCTGGAGCAGGTGCACCTTGCGCCACATGGTCGTCGCCAGGTGCTGATTCAGATAGGCGTTGGCGGGATCCTCGGCCAACGCCGCACGGGCCTCCGCGAGCGCCTGATCGATCACGGCGAGGTTCTCCTCCAGCACCCGGATCGTGGCCGAGTCGAGCTGGCCGCGCCGCTCGTCCAGCAGGCGCTGCAGGTCGGCCACCGCCGCGTCGAAGTTGCTGGCGGCTGCCGATACCGGTTGCGCCTGGATGCCCGCAGGCTGAACCGCCAGGGGGCCGCCGTCGCGCGACGGCAAGGCCAGCCACATGCCACCCGCCGTGAGCAGCACCAGCGCGGCGGCCGCGGCCGCGAGCTGCGGCACCGTGAACGCGACTTGGCGCCCCGGGCCGCGCGGCGCGGCTTCACCCTTCGCGGCGATGCGCGCGGCAATCCCGGGCCATAGGTTGTCTGCCGGCGGGCGCTCTTCGAGCGCCCCAGCCCGTGCCGCGACTCGGCGGAGCTCGTCGAGCGCCTGGGCACACGCGCCGCACTCCGGCAGGTGCGCCTCCAGCGCTTCGCGCTCGGAAGCACTCAGCTCCTCGTCCAGGTATTCCGACAGCCGGTCGGTCCAAACATCAGTCATGGTTCACTCCGTCACCGCTCGATGTAGCGGCGCAGTGCCATCCGCGCCCGATGGAGCTGGGCCTTGGTGGTGCCCGTGGTCACGCCGATCATGTCGGCGATCTCGTGGTGCTTGTAGCCCTCGACGTCGTGCAGCACGAACACCTCTCTCGCTCCACTCGGCAGCCGGCCGATCGCCGCCTCGAAATCGATATGCAACTCCAGGCCCTCACGCTTCCCGCCGGCGACCTCCACCAGCTCCTGTCCACCCTGCATCCGTTCCCAGTCTTTCGCCCGCTTGGCTCGCCGTCCCAGGAACAAATTGACGGCCAATCGATGGAGCCAGGTTCCGAAAGCCGCGTCCCCACGAAACGTCCCCAACTTCTCCCACGCCCTAACGAACGCATCCTGGGTCGCTTCGTCGGCATCCTGCTCGCCCAGCATCCGCCGGGCCAGGCTGTGGACCCGCGCCACGTGGGCGTGGTACAGCCGCTCGAAGGCCTCCGGGTCCCCTTTGGCTGCCCGCCTCGCGTCGGCCGCGCCCGAGCTCGTCGGTGTGCGGTCACGCTCCCCGGTCACGGAATGCTCCCGAAGCGCCGCTGGCTCCATGCACCCATTTGGATATCCGACTCCGCGGAATGGTTGACGTCGGGCTTGGTGGCCTCAGGCTCCGAGCACGAAGTCCTTGTACCAGTTGAGGATAGGGTCTCCGAACACAAACGTTATGGCGGCGGCGGCGGCCAGAAAGACCCCGAACGGGACGAGCCGCTTGTGCTTGATGGAGAGCGGGACGAAGACCAGGGTCCCCAGCAGCGCCCCACCAAAGATCGTGAGCAGCACGCCCTGCCAGCCCACGAACGCCCCCACCATGGTCATCATCTTGATGTCGCCCCCGCCCATCGCCTCCTTGCCGAACGCCTTCTCGCCACCCCACGCCACGGCATACAGCAGCACGAACCCGGTCGCCGCTCCGAGCATGGCGAGCAGGAACCCGTCCAGTCCGCCGCGCCAGGACAGCGCCAGCCCGATGACCAGGCCACCCCAGGTGTACTCGTTGGGGATGAGATAGGTGCGCGCGTCCGTCACGGCGATCCCGAGCAACAGCGTGCCGAAGACCGCCGCGGTGAGCGCCTCGAGGTCCAGTCCGTGGTGCCACGCCGAGGCCGCCCACACGACCGCCGTAGCGGCCTCCACCAGCGGGTACTGGATCGAAATGCCCGCCCTGCACTGGCGGCAGCGCCCTCGCAGCAGCAGCCAGGAGAGGACCGGGAGGTTGTCGTACCACGCCACGCCGACGCCGCACTTGGGGCAATGCGACGGTGGCCAGAAGATCGATTCGTCCTTGGGGAGCCGCAGGATACACACGTTGAGGAAGCTCCCCACGATGGCGCCGAGGAGCGCGGCCGTCACGATCACGAAGGTCTCACCTGGCACGTTGAACCTCGTAGAGGAGGATGCCAGCCGCCACGGCCACGTTGAGCGACTCGACACCGCGGGCGAGCGGGATGGCCACCTGCTGCTGCGCCAGGGAGCGCACGAAGGGACGCACCCCGGCGCCTTCGTTGCCCACCACCACGGCCGGTCGTTCCGGCGGTATTAGGCGCGCCAGCGGCGCCCCTTCCGTGGCGGCGGCCCAAAGCGTCACGTCGTGCTCGCTCGCCCACTTGGCGAGCTCACCGTCCTGGGCCGGGGCGGCCGGGAGCCGGAAGCTCGCCCCCATCGCCGCCCGCATGACCTTGGGGTTGGCGAGGTCCGCCGTTCCCGGAAGCAGGATGGCACCGGGCGAGCCCAGGGCATAGGCGGTTCGCAGCAGCGTCCCGACGTTCCCCGGGTCTTGCACGCCGTCCAGCACCAGCAGCGGTTGTCCCTCCGCCGGGTGGACGTCGGCCAGGGTCCAGCGTGGCGGGTCGATGACGGCGAGAATCCCCTGCGGGGTGTCGGTGTCGGCGAGGCGGTCCAGCTCCTTCTCCGCAATCTCCTCGATCGCCACCGCGTGGCTGGCCAGGTCCGCGAGCAGCGCCGCTCCCCGCGGCGCGGCGCGCAGGGTCCCGGTGACGAGGACGCCGCGGAACGGCACGCCGGCAGCCAGCGCCTCTTCCGCCAGACGCACGCCCTCCGCCACCGCGAGCCCGCGCCGCTTGCGGGCCTTGCGCCGTTGTAGATTGCGGACCTCTGTGACCAGATTGGAAGCCATGGGTGTCGTGAGGTTCAATGTTACCGCCAGGGCCGCTGGCGCCAAGCGGCCGGCATGCAGATAGCCCTCACTGTCGCGGGCTCGGACTCGGGGGGCGGCGCTGGGATCCAGGCCGACCTCAAGACCTTCCACCAGTTCGGCGTCTTCGGGACGAGTGTGATCGTGGCCATCACCGCGCAGAACACGCGCGGGGTGAGCGGCGTGCACGCGATCCCGCTGGACATGGTGGAGCAACAGCTCGCTGCCGTCGCCGACGACCTCTTCCCCGCCGCCGTGAAGACCGGCATGCTGGCGACCCGGGAGCTGGTTGCGCTGGTCGCTGAGGCGGTGGCGCAGCACGCGTTTCCCAACTACGTGCTCGACCCGGTGATGGTGGCAACCTCCGGGGACCGCCTGCTCGACGCAGACGCCGAGCGTTCGATGGCGGAGTTGCTGGTGCCCCTGGCGACGCTGGTCACGCCCAACCTCGACGAGGCGAAGATCCTGGTGGAGCGCGACATCGAGACGCCGGACGAGATGGAGCGGGCTGGGCGCGATCTGGTGCGGATGGGCGCGGCGGCGGCCCTGGTCAAAGGCGGACACCTCTCGGGTGAGGAGGTCGTGGACGTGCTCGTCACGCATGAACGTGTGACCCGCTACCGCCACCCGAAGATCGCCACCACCTCGACGCACGGCACCGGCTGCACTCTGTCCTCCGCGGTGACCGCGGGACTCGCCCTGGGACATTCCCTGGAGCAGGCCGTGGCAAAGGCGCTCGGCTTCGTGCACGGGGCCCTGGCCACCGCGCCGGGCCTGGGCGGCGGCCACGGCCCGCTCAACCACTTCGCGCCCGTCCCGCGGGAGGAGAGCCACCACTGAGCCCCCAAGCCCCACCGTCGAGCCGCTACCCGGCCCCATCCCGGGCGCGTGGCGTGTTCTGCAACCGCACGCTCAACCTGCGATCGATCCGCGCCGTGGGTTACGACATGGACTACACCCTCATCCACTACCGGATCGAGGAGTGGGAGCGCCGCGCGTACGAGCACCTCAAGCAAAAGCTGTTGGCGCTCGGCTGGCCGGTGGACGAGCTGGAGTTCGATCCGCACCTCATCGTGCGGGGACTGATTCTCGACCTGGAGTACGGCAACATCCTCAAAGCGAACCGGTTCGGGTACGTGAAGCGCGCGTATCACGGCACCGCGCAGATGGCGTTCGACGACCAGCGGGCGATCTACGGGCGGGAGCTGGTGGACCTCGGCACCGACCGGTTCGTGTTCCTCAACACGCTCTTCTCGCTCTCCGAAGCGTGTATGTATGCCCAGCTCGTGGACCAGCTGGACGCCGGCCGGCTGGAAGGCGTCCTGGGGTACCACGACCTGTATCGCGCGGTGCGCACGTCTATCGACGAGGCCCACATGGAGGGCCAGCTCAAGGCGGAGATCATCGCCGATCCCGACCGCTTCGTGGAACTGGATGCGGAGCTTCCCCTTGCCCTGCTGGACCAACGCCACGCGGGCAAGAAGCTGTTGCTCGTCACGAACTCGGAATGGGAGTACACCCGGGCGCTGATGAGCTACGCCTTCGATCAGTTCCTGGCCGACGGCATGACGTGGCGGGACCTGTTCGACCTGGTGATCGTCTCGGCGCGCAAGCCCGCCTTCTTCTGGGAGCGGGCGCCGGTGTTCCAGGTCGTAAACGACGAGGGACTGCTCAAGCCGGCGGCGATGGGCATCCGCGAGAAGGGAACGTACCTGGGTGGACACGCGACCCTGGTGGAGGAGCATCTCGGCGTATCGGGCGACGAGATCCTCTACGTGGGCGACCACATCTATACCGACGTCAGCGTGTCGAAGAACGTATTCCGCTGGCGCACCGCCTTGGTGCTGCGGGAGCTGGAGGACGAGCTCGAGGCAATGGCAGGGTTCGAGACCAACCAGTCCCGCCTCACCGAGCTGATGCGGCAGAAGGAACAGCTCGAGTACGAGCACGCCCGGGTGCGGCTCGAGCTGCAGCGGCGGCGCGGCAAGTACGGCCCCGAGCCGAGCGCGCCGGCACGCACGCTGGACAAGGACCTGACGGCCCTGCGCGAGAAGCTCCAGGCCCTGGACGAGGAGATCTCACCGCTGGCTGGCGGAGCCGGGCGGCTAAGCAGTGAGCGCTGGGGTCTGCTGATGCGCGCGGGGAACGACAAGAGCCATCTGGCACGGCAGGTGGAGCGCTACGCCGACATCTACATGTCCAGGGTTTCGAACTTCCTGTACCAGACCCCCTACGTGTACCTGCGCTCGATCCGAGGGAGCCTGCCGCACGATTCCGAGGTGCCGCTGGGAGCGGACGAGACGGCGGTCGAGCCGGAGTAACGGGCTGGTTTGGGTGGGCGCTCGTTGCGTCGAGCGCCGCCAACGTGTACGATCGGCCACGGAGCCACTCCGAGTAAACGATGACCTACGGCTGGCTGTCCCTCATCCCGCCGCTCCTCGCCATCGCCCTCGCGTTCATCACGCGCGAAGCGGTGTTCAGTCTCGCCATCGCATGCCTCGCCGGCGTGCTCCTCATGGGTCAGGGACTACAGGGATTCCCGGAGCTCCTCGCCACCTCGCTGGGGACCCGGGACTTCATGTGGATCTGCCTCGTAGAGATCTGCATCGGCATGCTGGTGGCGTTCTACCAGCGGAGCGGAGCAGTGCGGCTGTTCGCGGAGAAGGTCCGGGGGCTCACCCGCACCCACAAGCAGACGCAAACGCTGGGCTGGGGCCTGGGTCTCTTCATTTTCTTCAGCGACTACTTCAGCCCGCTGTTCGTGGGCCCCGTGATGCGCGACCTGACAGACCGGGTGCGCATCTCGCGGGAAAAGCTGGCCTACATCTGCGACTCCACGTCGGCGCCCGTGAGCGTGCTGGCCCCCATCACGGGGTGGGCGGTGTTCATGAGCGGCCTCCTGATCGGCGCGGGTCCAGTGGCGGACCAAGCCGGGGCGATGGCCCTCTTCGTCAGGTCGATCCCCTTCAACTTCTACGCAATCCTCGCCGTGCTGATGGTGCTCCTCGTCGCCCGGGGGATCGTGCCGGACTTCGGACCGATGCGCGGAGCCGAGCGTCGCACCCTGGCGACCGGTGAGGTCGTCCGCAGGGGAGCCGTTCCCACGATGAGCGCGGAGCTCACGGCGCTACGGCCCTCCGAGACCGGGCGCACCAGCCTGTGGCTCAACTTCGTGCTGCCCGTCATCATCGTGGTCACGGTGAACGTGGTCACGTTCGCCGTCACCGGGCAGGCCCGGGTGCTGGACAGCTTCATGCTGGCCACGGTGGTGCTGGGCGCGACGATGCTCATCCAGCGCGTCGACGACCTGCGAGGCATGATGAAGACGATGCAGGCCGGCATCAAAGGGGTGTTGCCAGCCGTGATGATCCTCGCGTTCGCCTTCGCCATCAACAACGTGAGCCGGGAGATGGGAACCGCCGAGTACGTCGTCGCTGTCACCCGGGGATGGTTTCAACCGGCTCTCCTCCCGCTTGCGGTGTTCCTGGTGAGCGCCTTCGTGAGCTTTGCCACCGGCACGTCGTGGGGTACGTTCGCGATCATGTTCCCCATCGCCGTCCCCATGGCGTTCGAGTTCAGCGCAGGAGAGCCGAACGTGCTGGTACTCGGAACGATCGCCGCGGTGGCGGGCGGCGGCGTGTTTGGTGACCACTGCTCCCCGCTGTCCGACACCACCGTGCTATCGTCGCTGGGGAGCGCCTGCGATCACATGGACCACGTGAGCACGCAGATTCCCTATGCGATCGTGGTTGCCGCCGTCGCCGCGGCGGCGTACCTGCTGGTGGGGGTCGTTTAGGAGCGTATCGTGAGCGGCTTTCTGGTGCTTGGCGCTGGCAAGATGGGGTTCGTACTCGCACGGGACCTCCTCGAGAGCGATCCCAGTCACACGGTGACCCTCGCCGACTCGAGCCCGGAGCCCCTGGAGCACGCCGCGGCTCTGCTCGCGAGCGACCGGCTCACGTGCACCGAGTTGGACGTCGCCGACACGCAGACCACCGACACCGCGTTCGCGGGGAGCACCGTGGCATTCAGCGCCCTGCCGCACCGTGTCAGCCTGGTGACGCTGGAAGCCGCGCTGCGCAACGAGGTGCACTTCATCGATCTCGTCGGGGAGTGGCCGGAGAAGCGACGCGGCTACGACCGCGAAGCGCGGGAGCGGGGGGTCACTCTCGTATCCGGCATGGGGGTCGCACCCGGCATCTCCAACGCGTGCGTACAGCGCGGCGTCGACCTGCTCGACGCGGTCGAGCGCGCCGTCATCCACGTCGGGGGCGTTCCCCTCGAGCCCGCGCCACCCCTCAACTACCGCATCGTCTTCGCCGTCGAGAGCGTGTTGGACGCCTACGAGCGACCGGCCCTCATCATCGAGGACGGAAGCCCCACGGAGGTGCCGCCCCTGTCAGGCGTCGAGCCCATTAGGTTCCCAGCTCCTTTCGGCGAGATGGAGTGCTTCTACACCGACGGGCTGAACTCTCTCCTCCTCACCATGCGGGAGCGCATCGGCCGCGAGCTGGCCGAGAAGACGATCCGTTACCCCGGCCACGCCGCGGCCATCGGCACACTCAAGGCGTGCGGGCTGTTCTCACGGGAGGCGATCGACGTGGGCGACGAGCCCGTCGTGCCACGTCGCATGCTGGAGCAGCTGCTCGATGCGCGGCTCCGTCTCGGCAAGGAGCACGACGCCACCCTGCTCCGGGTGATGGTCGAGGGCATGCGCGGGGGAAGCCCGCTGACCCACACCTTCGAGCTGGTCGACCGCTACGATCCGGAGCGACGCGTCACCTCCATGGGGAAGACCACGAGCTTTCCGGCTTCGATCGCGGGTCAGCTCATCGCCGACGGCACGATAGAGCGGCGTGGGAGTCTCTTCCCTGAAGAAGTCTTTCGGGACGAGCTGTTCGACACCCTCCTCAGCGCACTGCGGCGGCGCGGGGTGGCCGTCACGCAAACCACGTGCTAGGCCTCCTCCAGCACCGCCGGGCGGTGCATCACGAGCAGCGCCAGGGCGACGCCGGCCACGATGGCCAGGATCACGTAATCACCGGTGAGCAACCAGAACACGGCCCCGGCCATGGCTGTGCCGTCGGCCAGTGCCCACACGACGATCGCCTTGGGCAGGGTAGCCTGCCACCAGGCCTCCCGATCGTCGCGGGAGCGGATCGGCGCTCGATCTGACTGCGCACCAACCGCATCACCACCACGGTTGCGAACAGTAGCAGGACGGCCACGATGCGCAGCACCGTCGTGAGCTGGTCCATCACCTCGACGCCGAGCGCGGGCCTCACGACGGCAAACACGAGCACGATCATCACGACGCCCAGCACGAGCCCAAAGTGCACGAGCCGGGCAGCCCGATAGGGCGACGCCTGCAACACCGGTCGGCTCAAGCGGTCCTACCGCGGCAAGGGACCGCCGACCACGCGCTTGAGGGGCCGTCCCTCCTCCAGCTCAACACCGGGATCGACCTGGTTGATCAGCGCCAACTCCTCGAGTGACACCTGAGAGGGGTGGCGCTGGGCGAATTGCCCCAGCGTCATCGGCCGGTCGAGCTGCACGATCTGCAGTTCGAGCGGCTGCACGCTCAGCGCGGCCCGGTCGGCCAGCCGGTTGAAGCTCATGATCGACTGCTGGAAGGCGCTGCGATATGCACTCCAGCGCGACTGCAGCGTGAGCCCCATGAGCCGGTAGAGGTTCCCCTCGTAGGAGATGAACGCCACGAGGCCGGCCAGCACCTGCTGCTCGGTGGTGGCGGTGAACGAGAGTGAGGCCGCGCGGAGCCCATTGATGTCGCCCGATTGGGAGCGGCCCACCTGCACCCCCTCCAGGGCCGCGAACGAGCGCGCGGCGGCCTCGGGCGAGGCCTCGTCAGACAGGTCGAGCTGGATGAGGGCGTCCTCTCGCGAGCTCTGCGCCGCGACGCGCCGCTTGCTGTTCACCGTCTGCCACCCCGCCGGGAAGTCCAGCCGGAACGCGAGATCGGGATGGTAGAACACGTTCTCGCGGAAGTAGCCCTCACGGGGGTTGGTGCCGTAGGTCATGCCGTTGAGTCGCTGCAGGTACTCGACCTGGCGTATCTTCGTGCCCTCGACCGCGAGGGTGTCGATCTGCGCCAGCATCCGCTCCTTGCGGTCCTCGGGATCCGGGTGGGTGGAGAGCCACCCCGGTACCCCGCCGGCGCCGCTCGCCGCGCTCACGTCCCCCAACATCTCGTACACGTCGGGCATCTCGCGCGGGTCGTAGCCGGCCCGGCTCATGTACCGCAGCCCCAGATCGTCGGCCTGCCGCTCGTCATCCCGACTGAACTTGAGGAACAGCAGCTGGAGGCTCGCCGCCGCGATACCGAGGTAGTCTTGTACCTCGGGCACCAGCACCGCGCCGGCCACGAGGCCCACCTGCGCCAGCTGCTGCTGCGTCATTTGTTGCGCCGAGTGCCGTGCCGTGACGTGCCCGATCTCGTGCCCCAGGACCGAGACCAACTCCGCCTCGGAGTTGAAGTGGGCCATGATCCCGCGGGTGATGTAGATGTAGCCGCCTGGGAGCGCAAATGCGTTCACCAGGGGGTCGTCCACCACCCGGAACGTCCAGGGCAGATTGGGCCGCTCCGCGACGCTCACCAGATCGTAGCCCAGGTTGGCCACATAGGTCTGGACTGCGGTATCCGGGTAGATGCCGAAGGCCGCCGAGACCTGCGGGTCGGCCTCCCGCCCCATGGCAATCTCCTGGCCCTCGCTGACCAGCATGAACTCCCGCTCGCCGGTGGCCGGGTTCACGGCGCAAGCCGCGAGGTTCGCGGCCGCAAGTGTCAGGAGCGAAAGGCGAATGGTCTTCATCGTCGAACACCGACTGGGCTGGGTGCGCCATTAAAATGGGGCGGACATGGCCCGAGAGCCACACCGCCCCATGTAGGTCGCCAAGGCAGGTCCGTTTACGGCGTCAGCAGCTCCTCGAACAGCACAATGGCCCGGGGATCGCCGCTCTGCCCCAGCCAGAAGATGGCCTGCTTCAGGATGCGCGGATCCTGGTGCGTGCGGGCCACCCGCACGAGAATCGGAACACCCTCGTCATCGGGTAGCTGGGACACCGCGAACACCGCGCTCTTGCGGACGCTGAAGTCCTCGTCCTCGTCCAGCACGATCTCCTCGAGCCCCGCGGCCGCCGCCTCGCCGGCCGCCTGGGAGAGCCAGAACACCGCCGCCTTCCTCGTTTCCCGCGGCCGGTCATCGGCCTTGGCGATGCGCAGCAGGCCGGGCCACACCTCGGCACTGTCGGCCGCGACAGCCGGCATGATGGCGTGCTTGGACACGTGGCTGGGCGCGGTGGTGGCGAGATCCAAGAAGTACGCGGCTGCCTCGGGCGCCGGGACCATCCCCAGATCGGTCACGTTGGCCCGGTCCCGCCAGCGGCCACCGACGTAGGTGTCCAGGTCCACGATCTCGCCGGCGCTGACGTCGATAGCGACACGCACCGGTCCGGGCTCGCACCAGCTCTCCCAATCGGCGGTGCTGCGGTGGGAGCGCATGTTGATGTTGCGCCCGTCCCCACACACGCCCGGCTTGGCGGCGAAGCTCATCCGCACCTGGCCGTCGCGCACTGCGTCCACCTGGTCGGCGATCGACTGGCTCCGCGCCGGCGCGGCCGTTGCGACCGCGGCGGCGAGGAGCACTACGGCGCCGACGAAGGGCTTCGTCGTCATTGTCCGATGATCTCCAGCAGGAAGTCGGCCACCCGCGGGTCGTTGGTCTGTCCCAGCCAGAAGAGCGCCTTCTTCTGCAGGTCGGGGTCGGTCTCGGTACGGGCGATTTGCATCAGGTAATCCACCGCCTCCGGCTCGTCGCGTTGCGACAGCCCGAAGATCACGCGCTGCTTGAGCCGGCGCGTCTCGAGCTGACCGTACAGCTGCTGCAGGAAGCCCACGTTCCCCGCGTCGTCGTGCTGGCTCAGCCAGAAGATCGCCTTCTCCCGCAAGGCGTCGGGCTGCTCCGTGCTCTGCGCGTAGGCTTGCAACGCCTGCCCGGCCCGCTCGCTGTCGTGCTGGGAGAGGGCGAAGAGCGCCTTCTTCTGCACCTCGCGGTCGGTGGAGTGCAGCAACAGGGAGTCGAGCGCAATCACCGTCGCCTCGCCCGGCACCTGGGAGAGCCAGAACACCGCCTTGGCGCGGACGTCGGCGTCCGGATCGTCGCGCACCACGTCGAGCAGGATCGAGGCGGTCTCGGCGGTCTCGTGCTGCGAGATCACGAACACCGCCTTCTCGCGCAGCTCGGTCGAGCAGGGGTCACGCCGCTCGAGCACCTTCATCAGGATCGGCATCGCCTGCTCGGCATCCATCTGCAGCAGCGCGTTCATCGCCGCGCGCTGCAGCTCCTGGTCCTCGCATTCCTGCAAGACCCCGCTCCACGTCGGAGCGACAGGAGTGTCGTAGGCCACGCCGGTGAGCGCGATGCCCCCGACCACTGCCACTATGGGAAAGAACCGCATCGTTCGTTCTCCTTGCTGGTGCACCACGCTCTAGGGCACTTCCTGCGTGATGAGCTCGAGCAGGAAGTCGGCCACTCTCGGATCGTGCGACTGCCCCAACCAGAACACCGCCTTCTTCCGCAGGTCCGGATCGGACTCGTTGCGCGCGATGTCCATCAGCTTGTCGATCACTTCGGGCTCGTGCCGCTGCGAGAACACGAAGATGAGCTGGTTCTTCATGTCGGTGTCGCCGATGGTGTCGTATAACCGCACCAGGTCGGTCGCGCTCACCTCGTGGCTCTGGCCCGCCCAGAAGAGCGCCTTCTTCCGCATCTCGAGCGATTCGTCGGGATCCAGCGCCCGATCCATGAGCCAGCGCGAGTCCTCCTCGGTGCCGCCCTGAGAGATCGAGAAGATCACGCGCTCCCTGAGCTCTGCGCTTCGGAGCTGGCCGTACAGCTCCCGCAGGAACTCCCGGTTCTCGGGGTCGTGGTGCTGCCCGATCCAGAAGATCGCCTTCTCCTTGAGCCCCTCCGGCACGTCGTCCCGCTGCACGTAGTTGCGCAGACCCTGTATCGCCCGGCGGCTCGCATGCTGCGACAGCGCGAACACCGCCTTCTCCTGCACCTCGCGGTCGGTGGAGTGGAGTAGCACGGAGTCGAGCGCGATCACCGCTTCCTCGGTCGGCACCTGCGAGAGCCAGAACACCGCCTGGGCGCGCACCTCGGGGTCCGGATCGTTACGCACCACGTCCAACATGATCTCGGCGGTCTCGTCGCTGTGCTGCTGCGAGATGATGAATACCGCCTTGCGCCGCAGCTCCACCGAGCCTTCGTCCCGCTTCTCCAGCACCTTCCGGAGGATGGGGACCGCCTGCTCGGCGTTCATCTGCAGCAGCGCGTTGAGCGCGGCCACCCGCATGTCGTCCTCGTGCCTCGGAGGGCGCGGGGGCCGGTCAGGGCGCTCGGGCCGATCGGGGCGCGGCGCATCAGGGGCCGCGTCGACGGCCACCCTCTCGGCGGCCTCCGCATCACCCCGGCGCGCCAGGGTGCCCCGAACACGGGCCAGCAGGATCTCGGCGTCGTGCGTTGTGGCGGCGTCGGGATACTGCTGCGCCTGCTGCCTGAGCAGCTCGCGCGCCACCTTCAGGTCTTCGGTGTTGCCGCCGCGGTACCGCGCGTAGGCCTCCCAGTAATAGGCATCGGCTACGTACCCGGAGTTGGGATACCGCGCACGGATGGTGGCGAAGTAGTCGGCCGCCTCGCGGTAATTGCCGGCGTTCAACGCTCTGCGCCCCGCGCGGTACAGCGAATCGGCGGGATCCTGCGGCAGCAGGCCCGCAGGTAGCGCCGCCGCAGTGGGCGCTGCAACCGCGCTCAGCCCGGCAGCCGCAGCCACCGGCTCCTGCGCGTGCGCCGTCGCGGTCACGCCAGCCCACAGGGTGATGAGTCCTAGAACCATCGTCATCTTCCGCATCAGAGCACTCCTTGCACGCCGGCCATACCCGGCTGGCCGGTCAACGCCGTCTGCAACCGGAGCAGCACGCTGCGCCGCTCCATGCTGTCGTCGATCAAGTCCAACTCCTCGTTGTCCTGCTGGCCCGCGAACTGCGAGATCTGCACCAGCACCAGCTCGATGTCCTCCAGCAGCGTGCGCAGCTGGGTGTCGTCCGATGCCGGGGAGTCGAGCAGCAGCCGCGTGGTGCTGAGCAGCTGCCGGGCCTGGTCCGGTGAGTCGCTCACCGTGCGTCCCGTGCGCGCATCCACCCGGAACGCCGTGAGGAACATCTCTACCTGCCCCAGGTGCTCGTTCGCCGCGAACTGGTACGCGGCGCCGCGTCCCGCAGTCTCAGCCGCCGGCTCGGCGTCAGGGCCCTCCACGAGCTGCGTTCCCGCTCCCCGCGGCATGAGTCTCCCGATGCCGATGCCGATCACCAGCGCGGCGGCGATGCCCACGCCCCAGCGCACTACGGGCGAGCGGAACGCGCCGCGCTGCCACCGCCAGGCCCGGCGGGCGCGCTCCGCCTCTTGCGCCCGCTGCGCCGCCCGGATCGCCTGCCACATCTCTGCCCGTGGCGGCTCCGGTGGCCGGTGGTAGTCCTGCGCTGCGTCGCGCAGGAACTCCTGGAACTTCTCCTCGGTCATGACGCCCACTCCCCGGCGAACTCCGCGAGCGATTCCCGCAGCTTGGCCCGGGCCCGCGAGAGCTGCGCCTTGGAGGTGCCGAGCTGCATGCCCAGCGCCTCGCTGATTTCCTGGTGGGTGTATCCCTCGACGTCGTGCATCACGAACACCATCCGATATTTGTCAGGCAGCGCATCGATCGCGCCCCGCAGCTTCACCTTCAGATCCGGCTCGGCCTGCCTCGGATTCCCTCCGACCGCCCCGGCCACGTTCAACCCCACCTCGCGCTGCCGCAGCCGCTTCACCTTCCTGAGCCCGTTCAGGATCACGCTCACCGCGATCGACCGTAACCAGGTGGGAAGCGCCGCCTCACCCCGGAACTGGTCGATCTTCTCAAAGGCCCGGATGAACGCGTCCTGCGTGAAGTCCCGGGCCAGCTCCTCGTCGCCGGTCATCCGGTACGCCAACCGGTAGACCCGGTCGACGTTCTCGTCGTAGAGCGCGCGCTCCGCTTGTGGCTCTCCGGCGCGGACGCCGGCGATCAGTGCTTGTTCGTCCACCCAACCCCCGAGCTCGTGGGTCGTTGCTGTCTAGGAGACACAACCATGGAGAAAAGGGTTGCAGGTTGAAAGGGGGGGTGGGCCGGGCGCCCCGGCGGGCGGGCGCGGAGGCTGTCAGGTCCGGCAGGGAAGGAGCTGACCGCGCGGCGGAGCCCGGCAGCCGAGGGGAGGGGGGACCTCGTAGGCAGGGCTTCTGGGGGCTGAGGTGGTGGGCGGAATGAAATGAGAGGTACGGGGCGGTGGGCGGCTGCATCAGAAGTCCTGCCCGAGAGGTCCCCCCTCACCGCAACGAGCCGTCCCTGCAATGGACCGCGCTCAGATGCTGCTAAGCACCCCCCTGACAACGACTTCCAGATCCGCCGCCAGGTGCCGCCCGGCTTCGAGCACCTCCTCGTGCGACAGCGGCTCCCCGGACAGCCCCGCCGCAGCGTTGGTGATGCTGGAGATCCCCAGCACGCGGAGCCCACGGGCCCGGGCGGCCACCACCTCCGGCACGGTGGACATCCCCACCGCATCCGCCCCGACGCGCTTGAGCATCCCGATCTCGGCGGGGGTCTCGTAGCTGGGCCCCAGCACCCCGGCGTACACCCCCTCCTCCAGCCGGATTCCCGCCTCCCTGGCCGCCCGCCTGGCCAACTCCCGCAGGTCCCGATCGTACGGCACCGCCATGTCGGGGAAGCGCTCCTCGCCCTCCAGCACCGGACCGATCAGCGGGTTCCGCCACATGAGGTTCACGTGGTCGGCGATCAGCATCAGGGTGGGAACCCGGAACGCCGCCTGCAGGCCCCCTGCCGCGTTGGTGACGATCAGGATCTCGACACCGAGCTCCGCGAAGGTGCGCACCGGCATGGCAGCCGTGTCGGGCGGGTGGCCTTCATATAGATGAAAACGGCCGCTCTGGAGGATCACCGACACGCCTTCGAGCTCGCCCGCGATCAACTCCCCGGCGTGGCCCTCGACCCGGGGAGTGGGGAAGCCGGGGATCCCCTGATAAGGAATGCGGGTGGGCGCCGGCACCGCCTCTGCCAGGCCTCCGAGACCCGAGCCGAGCACGACGGCCACCCGGGGCTCGAGGTCGCCCAGCCGCTCCCGCACGATCGCGACGGCGTCGGAGATGCTCACACCAACAGTCCCGCCAGACTCGCCGACGTGAACGCCGCTAGGTTGCCGCCGACCATGGCCTTGAGTCCGAGCCGCGAGAGATCGCCGCGCCGCTCGGGTGCGATGCCCCCGATGCCGCCGATCTGAATCGCGATGGAGGGGAAGTTGGCGAAGCCGAGCAGCGCGTACGTGGCGATCACCGCACCCTTGGGGGAGATCGCACCGTCCGCGGCCATCGTGCCGGCCAACTGGAGGTAGGCGATAAACTCGGTCAGCACGACCTTCACTCCCACCAGCGCGCCGACGGTGCCGGCATCGGCCCACGGCACGCCCATGACCAGGGCGAGCGGCGCCAGCACCCAACCGAAGATCCGCTCCAGCGTGAGTCCCTCGATGCCGACCACCCCCCCGACACCCCCAACCAAGTAGTTGACCATCGCGATGAGCGCCACGAACGCGAGCAGCATCGCTGCCACGTTGAACGCCAGCTTGAGGCCCTGCGCCGCCCCGGATGCCGCCGCGTCGATGACGTTCGCCTCCTCCTTTTCCACCGTCAGCTTGGACTTCCCCTTGGTGACGGGCGCGTCCACCTCGGGCACCAGCAGCTTCGAGATGTAGAGCGCGGCCGGGGCATTCATCACACTGGCCGTGAGCAGGTGCCCCGCGATGTCGCTGAAGTACGGCGAGAGCATCGCGACGTAGGCCGCCATCACGCCGCCGGCGATAGTGGCGAAGCCACCCACCATGACCGTGTCGAGCTCGGAGTACGTCATCTTCCCGACGAACGGGCGGATCATCAGCGGCGCCTCGGTCGGCCCCACAAAGATGTTCCCCGCGACTGACAGGGTCTCGGCCCCCGACGTGCCCATGGTGCGCTGCATGACCCACGCGATGCCCTGGACGATGCGCTGCATCAGGCCGAGGTAGTACAGCACCGCCATCAGCGAGGAGAAGAAGATGATCGTGGGCAGCACGCTGAACGCGAAGTACGAGCCCGTGTTGGCCCACATCTCGACCGATTGCACCGGGGCCATGTCCGCCGGTGCTTGGGTGACCGGCCCGACGGGCACGTTGTTCTTGACGAGGTTGCCGAAGATGAAGCGGGCGCCCTCCTCGGTGAACCCCAGCAGCTTGATGAACACGTCGTTGGCGGCCCTGAACAGCGCGCGACCGACGCCCGTCTTGAGCACGAGGACGCCAAACACCACCTGCAGCGCCACTCCGGACCCCACCAACCGCCAGTTGACGCGCCGCCGGTCCTTGGAGAGCAGCCAGGCGATCACGATCATCGTGGCGATGCCCACGACGCCCACGAGCCGTGCGAGGACGGTCTGCTCCACTCCCTCGCGCGTTTGGGCAAGCTGCTGACCGAGCTCCTGCAGGACCCACAAGGCGTTCATTCGATATCCTGAAGTTCTCGCGTGACGCGCCCCAGCAGCGCGGCCTTCTGCTCATCGGGCAGGAACGCGCTCTCGAAGCCGTTGATGATCACCCGGTCGAGCTCATCCCGGGTGAAACCGAGTTGCTCATGCGCGACCCAGTACTCGTGGGTCACCGTGGTGTTGTCCATCAACCGGCTGTCGGTGTTGAGCGTGACCTTGCCGCCCTTGTCCATGTAGCGACGCACCGGGTGCTGGCCGATGTCCTCGACCGCGTGCGTGTGCACGTTGGAGGAGATGCACACCTCCAGCGGGATCTGCTGCCCGATCACTTGCTCCTCGAGCTCGGCATCTTGGAACAGGTGCGTGCCGTGCCCGATCCGCTGCGCACCACACACGTGAATCGCCTCGTCGATCGATTCGGGGCCCGCTCCCTCACCAGCGTGGCAGGTACAGTGTAGTCCGTGTGAGAGCACGTGCTCGAACGCCTTGGCGTGGTCGGCCGCCGGGTGACCGCGCTCGGAGCCAGCGAGGTCGAAGGCCACGACCCCGTCATGGCCGTAGTCCACGACCGCCTGCGCCAGTTCCTGCGACACCGATGGATCGAACGTGCGCAACCCACACAGAATGAGGCGCGCCACGGTACCCGTCTCCGCCTCGCCTTGCTTGAGGCCGGCCAGCGGGGATTCGATCGCCTCCGTCAGCGTCATGGCCGGCGTGTGGAGCGCCGGGCAGTAGCGCACCTCGACGTATTTCACATTGTCGGCCGCCGCGTCCAGCACGAACTCGTATGCGATCCGCTCCAACGCCGGCGGCGTCTGCATCAGCCCCACAGTATGGCGGTAGAGCTGTAGGTAGTCCTCCAGGTGCCGTGCGTTGCGGGCGAACAGGGCGTCCGCCAGCTCCTCGGGTGTGTCGGCCGGCATCGTCACCCGCTGCTCTCGCGCGAACTCGAGCATCGTGGCCGGCCGGAGGCAGCCATCCAGGTGCACGTGCAGCTCGGGCTTGGGAAGGCGGTGGATCAGCTCACGGGTGAGGCTCACGGGTCTCGCGCCGAGACCACCACGCGGAGGATGCTGCCACCCGTGAGTGCGTCCCCGGGGTCGATGCGCCGGCCTACGCCGTCGGTCACGTAGGTGCCGGTGCCGGTCAGTGCCGCCGCCAGCTCGGCGTCCAACGCGCGCACCGCATCGAGGACCGTGCTGCCGACGGCAACTTCCACCGCTTGCTCGTTCACGAACACCGTGACTCGGTCACTCACTCGGGGGCTCCTCGCGGTGAGAAAGGGGGTCAAGGGTGCCGCAATCTGCGGGGGAGACGGGAGCGACGCAATCCGGTAGGCCCCCGGTAGTCAGACCGGTACACGCGTACTAAATTCAGCCTCCCCGTTTCCAGAACGAGAATCCACGGTGGAAGCACTGCACGGCGGCACGGTGATGGAGGCAGGTCCCATTCGGCTCGATGTCCCGAGGCGGCGCGTGACGGTCGATGGGCGCGCGGTGGCTCTGACGCCCACGGAGTTCAGGCTCCTCGAAGCCTTGCTCAGGCGCCGCGGCCAGCCCCAGTCCAGACCCCAACTGCTCGAGCGTGTGTGGCGGGCACGCGGGGATATGCGAACCCGCACCGTGGACATGCACGTGCGGCGCCTGCGGGCCAAGCTCGGCCCCGCCGCGCACCACATCGAGACGGTTCGCGGCTTGGGTTATCGCCTCCAGGGTACTGAGTAGTCTCCCCGCACCAGAACCGTTGTCTCAGAAATGCAGGTACATCTGCGCCTTTCCTGACCACTCCGTGTTGCCCGTGGCGGGCGACCAGACGTCCACGTTGATAGCGAACTTGTTGCGGCCGGTGAAGTAGAACACCAGTCCCGGCGTGAACAGCCAGCCGTCGTCGCCGCTCACATCCGTATCCGGATCACCCCAACTCGCGCGCGCCACCGGTTCAATACCGTACACGAAACGGTTCTCCCGGATGGGGAACATGTACGCCGCGATCCCCTGCGCCGAGACGAACTTGCTGGGGTCGGGCATTCTGAGGTTCTTCCAGTTGTCACCGTAGACCACGCCGGCCTTGACGTGGGCACCCGGCTGCTCGTACTGCCCCCAATCCACGTCGGCACCGTACGCGACCGCATACTCGTCGGTCCCGGTGCTGTCGTTGGGATAGTCGTGCACTCCCGCGTGCGCACCGAACGTGAGACCGCTGCCGCGGTACTCGAGACGACCGGTGTAGGATTTGGTTCCGTTCTCGTCGACCCGGTCGTTGGGCCCTTCACCGTTGGTCACCGACGCCGAGTACCGGATCTTCCCCACGTCGCCCAGGATCTCGAAGCCGAGGTCGCGGTCGGAGTAGTTGAGCTTCTCGGTGAACCGGCTGAAGGAGCACACGTTCCCCACGCCGGAGCAGTCCGGTGTTCCGCGGACCCCGCCTGCACGCTCGATCACGAGGATCTGCGTCGAGCTCACCAACTCGAACCGGTCGAAGGGCCGCTTGAACTGTCCCGCCCGGAAGCGGAATGCCCGGTCGAAGTTGAGGTCCACGTACGCATCCCTCAGGCCGACCGTGCCCTCACCATACTCCGGCTGGATCTTGCCCGATATGAAGTCGTTGATCTTGACCTCGGCCGTGAGCCGCGCACGGCGCACGAAGAACGTGGATGCAACGTCGACGCCGGTTGCCGACGTGTGGTTCCACTGCATGTGCAGACGGCCGGTGAGCGTGATCTGCATGGCCTTCGACTTGATCTCGACCTGCGCTTCAACCGGTCGCGCTGCGATGAGCGCCGCCAGCACGACAGCAGCGAAACTCACCGTCAGCCTGGGAACGCATTGCACAGTGGTCATTCCTACTCCCTCTCGAGTTGTCGTTGTCCGGTGCGCCCAGAGCTTCGTTTCTGACTAGAACCAGCGGTCCCGGCCGAAATCCCTCCGCACCGCTCGCGGTCGCTGCAGATTCTTGACGTACCTCCGATGGGCCTCGACCAGCTCGCGCTTGGTGAACAGCTTGATGAATGCTGCCCCCACCACGAACCCGCCGAGATGCGCCATGTAGGCCACACCGCCTCCTTCACCACCCCGGGCGAAGTCGGCTGCGCTCCCGAGGCCCTGGAGAAACATCCAGTACAGCAGCATGAAGTAGGCGGGTACCGCGAAGGTCGTGACGAAGAACCCCAAGAACACGAACAGGTGCACCCGCACCCTCGGGTAGAGCACCAGGTAGGCTCCCATCACGCCGCTGATCGCTCCCGAGGCTCCCACCATCGGCACTGGCGAGCCGGGATCGGCAACCACCTGAGCCGCCGACGCCAGCAGACCGCACAGCATGTAGAACGCCACGTAGCGGCCCCGTCCCATCGAGTCCTCCACGTTGTTCCCGAAGATCCAGAGGAACCACATGTTGCCCAGCATGTGGAGCCAGCTGCCGTGCAGGAACATGGAGGTGAGCACCGTGTGCGGCGCCGGATCGCCCCCCACCGGACAGGCGTACCCCGGCCCCAGGGGCAGCTCGGTCCCAGGCGGCACCCGGCCCAACAGCTCCCCCGGGATGAGCCCGAGATGGCACACCGACTGCACCAGCGCCGGGTCGGTTCCGGCTCCCTGGACCAACATCCAGACCACCACGTTCACGCCGATGAGGGCCAGCGTGATGACCGGGGTGGCGAGGGTGGGGTTGTCGTCTCGGTAAGGAAACATCGGCCTTGCCGGCTCGTGCCATAAGTCGTTACTTAACCGCCTCTTGCACGTTCGTTCTGGCACTGCCATAAATCTGCCAGTTTGGCGCATTTGGCTGGTACACGGCTTGCACTGGCGACCCTCCAGCCAAGTCACGCATCAAGACACCTACGCAAGGAACGCACATGGCACAGAAAGTAATCGGGATTGACCTCGGCACCACCAACTCCGTCGTGGCCGTCATGGAGGGGGGCGATCCGGTCGTCATTCCCAACTCGGAGGGGGGACGCACCACGCCGTCGGTGGTGGCGTTCACGAAGGACGGCGAGCGCCTCGTGGGCCAGGTGGCCAAGCGGCAGGCGGTCACCAACCCCAGGCACACGGTGTTCTCCATCAAGCGGTTCATGGGACGCCGTATCGGCGAGGTGAAGACCGAGATGGGCGAGGTGCCCTACCAGGTCGTCTCCGGCCAGAACGACCTCGCCTCGGTAGAGATCGGCGACAAGCGGTACACGCCGCCCGAGATCTCCGCCATGATCCTCCAGAAGATGCGCCAGACCGCCGAGGACTACCTCGGGTACTCGGTGGAGAAGGCCGTGGTCACGGTCCCGGCGTACTTCAACGACTCGCAGCGTCAGGCCACCAAGGACGCCGGCAAGATCGCCGGCCTCGAGGTGCTGCGGATCATCAACGAGCCGACCGCGGCCTCGCTGGCGTACGGCCTGGAGAAGAAGAAGGAGGAGAAGATCGCCGTCTTCGACTTCGGCGGCGGCACCTACGACATCTCCGTGCTGGAGCTGGCCGAGGGCGTCTTCGAGGTCAAGTCCACCAACGGCGATACCCACCTGGGCGGGGACGATCTCGACCAGCGGGTCATCGATTGGCTGGTGGACGAGTTCAAGAAGGACCAGGGCATCGATCTGTCCAAGGACGCCATGGCTCTGCAGCGCCTCAAGGAGGCGGCAGAGAAGGCCAAGATGGAACTCTCGAGCCGCACCCAGACGGACATCAACCTGCCGTTCATCACGGCCGATCAGTCGGGCCCGAAGCACCTCAACACGCAGCTCACACGGGCGAAGCTGGAGCAGCTCGCCGATGATCTGTTCCAGCGGCTCCTCCCACCCATGCAGCAGGCGCTGAAGGATGCGGGTCTCAAGCCCAACGAGATCGACGAGGTCATCCTGGTGGGCGGCTCGACGCGCATCCCCAAGGTCCAGGACATCGTGAAGGACTTCTTCGGGAAGGAGCCCCACAAGGGCGTGAACCCCGACGAGGTCGTGGCCATCGGCGCGGCCATTCAGGGCGGCGTGCTGGCCGGCGAGGTCAAGGACGTGTTGCTGCTGGACGTGACCCCGCTGTCGCTCGGCATCGAGACGCTGGGCGGGGTGACCACGGTGCTGATCAGTCGCAACACGACGATCCCGACCAAGAAGTCGGAGATCTTCTCCACGGCGGAGGACAACCAGACCACCGTGGAGATCCACGTCCTGCAGGGTGAGCGGGACATGGCCCTCGACAACCGAACCATCGGCCGGTTCCAGTTGACGGGGATCCCGCCCGCGCCGCGCGGCATGCCGCAGGTCGAGGTCACCTTCGACATCGATGCCAACGGCATCCTGCACGTCTCGGCCAAGGACAAGGCGACCGGCAAGGAGCAGAAGATCCGCATCGAGGCCTCGAGCGGGCTCTCGGATTCGGAGATCGATCGCATGGTCACGGACGCGGAGTCCCACGCGTCAGAGGACAAGGAGCGGCGAGAGGAGATCGACGCGCGCAACCGCCTCGACGCGATGGTCTACGAGGTCGAGAAGAACATGAAGGAGTGGGCGGATCAACTGGAGAGCTCACAGAAGGAGCGGCTCGACGGTGCGGTGGAAGGCGCCAAGAAGGCGCTCCGCTCGGGAGCCGCCGCAGAGATCAAGTCGGCGCTCGAGGAGCTCTCGCAGGCCTACTCGGCCGCCGGCGCCTCGCTCTATCAGGCGGCGCAGGCCCAGCAGGCATCCGAGCCGAGCGGAGCCGAGGCGGCGGGCGACGAGCAGGCACAGCAGCCGGAGGACGTGGTCGAGGCCGACTACGAGATCGTTGACGAGGACAAGTCGTAACCCACTTCGGTCCGAGGCGAAGCCCCGACTGGGGCGGTGAAACTCCCGCCCCAGTCGGGGGGTTACATTAGAGGTGTGAGCGGCAGATCAGAAACCTCACAAAGGCGTAGCGATGTCACGTAGACGAGAGTGGATCAAGTTTGGAGCGTTGGTGGGGGTGGCATTGGCGTTGGCAGTGGCGTTTGTGTCCGCGGTGGACATTCCGGCCAAGACGTTCGCCCAGCAGCCCAGCGGCACCGTGATTGCGGACCGGCCGGCCCCGGTCGAAGCCGCGCAGCCGGTCGTGGACCTGGGGAACGCCTTCGCCGCGGTGGCCGAGGCCGTACGGCCGGCGGTGGTGTTCATCGAGGCGGCCGCAACGAGTCGCGAGCGGGCGGAGCACCCTCAGGTGCCCTCGCCGTTCGATCGGTTCTTCGACAGCCCCGAGCAGCAGCCGCCGCGACGGGGCACGGGGAGCGGCTTCATCATCTCCGCGGACGGATACATCATCACCAACAACCATGTCGTGGACGGCTTTGACCGACTGGACGTCACGCTGTTCGACGGCCGCGAGTACACGGCGACGGTCGTGGGCGGCGACGGGGATACCGACGTCGCGGTCCTCAAGATCGACGCCCGGGATCTCCCCAGCGTCTCCCTGGGTGACTCCGACGACCTTCGTGTGGGGGAGTGGGTGCTCGCCATCGGGAACCCATTGGGCGAGGCGTTCACCTTCACCGTGACCGCCGGCATCGTGAGCGGCCGGGGCCGCGGGTTGGCCGGGCTGAACAACTCTCGCTGGAACATCCAAGACTTCATCCAGACCGACGCGGCCATCAACCCGGGCAACTCGGGCGGACCGCTCGTCAACATCAACGGCCAGGTGGTGGGCGTGAACTCCGCCATCGCGAGCCGCACCGGCTTCTACTCCGGCTACTCGTTTGCCATCCCGGTCAACCTGGCGCGCATCGTCTCGGAGCAGCTCGTCGAGACCGGCAAGGTGACACGGGCGGCGCTCGGCGTGAGCATCCGCAAGGCCGACCCTGAGGATTCCGAGTTCGTTGGCCTCGACGAGGTCCGTGGCGTGATGGTCGCGGACTTCTCGGGCGCCGACAGCCCCGCCAGAAAGGCGGGCCTCGAGCAGGGTGACGTGATCATCGCGGTTGACGGCGATCGGGTGGACTACGTGGCGCAGCTGCAGCAGATGGTCGGCTTCAAGCGGCCCGGCGACCGTATCACGGTCACCGTGATGCGCGAGGGTGGACAGCGCCTGGAGGTTCCCGTGGTGCTGGGCGAGGCCAACACCCAGGAGCAGCCGCAGGTCGCGAGCCTCGACCGCCCTGAGCGTGGTGAGACGGCCTCCTACCAGTCGAAGCTCGGCCTGGAGCTGGAGGCGCTCCCCGCGGAGCTGGCGTCACGTGGGGGAATCAGTTCAGAGAACCGGGGACCGATCATCGTGAGCGTCGACCCCAACGGCCCCGCACGAGGCAAGGCCCTCGCGCCGGCCACCCCGCGGCAGGGGGTGCTCGACATCATCACGCACGTCAACGGGCAGCGCGTCAGGACGATGAGCGAGCTCGACGACGCGCTGGAGAGCGTCCCGGCCGGCAGCATCGTATCGCTGCGCGTGTACCAGCTGCGCGGCAACCAGGCCGCCTCGAACGTGGTGCGGCTGCGCGCGGGAGACTAGCGCAGCCCCTACTGCGGCAAGATCAACGGGCGCGTTGGCATCAGCCGGCGCGCCCGTTTTGTTCAGCAGGCACAGGCTGGGGACGGCAGTAGAGAGTTGCGAGACCGGACAACCACCTGAGCGAGCATCAGTACCCCTCCACCATCTCCTTCCACATCGCCCGCCGCATGAGCGACAGGGGCAGGCTCCCCTGCTCCAGCAGCGTCTCGTGGAACCGCTTCTCGTCGAAGCGCTCGCCCATCTCGGCCTGAAGCTCCGCCTTGAGCTTCTCGATCTCCAGCCACCCAATGATGTAGGACGGGGCCTGCGTGGGCCACGTGGTGTAGCGATTCACCTCGGCCTCGGCCGCCGACCGCGTGAGCCCCACCTCGTCCATGAAGAACTGCACCGCCTCCTCGTAGCTCATGCGGCCGGTGTGGAGCGAGGGGTCGATGATCACCCGTGCGGTGCGCCAGAGGCGCATCTGCAGCTGGGCGAGCCGCTGATCGGTGTCGATGAACAGCCCCTCGCGCAGCATCCAGTGCTCGGCGTAGAGCGCCCACCCCTCACCATAGTAGGTGTTTCCGAAGCGGCGCCGCAGCTCCCGGGAGTTGGCGCGCGAGTACACGTTCTGCAGGTGGTGACCTGGATACCCCTCGTGCAACGCGATCACCGCGATCCACCCGTAGTTTTGGGCACGTAGCTTGTCCTCCACCTGCTCCGGCGTCATACCCGGGACCACGTCGGTCACGAAGAAGCGCCCATACATGACGTCGTCCCGCTCCCGGATGCCGCCGTAGCCGCCCCACGCGTAGGTCTCGCGCAGGGCCGGTGGCGTGGCCACGAGGAGCAGGTCCTCGCACGGCGGGATGCGGATGAGGTCCTCGCGGATGAGCAGCGCCTCGACCCTGCGGGACTCACGCTCGTACTGCTCCAGAATCTTCCCAGGCTCCGGGTGGCGGCTCTGCATCTCCTCGACCAACTCGCGCCAGCTCTTGCCTCCATCCACCGTGCCCGCCAGCGAGTCGAGCGTCGCCTTCGTCGCCTCGTGAATCCGATAGCCCTCCGCAATCATTGTCTCTGCGGTATACGGCAAGAAGTTCACCTCGCGCAGCACCCAGTCGTAGTATTTGCTCCCCACTACCCAGGAATCGTCGCCCGCTGGCTCAAGCGTGTCGGTCAGAAACGCGACGTACGCCTCGAGCGCGGCACTCGCGGTGCTCGCCGCCGTTTCCAGCCGCTCTCGCAACGTGTCGGGCGCTTCGCCGGCTCGCTCCACGAACTCGCCGTCCAAGAAGCCCCCGAACCCGCGCGCACTCTGCTCGGCGAGCCAGATCCACAGTGGAGGCGGGTCCACCAGCCGCTCGCGACCGATGGCCAGCGCCCCCGGCGCTTCCTCGAGCGCTTCCAGCGCCTCCGCCCAGTCCTCGGCGTCGGGCTCGGCGTCGCCCGCTACCTGCCAGTAGATCCCCCCAAGGGTGATGTACCGACTGGGCACCCGTTCGGCCTGCCGCAGCACCGTGTCGGCGACGGTGCGCTTCGCGCGCGCCTCGACCAGCAGCCAGTCGATGCGCTGCGCCGTGGTGAGCCGCGCGGTGTCGATCGCGAGCAACTCCTCCAGCATCCGCTGCGCCGCGGTGAGCGCGGACTGCTCCGCCCCCGGGCGGAGCCTCGCGTACGGGTCGTCGCCGTCCCGCTCGGGGCGGAACGCTCCGTCCAGGTAGCGCGCGGCGAAGTCCTCGAAGCGAGCCGAGTCGCTCGCCAGTGGCGCCGTCTGTGTGGTTGGTCCGGGAGCGCACGCCGCAAGCAGCGTGGCGGCAAACAGCGTCGGTGTCAGTCGGCTCATAGCACCTTATCCAGGATCAGCAGCAGCAGCACGGCAGGCAGGTACGCAACCGTGACGAGGAAGAGTCGCCTGGCCTTGGCCTTCGAGCGATCCCGCGCCGCTGTGGCCGTGGCCCAGATGAGCCACAGCGAGCACACGAGCGCTCCGAAGAAATAGAGCGGCCCAGCGGTGCCGAGCACACTCGGCAGCAAGCTCAGCGGCAGCAGCATCACGGAGAACGCCAACGCCTGCCGGAAGGTGGCATCGGGCCCCGCGGTCACACTCACCATGCGAAGTCCGGCACGCTTGTAGTCGGCGCGACAGATCCAGGCTAGCGCCAGGAAGTGGGGGAGCTGCCACAGGTACAGGATTCCGAACAGCACCCACGCCTGCAGCGGGATGCCACCGCTCGCCGCTGCCCACCCTCCGACGATCGGGAGGGCGCCCGGCACCGCACCCACCAGTGTGCACATCGAGGTCTTCCGCTTGAGCGGCGTGTACACGAACACATAGGAGCCGAGCGTGGCGGCAGCCAGGAGGGTGACGATCGGGTTGGTGAACAGGGCCAGGTAGCCCACGCCGACGAGCCCGAGCGTCCAGGCGACCAGCGTGGCCTCCGTGACCCCGAGGCGCCCGGCGGGCAGCGGCCGGTTCTCGGTACGCCGCATGCGGGCGTCGATCCTTCGCTCGAGCACCTGGTTCAGCGCATTGCTGCCCGCTGCCACCATGGCGGAGCCGAGCAACGTGTGCACCAGCAACGCCCGGTCGAGGGCACCCGGCGCAGCCAGGTAGAACCCCGCCGCTACCGTCACGAGAATCATCCCGACGATGTTCGGCTTGGTCAGCTCGAGATAGTCGGCGCTCCGACCACGCGTGAGGGCGATCTGTGGCACGTCCGCGCTCTCGCTCACTGTTAACCGAGGCAACCAACAGCGATGAGCGGTTCTGTCGCCGCTCGGGACACAAAGCAAACATGGCGGGAACCCCTCCGCAACGTCCTGCTGTTACTGTGGCTACACTTGACCCACGCTGCGTGCGGGAGTACCTAGGTAGCTCGCGTTTCACCACTCCAATGGGAAGCGTTTATGGACGTACAGCGAATTCTCCGCGAAGGCCTCATGGCCGGCCTGATCGGCGCGGCGGCCATCGCTCTCTGGTTCCTGGTGGTCGACACCATCGCCCGGGAGCCGTTCTACACTCCGAGCATGTTGGGTTCTGCGCTGTTCTGGGGTCTGCGGGATCCCGCTCAGGTGGTAGTCAGCGCGCCAGCCGTCGCGGGATACACGCTCGTCCATACCATGACGTTCCTGATCGTCGGCACGATTGCCGCTGCGTTCGCCTGCCAGGCGGAACGCATACCCTCGGTGCTGTTTCTGGCTGCCGTAGGGTTCGCCGCTTTCGAATTCGGCTTTTACATCGTGCTGGTCGTTTGGGCGCAGCCCCTGCTGGGCGCGGTCGCGTGGTGGAGCGTGGCGGTCGGCAATGCCATCGCCGCGGGCGGAATGAGCTATTACCTCTGGCGCGCGCATCCACAGTTGCGCGAGAAGCTGGCGGCGCACCCGCTGGGCGCCGCCATCGACGAGTCGGCCGACTCGATTCGACGCATCGCGCAGTAGCGCGACCGGACGCACTACGGCGCCGGAGTGGCGGGTTCACACCCCCACTCCGGCGCCACGTGTTCAGGTCAGGGTGACGACCCCGAAGAGGAAGAGCAGTGCGACCCCAACCGCGATCGCGATGAGCAGCGGGACCGTGAAGATCACGCGGAACAGCTGGTGGTCAGACTTGAGGTGCATGTAGAAACCCACGACCAGAACGAACTTCGCCCCCGAGAGCGTGAGCAGCACCGGTGCCAGGATGTTCTGGAACGCCGGCACGTAGAAGACCCCCACCTCCACCAGCGTGATGATCGCGAGGACTGCCGCGACGGTCAGGTAGGTCCCGACGCCAGGATGTCCTTGCTCGTGATTGCTCGACTGCTCACTCATCGCGGTTGCCCATTACTGTAGCAGGTAGACTACGGTGAAGATCACGATCCACACCACATCCACGAAATGCCAGTAGAGGCCGGCGAGCTCCACGTTCATTGCCTTCTCGGGCCCCAGCTTCCCCTGGAACGACCGCACCAGCAGCGTCAGCAACCAGATCACGCCCGCCAACACGTGGGCGCCGTGCGTACCGGTCAGCACGAAGAAGGTGGAGCCAAACAGGTTGGCCTGGAGCGTGAGGCCTTCGTGCACGAAGCTGGTGAACTCGTAGACCTGGAATCCGAGGAACACGAGTCCGAGAAAGGCCGTGGTCGCGATCCACACTCGTGACCAGACCTTGTCTCCCCGGCTCACCGCTGCGAGCGCCAGCACCATGGCCAGACTCGACATGAGTAGGTCGAAGGTGCTGATAGACGTCAGCGGGATGTTGAGGATCTCCTGCGGGGTCGGCCCGACGACGCTCTTCCCCTTGTACACCAGGTAGGTCGAGATCAGGGAGCCGAACAGCAGGCACTCGGATCCGATAAAGGTCCAGAGGCCGATCTTGCGGCTGTCGAGACCGGTACTGGTGTAATGGCCCGCCACGGCTTCGCTCATGCTCAGACCTCAAAGGGCTCGAAGGCCCAAGCGTAGATGCCGACCACGATGATCGCGGCCGCAAGCAGCGCGATCCACAGGGTCTGGGTGAGGCCACCGACGGCTCCCACGATGATGCCGATCGCCGTCACCAGGGGCCAGTAAGAGCCTCCCGGCATGTGAATCGACTGGGGCGGCGTTTGCGGCAGCGGACGGGGCTCGTAGCCGTCCTCCGACCAGAGCGGTAGCCGTGACTTCACGTTGGGGATCACCGAGAAGTTGTACACCGGCGGGGGCGACGCCATCGACCACTCCAGCATCGCGCCGTCCCACGGATTGGCCGTAGCTACCTTGCCCCGCTTACGCGAGTACCAGGCGTTGACGACGAAGACCAGACTCCCCAACCCCATGGCGAACGCGCCGATCGTGGCGACCAGGTTCATCGTGTCCAGCCCCAGCTCCGGGGCGTACGTGTACACACGTCGCGGCATGCCCAACAGCCCGATGAAGTGCATCGGGAAGAACGTCAGATTGGCGCCGATCACGGTGAGCCAGAAGTGCCACTTGCCGACCGCCTCGCTGAGCTGGTGCCCGAACACCTTGGGCCACCAGTAGTAGATCCCCGCGAACAACCCCAAGACGGCGCCGCCCACCAACACGTAGTGGAAGTGCGCCACTACGAAGTACGTGTCCGTCTGCTGCAGGTCGGCCGGCGGAGAGGCATGCATCACGCCCGAGAGCCCGCCCACGATGAACATCGCGATGAAGCCAATGGCGAAGAGCATCGACGTCGTGAACTTCAGGCGACCGCCCCACATGGTGGCGATCCAGTTGAAGATCTTGACGCCCGTGGGGATCGCGATCAGCATCGTGCTGGCCGCGAACACCGAGTCGGCAATGGGGCCGAGTCCGACCTGGAACATGTGATGCGCCCACACCCCCCACCCCAGAATCGCAATGAGCAACCCCGAGTACACCACCACCGCGTAGCCGAACAGCGGCTTGCGAGAGAAGGTCGGAACCACCTCCGAGATGATCCCCATGGCGGGGAGGATCAGGATGTAGACCTCGGGGTGGCCGAACAGCCAGAAGAGATGCTGCCACAGCAGCACGTCGCCGCCCGCCGCCACCGAGTAGAAATTTGTGCCGAACGTCCGATCGAACAGCAGGAACACCAACGCCACCGTGATGACGGGAAAAGCGGTCACGACGATGAACTGGGTCACCAGGGTCATCCACGTGAACACCGGCATCCGCATGAGGCGCATGCCGGGGGCGCGCAGGTTGACGATCGTCACGATGAAGTTGATCCCTGCGGCGATAGACGCGATGCCGAGCACCTGCAGGCCGATGACCCAGAAGTCCACGTGCAGGCCCGGGGAGTACTGCGCCGACGTCAGGTTGGCATAACCGAACCAGCCGGCGTTGGGCGCCGCGCCGATCAGGAAGCTGGCGTTCATGAACAGACCGCCCAGCAGAAACACCCAGTAGCTGAACGCGTTGAGCCGCGGGAACGCCACGTCGCGCGCGCCGATCTGCAGCGGCACGACGAAATTGAAGAACGCCGCCGACAGCGGCATGACGGCCAGGAACACCATGGTCGTGCCGTGCATGGTGAACAGCTCGTTGTAGAACTCGGCACTCACCACGTCGTTCCCAGCAGCCGAGAGCTGCAGGCGCATGACGAGGGCCTCGAGCCCGCCCAGCAGGAAGAACGCGAACGCCGAGACCCCGTACAGGATCCCGATCCGCTTGTGGTCGGTGGTCGTGAGCCAGCTCCAGAGTCCCGACGGCCCCGTGGCCGTCGTCGCGGCGTGCTGATCGAGAGTCGCTGCCATGCGCCGTGTCCCGTCAGTTCAGGCTCTGGAGGTACGCGACCAACGCCGAGAGTTCTTCGTCGGTCATGGGCATCGGCGGCATCAGGCTGCCCGGCTTCTCACCCAGCGGATCCCGAATCCACCGTGCCAGGCCCTCGGCCGTATTGGGCAGGATCCCCGATGCGATCGTCGCGCGGCTCCCAACGTGCGTCAGATTGGGGCCGAGCACCCCGGCCGCCACGCCCTCAACTGTGTGACAGGCAATGCAGCCCTTGGTGCGGAACACGCCGAGCCCCGCTGCCACATCACCGCTGAGCGTCTCCTCCGCCGGAGGGGCGCTCCGTTCCTGCGCCACCCACGCGGCGAAGCCGGCTGAGTCCTCCACGATCACGCGCATCCGCATGTTGGCGTGCGACGCGCCACAGAACTCGGCGCACTGCCCCATGAAGGACCCGAGCGAGTCGGGGGTGAACGAGATCCGGGTGGTACGGCCCGGCATCACATCCCGCTTGCCGCCCAGCTTCGGGGCCCAGAAGCTGTGGATCACATCCTGGGAGGTCATGACCAGCGTCACCGGCTCACCCGCCGGAACCCGCATCTCGTTCGCGGTGACGATGCCCAGCCCGGGATAGCGGAACTCCCACCACCACTGGTGCCCAATCACGTCGACCTGCAGCGCGTTCTCGGGTGGGGTGGTGTCGGTGCGGAAGATGGTGCGAATCGTCGGCACGGCGATGAAGATCAGTACGATCGCCGGCGCCAGGGTCCAGGAGATCTCGAGTAGCGTACTGCCATGCACGTACTTGGGCACCGGCGCGCCCGGCCGGTCGCGGAACTTGATGATCGCGACGATGAGCGCGGTCTCCACCACCACGAAGACACCGAGCGCCCACCAGACGATCGTCATGAAGAGCCGGTCGATCTCGCTGCCGAAGTCGGCGGTGGGATGCAGCGTGGACTGCGGATACTCACCGCCGCACGCAGAGAGCATGACCAGGAGCATGGTCACCGCCACACCCACCAGTATCCGTTTCCGTGTGTCCATTGTCGTAGGGGTTCCCATAAGCCAACCGGCCCCGTCTTCATGACGGAGCCGGGGGCAAATACTACATATCTCGTCGCATGAGGTCAACTTTGCGCGCCGACCGCCCTATACCTTTATTAACGGCTGGAAACAGTTGCGGATCGGAATGATCACGGGGCCCACCCGGGGCCACGTGAACGGGAGAGGGAGGAGACGATACGATGGTGGATCAGCCTACGACATACGGACTGAACGTGGAGGTCGCACTTCCGTACGAGCAGGCGGTGGAGCGCGCCCGGGAGGAGCTCGGTAAGGAGGGTTTCGGCGTCCTGACAGAGATAGACGTGAAGGCCACGTTCAAGAAGAAGCTGGATGTGGATTTCCGGCCCTACGTTATCCTGGGGGCGTGCAACCCGCCCCTGGCGCACAAGGCACTCAGTACGGAGCGGGACATCGGGTTGCTGCTTCCCTGCAACGTGATCGTGTACGCCACCGACGACCCTGGCCGGAGCGTCGTGGCCGCCCTGGACCCTGTCAGGCAGCTGGGCATGAGCGGGATCGAGGCGTTGGACCCGGTCGCGCAGGACGTACAGGTCAAGATGAGGCGGGTGTTGGAAGCTGTGACCGCCTAACCACCCCACCGCCCCGCCTGGCATCCGATCGCTGCTCGGCCCATCTTCTCCCGATCCGACCAGTAGCGTGACCCGAATCCTGGGACGACCCATGCCAGACGACGCTACCCGAGCCATCGACCGCCGCCAATTCATGGCCTACTTCGCCGCCCTCTCGCCGGGGCTCTGGGCCCTCGCGCAGGAGGAGGAGCCCAAGATCACCAAGGACATGCTGGCGCAGGCCGAAGCGGTGGCGGGGCTCCAGTTCACCGATGCCGAACGGGAGCTGATGCTCGACGGGCTCAACCGCAACCTCGAGGCGTACGAGCAGCTTCGTGAGGTGGACATCCCCAACAGCGTGCACCCAGCACTGGTGTTCGATCCGGTGCTCCCGGGTCGCATGCCGGAGGTCCGTCGCCAACCGAAGCGCCGTACGCGACACCCGGGAGTACGGCGCCCGGCCCATCTCGAGGAGGCGGCGTTCTGGTCGGTGACCGACCTGGCCGAGTTGGTGCACTCCCGACAGGTCTCGTCGGTCGAGCTGACCCGCATGTATCTCGATCGCCTCAAGCGGCACGCCCCGAAGCTGGAGTGCGTGGTCACGTTCACCGAGGAGCTCGCCATGCGTCAGGCGAGGCGGGCCGACGCGGAGCTCGCGCAGGGGCAGTACCGGGGCCCGCTCCACGGCATCCCCTGGGGCGCCAAGGACCTGCTCGCCGAGGACGAGTACCGCACCACCTGGGGCGCCAAGCCGTACGAGGAGCAGGTGATCCCGTACGACGCTGCGGTGGTGCGCCGGCTGGAGGAGGCGGGGGCGGTACTGATCGCCAAGATGACGCTCGGCGCCCTGGCCATGGGCGACGTCTGGTTCGGGGGGAAGACGCGCAATCCGTGGGACCTCGAGCAGGGCTCGCGCGGCTCGTCCGCCGGCTCGGCATCGGCCACGGTGGCCGGGTGTCTCGGCTTCAGCATCGGCAGCGAGACACTGGGCTCGATCGTGTCACCCTCCACGCGGTGCGGGGCCACGGGGCTGCGCCCGACGTTCGGCCGGGTGAGTCGCTTCGGCGCGATGGCCCTCTCGTGGAGCATGGACAAGTTGGGGCCGATCTGCCGCACCGTGGAGGACTGTGCCCTCGTCCTCGACGCGATTCACGGGGCCGATGGCAAGGACCCCACTGCCCGGGACCTCCCGTTCGACTGGGATGCCGAGCTCGCACCGACCAGCCTCCGAATCGGGTACTACAAGAGTGCCTTCGAGGCGGAGCACGACTGGTACGACTTCGACATGCAGGCGCTCGGGGCGCTGCGTTCGCTGGGAGTAGAGCCGGTGCCGGTGGAGCTCCCCGACCAGATCCCCGTGGGGGCGCTGCGGTTTCTGCTCAGCGTCGAGGCGGCGGCGGCGCACGACGAGCTCACCCGCAGCAACCGCGACGACCTGTTGGTGCGGCAGGACGCGCGCGCGTGGCCCACGAGCTTCCGACGCTCGCGCCTCGTTCCCGCCGTGGAGTACGTTCAGGCCAACCGCGCCCGCACCATGCTGATGGCGGCCATGGACGCCGTCATGGACGGGATCGACGTGTTCATCACGCCGTCCTACGGTGGCAGCGTGCTGCTCACCACCAACTTGACGGGCCACCCGGCCGTGACCTTACCGCATGGGTTTCGGGACAACGGCACGCCCGTGAGCATCTCGTTCATCGGCAAGCTGTATGGCGAGGCGGAGCTGCTGGCGGTGGCCAAGGCGTGGCAGGACGCCACGGGGTTCCACCTGCGGCACCCACCCGACTTCGTGTGAGATGAACAGACGAGACTTCGTACACGGCACTGCCTTCGCGGTGGGCGCGGCCGTCATCGGCGGACACCCCGCCTGGGCGCTCGAGCCGCGCTGGATGCGCGGGCGTCCCAAGATCGACATCATGTTGCGTGGCGCGCTGCTGTACGACGGGAGCGGCAGCGCGCCGGTCGAGGTCGACGTCGCCGTGGCCGGCGATCGCATTGCCGCAGTCGGCCCCGCGCTCCCCATACCCGCGGGAACGATCGTGGAGCTGGACGGTCTCGCCCTGGCACCGGGTTTCATCGACGTGCACTCGCACACCGACCTGGAGCTGCTGATCGACCCCCGTGCGGAGAGTAAGGTGCGCCAGGGCGTCACCACCGAGGTGACCGGCCAGGACGGCGGCTCGATCGGCCCGTGGACGCCGGAGGCAGCCGCCGAGGTGCAACAGCGGTACCGCGAACGCTACGGCGTGGAGCTCGAGTTCCACGACCTCGCCGGGTTCTTCGGCCAGCTGGAGCGCCAGGGCGCTGCCGTGAACCTCGCCAGCATGGTGGGACAGGGCACCGTGCGCGGGCACGTGATCGGCGACGACGATCGCCCGGCCACGGCCGAGGAAATCGAGCGCATGCGAGCCCTGGTGCGCGAGGCGATCGCGGCGGGCGCGTGCGGGCTCTCGAGTGGGTTGGAGTACGTCCCCAGCGCATTTGCCGACCTCGAGGAGCTCGTCGCGCTCGCCGGTGAGCTCAAGGGTAGCGCCCTCCCGTACGCCAGCCACATGCGCAACGAGGACGACCAACTCTTTGCCGCGGTGGAGGAGGCGCTCAACGTGGGACGCCTCGCCGGGGTGCCGGTGCAGATCGCTCACCTCAAGGCCCAGGGACAGCGCAACTGGTGGAAGGGCAAGCCGGTGCTGCAGGCGCTGGAGCGGGCGCGCGCGGACGGTATCGACGTGATGTACGATCGCTATCCGTACGTGGCCTACAGCACGGGGCTGTCGAATCTGTTCCCGGTCTGGTCCCGTGACGGCAGCACCGACGCATTCTTCGCGCGGCTGGACGATCCCGAGCAGGCAGCGCGCATCCAGACGGCGGTGCGCGCGAAGGTGGCGCAGCTCGGCTCGTGGGACGCGGTGCAGGTCACCTCGACCGGTGCCGAGGAGTTCGCGTGGGCACGAGGGCGGCGTCTCGGTGAGCTCGCGGCGGAGCGCGGCTTGGAGCCCTATGCTCTCCTGCTGGCGCTGATGGTCGGGAATCGGAATCGGGCCGGCATGGTGGGCTTCGGCATGAGCGAAGAGAACACCACCCGCTTCCTCGCTCACCCGCTGGGCATGGTCTGCTCCGACGGATCGGCCCTCGCGGTCGAGGGTCCTCTCGCGTCCGGCTCACCACACCCGCGCAGCTTCGGGACGTTTCCTCGCGTCCTGGGCCACTACTGCCGCGAGCAGCGGGTCATGCCGCTCGAGACCGCCATTCACAAGATGACCTCCCTGCCGGCGGCCAGGCTCCGCCTCGCAGGACGCGGCATCATCACGCCGGAGGCGTTCGCCGACCTGGTGGCGTTCGACCCGGACCGCGTGGCCGACCGAGCCACGTTTGAGCAGCCGCACCAGTATCCTGTCGGGATCGCACACGTGATGGTGAACGGGCGCTTCGTGCTGCGTGACGGAGAGCGGACGGATGAGCTTTCGGGGCGGCCGCTGCGGCCGGCGCCCGCCTGAGCCAACCCTCGCCGGCCGCAATCTCGCGGGATAAGTTGGCGATATGCAGCAGCATCACTTCCCGGTTCCGCGCACGGCCCGGTACTTCACGCTGGGATCGTCCGGCAATCAACTGCGCCAGGTGTGGTTCGTGTGCCACGGGTACGGGGAGCTGGCCCAGGAGTTCCTCGAGCACTTCGAGGTGCTCGACGACGGCCAGCGGCTGGTGATCGCGCCCGAGGGACTCTCCCGCTACTACACCGACCACGACGGCGGAACCGTCGGTGCCAGCTGGATGACCCGCGAGGACCGCCTCGCCGAGATCGCGGACTACGTCAGCTACCTCGACGCACTCTATCAGCACGTATTCAAGCAGACGGACCGGTCGTCGGTCACCGTGTGTGTGTTGGGCTTCTCCCAGGGCGCCCACACCGCCGCGCGCTGGATCAGTCACGGCAACGCCATCGCCGACCGGCTCATCCTGTGGGGGCAGATCCTCCCGACCGACCTCGACCTGGACGTGGCATGGGCCAAGCTGGAGGACTCGCGCCTCACGCTCGTGGTGGGCACACGGGACGAGCTCGTGCCCGCGCCCAAGCTCGAGGAATCCGAGGCACGTCTCCTCGAGCACGACATCCCGTACGAGACGATCAAGTACAATGGAGGCCACCGACTGGACAAGCGCGTGCTGGGCTCGATTGCCGGGTAGCCGTACGCGCCACTTCGCTTGGCTGCTCGTCCCGCTCCTCGGGGTTACGACCGCCGCCGCACAGGAGGGCGATCCCTACCACGAGCAGCGCGAGCGGATGGCGGATCTCATCTACGCGTACGGTGTCACAGACTCGGCCACGCTGCGTGCCATGCGCACGGTGCCGCGCCACGAGTTCGTCCCACGCGAGCACCTGCGGCGCGCGTACGGCGATCACCCCCTCCCCATCGAGCACGGGCAGACCATCTCCCAGCCGTACATCGTGGCGTACATGACCGAGGTGCTGGGACTGTCCCCCGGAATGAAGGTGCTCGAGGTCGGAACCGGCTCGGGGTACCAGGCAGCGGTCCTGGCCGAGGTGGGAGTCGAGGTGCACACGCTCGAGATCTTCGGCGCCCTCGCCGCGAGCGCGCGCGCGCGGCTGGAGCGGCTCGGGTACGTCGACGTGGCCGTGCGCCACGCGGACGGACACTTCGGCTGGCCGGAGGAGGCGCCCTTCGACGCGGTCATCGTGACGGCCGCCCCCACCTACATCCCTCCAGCGCTCGTCGAGCAGCTCGTGCCGGGCGGGCGCATGGTGATCCCGGTCGGCAGCGTCTACGGTGCGCAGAACCTCATCCTCATTCTCAAGGACGATGAGGGAGAGGTGACCACCCGGAGTCTCATGCCGGTGCGGTTCGTTCCGATGCTACAGGGGCTCCGCTGAGCGCCACCGATCGTTCCCGGCTGGCGGCCGTCGGTCTGGTCTCTGCCGGCATCCTCTCCTACGAGATCCTGCTCGTGCGGGTCTTCGCCATCGAGCAGTTCCATCACTTCGCCTACATGGCGATCGGCGTGGCCATGCTGGGGTTCGGCGCCAGCGGCACGCTGCTGGCGTTGGCCGGCAACGTGGAGCGGGCCGCTGCCGAGCGCTGGTTCCCACGTGTCGCCGTCGTGGCGGCCGCGACGCTCGTGCTCTGCCCGGCCGCCGCCGAACGCCTCGCTGTGGATCCGACACAGCTCGCATGGAACGCCAGTGCCTGGCCGCGTTTGGCCGGGGTGTACCTGCTCCTCGCCGTGCCGGTTGCCGCCGGCGCGCTCGCGATCCTGCTCGTCCTCAGCCGCCATGTGGACCGACCCGGCGGAGTGTACGGGGCGAGCTTCGTGGGGTCTGGCCTCGGCGCTGCCGCAGCGGTCGGGGTACTCTGGGTCCTGCCGCCCGATCATGCCCTGGCCACTCCGGCGCTGTGTGCCGCGGTCGCGGCGATCGTCGCGGCCCGCACCGTCGAGTGGCGTCTCCCGGCGCGGGGCCTCACGTGGCTGACCCTGGTGATCGCGCTGGCCGCCATGGCAACCCCCCCGTGGCGCCTCGAGATCACACCGTACAAGGGCCTGCCCCAGGTAGAGGCATACCCGGAAGCGCGCCGCACCGCATCGGTTTCCAGCCCGCTGGGATGGGTAACGGCCGTGGACGCGCCGGCCTTCCGCTACGCACCCGGGCTCTCCCTCGGCTTCAGCGGTGAGTTCCCCCGCCAGCTGGCGCTGTTCGTGGATGGCCATCTCGCCGGTGCGGTCGCGGACTGGGACAGCGATCAGGCTGCGCTGGCTCTGCTGGAGTGGCTGCCTGCGGCGCTGCCGTACGCGCTCGGCGCGCGCGACCGGGTGCTCGTGATCGGTGCCGGGGGCGGGACGGAGGTGTGGACTGCCCTCGCCCATGGCGCTCGTCATGTGACGGCGAGCGAGCTGCTTCCGGCCATCGTCACCCTGACGACGGAGGCCGCCCCCCGTCTCGCCGACACCGCGGTACACTGGAAGACGGGCGACGCTCGCTCGTTCGTATCGCGCACGACGCAGACGTTCGACCTGGTGAGTGTTGGTCCCACCGGTGGGATGGGGACGGGCGCCGCCGGGCTCCACGCCCTCAACGAGGACTTCCTCCACACTGTCGAGGGGTACACGAGCTATCTGGAGCTCCTGAGCGACCGCGGCGTGCTCGCGGTGTCGAAGTGGCTCACGGCGCCCCCGCGGGAGAGCGTCCGCGCAATCCTGACCGCCGCCGAGGCGCTGCGGCGGGTGGCGCCCGACGGCGCGCACCACGGACTCGTCGTGGCGCGCAGCTGGGGGACGGTGACGCTGTTGGCCAAGCCGGGAGGCTTCGACGCGACTGAGCTCGAGGCCTTGCGCACCTGGGCCACCATGCGGCAACTCGACCTCGACTGGTACCCCGGCCTCGATGCCCCTGCGGCACGCTTCCACATCCTGGAGGAGCCGGTCCTGTTCAACGCGGCCCGCGCGGCTGTCGCCGGCGGCTCAGAGCTGCAGCGGTTCGCGGCCACCTACCCATTCGACGTGGCGCCGGCCACCGATGCCCGTCCGTACCCACATCACTTCCTGCGCGGACGGTCCCTCGGCACCTTCCTCCGCACCGACCAAGGCAGCTGGCTTCCGTTCGCCGAGTGGGGGTACATCGCACTGGTCGCGACGCTCGTGCAGAGCGCCGTCCTCGCGACGCTCCTCATGCTGCTCCCCGCCGTGATCCGTACGCCGGTCAGCGGCGGACTCGCGGGTCTCATCGCGTATTTCGGCGCGATCGGGCTGGCCTACCTCGCGGCCGAGATAGCGGCGATCCAGCAGCTGAGCCTCCTGCTCGGCCACCCGGTGTACGCGGTCGCGGCCGTACTCGCCGTTTTGCTCATCGGCTCGGGAATCGGCAGCCTCTGGTCGGATCGGCTCGGCGTCGGCACGGGATGGATCGCTGCCGCCGTGCTCGCCGTAGCGCTGGCGATGTTCGGCCTGGTGGGGCTCTCCCTGGTGCACGTGCTCCAGCCGGCCCCTCTCGCGCTCAGGGCGGGCTCGGCACTGCTCGCGCTCGCGCCCGTAGCGGTGCTGATGGGGATGCCGTTCCCACTCGGGCTCAGACGGCTGGCTGAAGGGCGTCCCGAGCGCGTCGCGTGGGCCTGGGCCGCCAACGGCTTTGCGTCGGTGGTGGCCGCTCCGATCGCCGCGCTGATCGCGCTGGAGTGGGGCTCACCACTCGTCCTGGGCGTGGCGGCGCTCACATACGGGGGAGCCGCGACTCTCTATCGTTTCCAGGTCGAGACACACACCGGAGGATGACATGCGGATCATCGCAGTGGCGACCGTGATGCTGCTGACAGCCTGCGGCGGTGGGGATGGTGGAGAGTCGAGCGCCGACACCCTCACGCGGCGTCAGCGCGACAGCATCATCGGAGAGTCGAGCCTGCCGGGGGCGGGAGGCGTGCGGGGAGCATTGCAGGCATCGGACTCAGCGGCGGCGCGCCGGGCCCGCGAGGACTCGTTGCGGCGCCAGCCCGACTAGGCTTCCGTCGGCCCGAGCGAGAACGCCGCCTCAAGGTCGTGGCGCGAGTACGCTCGGAAGGCAATGAGGGTCTCCGTGCTCTGGATGCTCTCGAGCTTGAGCATCTGCGCCGTGACGAGATCGGCGAGCTCTTCGTTGGTCCGCACGCGCAAGATCGCGACCAAGTCGTAGCGGCCCGCCACGGAATGGACCTCGGAAACTCCCTCGATCGCCGCCAACCTCTCGGCCACCTCATTGATCTGATTGCGCTCCACGTTCAGCAGCACCACGGCTGAGACCATCGCCACACCACCTTTCCTGTTACCTGGCGAAGATAGAGGCTCGTCGAATGCCGTCAACGGGCGGTCAGCACGATGTCGTCAAAAAGGGTACGTGCCTCGCTCCATGTGTTGTCGGTGTCCACCATGACGGCTACGCCCGACACCGTTGCCGGTAGCTCGTTGAAGAACGCGTGATAGTCGGAGACGAAGTCACGCTCGACGTTGGCCCACTCCCCCACCCCATCCTCACCGCTCGCCACCACGATCATCGCGACGTTGTCCGTATACGGGCTGGCAAACACGCTGCCCACCGGGAGGTCCTGGGCCCAGACGTAGCAGACCGCGCGCGTGTCGGGTCCGGCGAACGCCCCGCCGAAGACGATGAAGACCCGCGCCGCGTAGTCGTCGCCCCCCTTCTCCCGCTCCCTGCCGGTGCGGCGCACCGGACGCTCGATCTTCCAGCGCCACGCGATGCGGCCGGACGTTGGGGCGTCGACCGTCACGCGTGTCCACAGCCCGGCCGCCGCGCGCCAGCTATCGGCCCGGAGCACGAGGTCGTCGCCCTGCTCGACCACGCGGAATCGCGTCTTGCGCCACGCGAGCCGCTCTTCGTTCCAGCGCTCGTCCCAGCCGTCATCGAACCGCTCCTCCAACAGCGGCGCCTCCTCGAGCTGCACGCCTTGCACGGGACGCAGCGCGGCGACCACGAGGAAGGGAACCAGGAGCGTGATGCGTCTGGGAAGGAGCACGGGCTGTCCTCGACGTCGGAGACTCTGTCTACTGCAACGCGCCACTCAGCACGGAGTTCCCCGCACAGCCCCATCACACCTCGGGCGCGAACACAGCAGCGCCGCCGACATTCCTGAGGGAACGCAGGCGGCGCATCACGCTACTCTCTACAAATCAATAGCGCAGCAGATTCGCACCCCAGGTGAACCCGGAGCCGAAGGCCACGAGGCACACCAGGCTGCCCCGCTCGACTCGTCCCTCGGCCACGGCCTCACTCAAGGCGATGGGGATGCTGGCCGCGGTCGTGTTCCCGTACTTGGCGATGTTGCTGTAGACCTTCTCGGGGTCGCCCTTGAAGCGTTTCCGCACGGCCTCCGTGATGCGCTCGTTGGCTTGGTGAGGAATCACGAGGTCCACCTCGTCGCCGGTGAGCCCCTCCCGATTCAAGGCCTCCATGATCACCTCGGGGAATCGCGTCACCGCGTGCTTGAACACCTCGCGCCCGTTCATGTACGGGTGGACTGATCCCTCCTCGATCATCTCCTTCGTGATCCACGGCTTGCTGCCCGCTCCCGGCTTGAGGATGCACAGTTCCTCGGCAAAGCGTCCGTCGGCGTGCAGGTGGTGCCAGATGAGATGGCTCCCGTCCGCGCCGTCGGTCGCCTCGAGGCACGCCGCGCCGCCACCGTCGCCGAACAGCACCGCCGTGTCGCGTCCCTGGGTGTCCATGCGCAGCCCGGCCGAGTGTTTCTCGGCCCCTATCACGAGCACGCGATCGTACAATCCCATGCGGATGAACGCATCGGCCACGGAGACCGCGTACACGAAACCGGTACACTGGTTGCGCACGTCGAGGCAGCCGACGCCGGGCAGCTCCAACTCCCGCTGCAGCAACACCGAGTTGCCGGGGAAGTAGAGATCCGGCGAGAGCGTTGCGAAGATGATGAACTGGACGTCTGCGGGTGCCCAGCCGGCGTCGTTCAGCGCCGCCCGCGTGGCCTCGACACCCAGATCGGTACACCGTACGCCGTCAGCGGCAAAGTGCCGCTCCCGAATGCCCGTGCGTTCCTGAATCCACTCGTCCGAAGTGTCCATCAGCTCCGCGAGATCGTGGTTCGTCACGACCTCGGGAGGCACATGGTGTCCGATTCCGGCGATGCGCGCCAGGCGGGTCATCATCCCATCCTCCACAAGTCCCCCTGATTCCTACCCTGGGAGCACGGCGAGGTCAATCGCCGGGCTAGAACGCAAAGCCCGACCCGAAGTACACTCCGACCCGTTCGTCGCTGGCAGCCACCGACAGGGTGGTCGTGGCCATGCGCCCCACGAAGGAGAGCCACACGCCGCCGCCGGCCGCCCAGTGCCACCGGTTGGAGTCTTCGCCGTCCAGGTACACGCGGCCGATGTCCCCCAGGCCGAAGAGGCCGATCTGCCCCGGGAGGAGCAGGAAGAGACGGGTGAGGCCCAACCGCACCTCCGCGTTGCCCCACACCGCGGCATCACCTCCGAAGCGGTGCTGCCGGCCGAGGCGCACCGTCTCCTGATCGCCGATGTAGGCAGCCTGCTGAAACGGGAAGCGTCCCCACACCTTCCTGCCGCCGGCGCGCAACGCGAGGGTCGGCTGCAGCGGGGCCGACGGCGCGCTAAGGTAGGCGCGCACGATGCCGTGCGCCTCACCGAACGTCTCCTCCACGTCCCACACCGTGGGGTAGACGCTCCCGCCGAGGTCGATGAACCAGCCCCGCGTGGGCCAGGACGGCAGGTCGCGGGTGTCCAGCCGAACGGCGCCCACGAGCCCCAATTCCCCGAACTGCCCAGATCCGTAGGGCATCAGGTCGGCGATGATGCGTCCCGGCTGCTCCCGCGTGTTGAAGTAGTTCACCCGCGGCCCGATCCCAAACTGCGCCGTGCGTCCCAAGGGCAGGACGAGCAACTGCTCGAACGTGACCTGTCGCTGACTCACCCGGTAGTAGTCGTCCGGCTGGGTGAGCTCGGTTTCGTTGCCCAGTCCGAAGAAGCGCAGGGTCTCGACACCGGAGGCCAGCAGGTAGGTAAGCAAGTGCACTCGCGAGTTGGACCAGTACGTGTCCAGCTCGAAATCGATCCGCCCCGTCTTGGCACCCGTGGCGTACCCGGCGCGCACCTGCGACCACGAACCATAGGGAAGTGCCCGGAACGCATAGTGCGTGACGTTCGCACCGGCACCCAGGAAGATCCCGATGTCCGGTCCGGCCGCGAGCCAGAACGAGCCCTGCCAGCGCCGTCCCCAATCGCGCGGGGGGAGCTCAGTCTCAAAGCGCTTGGGAGGAGGCGTGTAGGTCCGCCGGTCCACCACGACCGTCGTGGGCCCGCTCACCCGATCCTCCCCGGTCGCATGGAAGTGGACCATGCCGACGCGTGAGGAGTCGACGACTTCGTCGCTGCCGCCACCGACGACGCGCAGTGTGATCCCGTAACCCCGGCCGCGCACCAACACCCGGTCATCGCCCCCGTGCAGAAACACGCGGAGCTCGTTCGTCTCGTCCTTGTGAAAGCGGCGATGCACGTAGGGGGTCGTTCGACCCGAGCCCGCAAACGTGCTCGTGACAGTGACCTCCACGGAGCCGTCCTCGTGTCGATCGAGCACGACGGTCTCCGCCTGATCGGTGGCGTGGAGGTCCACCGCACCCGCGAGGAGGCGGTAGAACCGGTCCGCCGCCTGGTGCAGCTTGTCGCGCCGTGCCTTGAGCGCACGGCTCAGCCGTTCCCCGTCGAGGGCATAGTACTCGGGCGGCAGGGCGCGCACCGCCCCATCGATGACCGAGTCGGTGAGGCGGAACTTCAGCTCGGCCGTCACCGAATCCCACGTGGCCTTCTCGAGGCCCACCAGGAACCGGCGGTCCAGCTCCCGACCGTTCCAGGTGAGTCCCTCGATGTTGGGATAGTCCTCCCCGAACTCCACGAACTGCGGCATGTAGTACCGCGTGAGACTGAGCCCCAGCCCGTCGAACCGCACGAGCGCCTGGTCACGGTCCTGCGGAATCGGCAGCCAGCTCGTCACCGGCTCGTCGGCGAAACGCGCCCACCCCCACTGGCCCCGATGCCGGTCCCAGTCACCGATCAGCAAGTCGAACAGCCGCTCGTAGAGGAAGGCCCGCGTGTCCACGCGGTCGGCCGGGCCGCGCTGCACCCGCTCGAAGATCTCGTCTCCGTCGATGATCTCGACCGCTCCCGCGAACCCGGGGAGACCCGGCTCTACGATGGCGCGCCGCGAGATGTATCCCAGCGTGCCGGCGAAACGCTCGCGATGCTCGCCCAGCTTGGGATCGTCGGGCAGCACCACCAGCCTCGGGTCGGTGTGCGGAATGCTCACGCCCTCCATGAGCGGCGCCAGCATCGATGGCGCGCCCGGGTGGGCCGAGTGGGTCTGGTCCTGCACGACGTCCTCGACGAAGGTGCCCTCGAAGCTCTCCGGCAGGATCGCCACGTCCTTGTCCACCGACCGAAAGCCGTACTGGTACCCGTCGGCGCCGCGGAAGCGCAGCGACTTGGTCTGGAACCCGCCGCCCGCGGTGGTGGGCGTGAGACCGCCCGCAAAGGTGTCCAGGTCGAGTAGCGGAACTCGAATCGGCACGGTCCACAGATCGCGGTACTGTTTCCCGAAGTAGAAGCGGTAGATCCCTGGCTTGGCGTAGTGCGCACCGGCAACGATGGTGGTGTCACGGCCGCGCTGCCCGGCGGCAGGCTCCTGGGCGGGGAGCGATCGGGGGGCAACCCCGGCCACGACCAGCAGCAACAGCGAGATCCGACGTGTTAGGGGCATCATTCCATTGACCCTCCGACGGTATGAAGCCACATCGTGAACGCCTCGGTGGCATGTGCCTCTTCATCGACCGTAAACACAGCCAGCCGCGCGCGCCCGTCCCTCAGCACGTCCACCCGCATGAATCCGCCCGCCGGCGAGGCGAACCGCGTCTGTTCCAAATAGACAGCACGGTCCCGGTGATCGTAATAGCCGCCCCCGCTCACCAGCATGTGCTCCACGACCTCACCGTCGAGCACCTGCAGGTTGTGCTCGTGCCCTCCAGCATAGATCAGCGGCGGACCCTCGGCGAACGCGGCGTGCAGCGAGTCGCGCATCTCCTGGTAGGCGCCGCTCGGTATGTCCTGTGAGGAGATGCCCGACATGCGGGCGACGGGGTACGCCGACCCGATGATGGGCAGCGGCAGCCAGAGCCACGACTTGAGCTCACGCAGCGGGAAGATGTGCTCCAGGATGCTGAAGTGCCCACCGTGCTTGCCGCCCGACGCGAGCGGGTGGTGCGCCATGACCGCGACGTACCGATCGCCCGCGGAGCGAATCACGGCGCGGAGGGAATCGGTCACCTCTCCGTAGCTGTCGGCACCACAGGTCGACGTCGGCGGCTCGGGCTTGGCATGCTTGTGCAGCCACCACTGGGTGTCCACGAGCACCACGCGGAGTCGCGCGCCCAGGTCCACGACATCGGGACCGGGGCAGCCGCCCCGCGGCAGCAGCACGACGTCCGGTGTACCCTGCGCCTCGATGTACGCCTGCTGACGCCGGATGGCGTTCCACCCTTCGGCACCGCCGCGCACCCAATCGTGATTCCCCGGCACGAACACGGCACGGCCGCCGGCGTCGAGCACCGCGTCGATCTGCTCCTGGAGCCGCCGCTCGGACTCGGCACGGTTGGGCGCCGCACTGTCGGGCAGGCCCTTGGGATAGATGTTGTCTCCCAGGAAGACCACCGTGCTCCGCTCCGGGTGCCGCCCGATATCCGCCTCGAGCGCGGCCAAGACCTGGTCATCGGGCTCGGGCGCACCGGCATCGCCGATCAGATAGAGCGCGACCTCCACGTCCTCCAACCCCGGCTCCGGGGCGGGCTCAGTTACCAACACGGGGGAACCGGTGCCGCAGCCGAGTAACCACGCGACGACGGCCATGGCGCAGCATCGCCCGACCGTCTTCAGCCGCATGTTCATCGCGACCGCCCCATGGCCGCCTCGAAGTCCCTCCCCGCCGGGTGCTGAAACACGCGCAGGTCGAACTCGGGTGCTATAGCCAGAATGTGGTCGAAGATGTCCGACTGAATCCCCTCGTACGCGACCCAGTCGGTGTCGTTGGAGAACGCGTAGATCTCGAGCGGCAGCCCGTCGGGCGTGGGATTCAGCTGTCGTACCATGAGCGTCATTCCCCTGTGGATCTGCGGGTGCTGCCGCAGGTAGCTGGCAATGTAGGCCCGGAACGTCCCGATGTTGGTGAGACGTCTGGCATTCACGATGAGTTCCGGATCCGATGGGCGCGCCTCCGCATCCGCAGCGAGTTCATCGCGCTTGGAGCTCATGTAGTCCTTGAGCAGGGCGAACCGCTCGAACCGCTCGACGTCGGCCTCTTCCAGGAACCGGATCGTGTTCATGTCGACGTGCACGGCTCGCTTGATGCGGCGGCCTCCGGAGTCCGACATACCCCGCCAGTTCTTGAAGGAACCCTCGATGAGCTTGTGCGTGGGGACCGTGACGATCGTCTTGTCCCAGTTCTGCACCTTGATGGTGTGGAGGGACATGTCGATCACGTCGCCGTCCACACCGAGCGAGGGGATCTCGATCCAGTCGCCTTCCCGCACCATGTCGTAGCTGCTGATCTGCAGGCTCGCCACGAACGACAGGATGGTGTCGCGGAACACCAGAAGCAGCACCGCCGTCATCGCCCCGAACCCACCCAGCATCACCAGCGGGGAGCGACCGAGCAGCGTCGCGACCATCACCACGCCGCCCAACACATACATGATGATCTTCGCCACCTGCACGTAGCCCTTGATGGGCCGGTTCTTGGCTGCGGGTGTCTTGGAGTAGATGTCACTGATGGCGGAGAGGAAAGCACCGGCCGCCACGAGGCCGATCAGTACCATCACGGCCATTGACGCGCGCGAGACGAGCACGGTGAACGCCGGGCGAACCGAGGGGAGGAGCTGCACGCCGTAGTACACGACCAGCACGCCGACGATGTGGGAGAGCCACTCGAACACCTTGTGCTCGTGCAGCACGTCGTCCCAGTGGAACCGAGTGCCCTTCACCAGCCTCGAGACCAGTGGTTGGATGAGCCTGCGTGCCACCCTGTCGACCACGTAGGCGGCGAGCAAGACGAGCAAGAACCCCGCCGCCTGCGCGGCCAGCGTTGGCTCACGCAACCAGGTGATGATCGATTGGGCCACGCCGGTCGTGTCGGCGGGCTGCTGAACCACCATTGTCATCGCTGTCATGATCCTCGTCACTCCCGCCATCCCAGGGAGTCCGCCGCCACCATCGGTCTGCCGGTCAGCGGCTGGCCATAGTGCACGTCGAAGTACGTCTCGAGCGCACCGGCCACCGCCACAGCGAACACGTCCCGGGCGGCTTCGGTGTCCCGCACCCCCTCGTAGTTCATTTCGATCTGCACGGCGGAAACGGGACCACCATCCCGCGAGCCGTGCCGCCGTAGGTCGTACCCACCACTGAAGTAATCGGCCCCTCCGGGATCGGGCGCCGCCGGGCTCGGTACAGCCGCAAATCCGCGTTGTGCGAGCAAACCACCGAGACTGGAGGGCCCGCGCAGCAGCGCGGCAAAGCTCGAATCACACTCCTCGGCAAGCGTCCGAATGCTGCTCTTGGTCATGTATTCCGAGCTCTCCAGCAGTTGGTCCGGTTTCCCCAGGTCGTCGGAGGTCAGCAGGTAACCCAGCTCCAACCGTGGAATCGCGTGGCTGTGCCCGTGCAAATCGATGTACAGGCCGCGGGCGTGCTGCTGAGCGACGGCGCTGCCGGCATCCTCCATGAACTGGTGGAACTCTCCCCACGCCCACTCGGCAAACGGATTCCCCTGTGCCGCCTCCCCGATCTCGCGGTTGGGATCCAGCTTGACGCGGTGCAGATGGGAGATCACCAGGTGCGGCCAGGCGCCGAATCGGTCGTGCAGTGCCTCCCGCACCGCCCATGCCATTTCCTGCGTCTGGCGGTCCTGGCCTGTCGTGCCCCAAGTACGATCGGAAATCTCCGCGGGCTCCTCGTAGCCCCCGTGCGGGGCCGAGATGATGATCGGCAGGTCTCCCGCCAGGTACTCCACGTACTGCTCGCGCCCGAAGTACGTCTCCCCCGCGACGTAGTCCTCATCGGGCGGGAGGTACACCTCGAGAGTCGCCCCACCCGAAACGGACCCAGACGTCGCAGTGATCGAGGTACCACCGACTGCCACTGTCGTAGCCTCACCGGTGGCGGCATCGATCGTGGCCACCGCTGGGGCACTGCTGCTCCAGCTCACCGGAGCGCCGAGCGACACCGTGCCATCCGGCAACCGCACCGTGGCGTGATAGCGGACGGTCTCCCCCACGCTCGTGACCAGTGAGACTGCCGGCGTGACCGCTACCGAGGCAGGGGCCTCGGGCGCCTGGTCCCCGCAGCCGATCCACGACAGGGCCCCACCAAGAACGACCGCTGCCCAGCGCCCAACCACGCGCTTACGCAGCGCGCGGCTCCAGCCGCTCGAGCTCTTCCAATGCGCCGCCGAACTCGTGCGCCGCCTTCCCCAGATACGTCCGGACCTCGTCGATGTACCCGTCCGCCGATGCCGACCACACGCGGTTGAGGTAGCGTTCCGCCGCCGCGAAACGGTTCATGACATCGGCATAGGCCTGCAACCCATGCAAGTGCGCAATGCTCTCCCGCGCCTCCACGAACGCATTCAGATCGTCCGGAAACAGCTGGTCGATATGCATTCGAGCCTCGTAGGGATCGAGCGATTCCTTCTGACGGTCGAGCGTCGTGATCTTCTGCACGACGTTGCGCAGACTCTCGCCCAGCGTCTGCATGCTGAGAGTGAGCTTGCCCTCGGCACGCGCCTCCTGGCGCGTCGCCAGCCGCACCGACGTCACTCCGACGGCACCCACGGCCAGGGCGATCGCGAACGTCCCCCATGCGACATCGAGCTCGTCCACCACCGCGGCCAGGGCGCCCATCAGGAAGCCGAGTACGATCAACACGTATCCAGCGTTCTTCATGCTCCCTCCCCTCAGCCGGCCAGGCTGCCGGAAATGACGTAGTACAGCGCGAAGCCCACTCCCACCAGCGCCTCACCCACGATGAGTCCCGCGGCGACCGGAATGCCCACGTCCTCGCTGATGCGGTGTCCCACTCTCCAGTCCAGGAAGATCCGCAGCACGGTGCCGATGCTGTAGGTAAGCACGATGGCAAACGGCAGGTAGAACCCCAGGCCGACGAGTATGCCGAGGCCACCGATGCCGCTCGCACTCAGCAGCGCGCCGAGGCCCGCCCCTGCCACGTACTTCTGGAGCGGCACGTCTCCACCCAAGATGCCCTGGATCATGCTCGCCAACACCTGTCCCTGCGGCGCCGGGAGTCGCTCGCTCCCCAGGCCGTACGCCTGATGCAGGACGAAGATGAGCGCCATGATCACGATCGGCCCCAGCCAGGTGGCCAGGAACTGTCCGATCTGCTGCTTCCTAGGAAGGGCACCGACCAGGTAGCCGGTCTTGAGGTCGAGCATGAGGTCGGTCGCCTGGGCCATCGCCACACACGCAGCCGCGCCGACCATGATCGATGACACGATCGAGGCGCTGTCGCCAAGCCCGGCACTGATCACGACCAGGATCGTCACCGCGATGAGCGTCATGCCGCTGAGCGGTGACCAGTTGGTGCGCCCGATGCATTCCGACAGTACCACACCGGCGACCCAGATCCAGACCGTCCCCAGCACCGCCATGAACAGCCCGCGCACCGCGCCCATCTCGCTGACCGAGTTGACCGCGATCACCAGCAGCACGAGCGCGGCAGCCCCTACCGCCACGTACAGCAGCTTGATCGGCATCTCGTCCTGGGAGACGGCGGTCTTCACCTTGGCAGCGGCCTGCATACTACGGATCGCACTCACGATGAGCGGCAGCGCCAGCGCGATGCCGGTGAGGGCGCCGCCGATCAGCATGCCGATCCCCACGGGGCGGAACAGCGCCACCCGCAGGTAGCCTGTCAGGCTCGCATTGGCGGCTTGCAGCGTCTCGGGCGTCGGCAGCAGCCCCATCTGCGCCAACGCGGGCGCCAGGATCCAGTAGCAGACGTAGCCACCCACGATGAAGAAGAACCCGCCCTTTCCGGCGATGAACGCGATTCCCACCGTGAGTAGTGAGATGTACCACACGCCGTTCATGTACTCCGGCAGACCCACGACCGCGCCCAGGTTCCAGTATTCGAACCGGGTCGCCTGACTCACGAAGTGGAGCAGGCCGCTCACCGCCGCGCCAGCCAGCAGCAGCACCGCCTTCCGGATCCCCGCCCCCGGCGACTTGAGGATCGTGGCCACGGCCACGCCGCCCGGATACGTGAGCCGCTCGAAGTCGATCATCTGCTTGCGCAGCGGGATGATGAACGCGATGCCCAACACGCCGCCGGCGATGCAGGCGAACACCAGCAGCACCGCGTTGAAGTCGGTCTCGCCCAGGATGAACAGCGCCGGCACCGTGAACATCATGCCGGCCGAGGCACCGTTCACGGCACTGGCCACCGTCTGGTTGATGTTGTTCTCAATGATGCTGTTGCGGCGCATCATGCCGCGGAGGATCCCGAAGCCGAGGATGGCGGCGAGCTCGGAGCCCTCGATCGAGAACCCCAGAATGAGGGACGCGTACCCGATGCTCAGCGCGATCAGGATCCCCAGGGCGTAGCCCACCAGAATCGCGGGCAGGGTGAGCTCGGGGTACGGTCCCCAGCGAATCACTCCGTGCGGGCCGATCTGCTCGTTGGACAACGCGGTGACGTCCTTTCCGGAGGGTGCTCTCGCTGCGGGCCGCGAGACACGGCCGCCCGCGCCTGCGTGCGGGATGCTGAATCGCCACTTATTCTGGCGCTCGCCGGCGGCGGCCGCCACCCCCGCACGCGATCCCGCCTTGCTCCGCATCGGGGGCGCTTCGATATTGCGGCATTGGTGGGCGGGCACCCCGGCCGCGGTCAGGGTGCCGCTTCGTTTTCGCTCCTCGGACGCGCAGGATTCCACCGCTCATGCACTACTGGTCGGGTCGCCGCCTCGTCGTCGCCGTGGTCTTCGTGGGAACGCTCGCCGCCGTCCCGCTGCTGGGACGGCGCGCTGACTCCTCCATGCGCGCGGGACCGGAGGTGACGGGCTTCCGACTGGAGTCGGTCGCCTCGGAACTCGGCATCGCGTTCACCCACCGCGCTCCCTCGCTGGATCCCAGGCTCGACAACGTCGCGCCACACGTTACTGCCCTCGGGGCATCGGTGTCGGTCACCGACGTGAACGACGATGGGTGGAGCGACCTCTATTTCACCTCGAGCCGATTCGGCCACGACAACGCGCTGTACGTGAACCGCGGGGACGGGACATTCGACGACGTCGCACTTGCGGCCGGGGTCGCCGATCTGAATCGCGAAGGTGAAGGCGTCTCGATGGGCGCGGTGTGGGGGGACTACGACAACGACGGGCTGGAAGACCTACTGGTGTACAAGTATGGGTATCTCCAGCTCCTGCGAAATACGGGGGAGCTCAACTTCGACGACGTAACCGAGGCGGCGGGGCTGCGGCGCTGGATGAACGCCAACGGTGCCGTGTGGCTCGACTACGATCGGGACGGGCTGCTCGACCTCTACGTGGCCGGGTACTTCCGCGCCGAGATCGACCTGTGGCACCTGCGTACGACGCGCATCATGCAGAACAGCTTTGAGTTCGCCAGCAACGGTGGCGCCAATGTGCTGTTCCGCAACCTCGGCGACGGGAGCTTCGCGGACGTGACGGACTCCCTGGGCGTGGGGAGCACCCGTTGGACCATGGCCGTGGCGGCCGCGGACTTCAACGACGACGGGTGGCCCGACCTCTACCTCGCGAACGACTACGGCCCCGAGGAGCTGTACGAGAACCAGGAGGGGCGCCGCTTCACGCTCAGCTTCGCCGGCGTGGACACCGACTCGAAGAGCGGGATGTCGGTCTCGCTGGGCGACGTGCTGAACCGCGGCCGGCACGACGTGTTCGTGACCAACATCTCGGAGCGTGGCTACCTGTTCCAGGGCAACAACCTGCGCCTCAACTACCTGGAGGAGACCCGCCGGTTCCGAGAGGTCGCGCGCGGCGTGGTGGCCGACGCCGGGTGGGCGTGGGGCGCGCAGTTCGGTGATCTCAACAACGACGGTTGGATGGACCTGTTCGTGGCCAACGGCTTCATCTCGGCGGATCCCGATCGGGACTACTGGTACGGCATGTCCAAGGTGGCGGGCGCGACGGGCGCCGTCTTCGAGGACGCGGCGAGCTGGCCACCCATCGGCACGGCCAGCCTGTCGGGGTACGAACGGTCACGGGTCCTGCTGAACCGGGAAGGACGGCTGACGGATGTGGCCGAGGCGGTGGGGGTGACCGATCACTACGACGGCCGCGCCGTGGCGGTCGTCGACCTGTTCAACCGCGGCGTGCTCGACGTGGTGGTGGCGAACCAGGGCGCGCCTGTTCTGGTGTACCGCAACACGGTGGCCCCCGGCAATCACTGGATCGCATTCGAGCTCGTCGGCACCCGCAGCAACCGCAGCGCCATCGGGGCCGAGGTGGTCGTGGCTTTCGGCGGGCGGCGCCAGCGCCGCGTGGTGGCGGGAGGCATGGGATTCGCCAGCCAGAACGACCGCCGCCTGCATTTCGGGCTCGGCGGTGAGACGCAGGTCGAGGACGTGGAGATTCGGTGGCCGTCGGGTGAGGTGCAGCGGCTCGAGGCGCCGGCCATGGACCGGCTGCACGTCGTGACCGAGCCGGAGCGACCGTCGCCATGACCGACGTGGCGCTTTCGAACCGTCGGCGGGTGCGCGCAGCGTGGACGATGCTCGGCACCATCCACCCGCGCTACCTCATCGTCTTCCTGATCACGCTGATCCTCGTGGTCGGGGAGTGGCGCTACGCCATTTTGGGCGGGTACGAGCGGCTGGCCGCCGCCCTCGGTGCCTGCGTCGCGACCGAAGCGGTGTGCTCGCGGCTGGTGCGCGGGCGCTTCGCCAACCTGGCGAGCGCCTACGTCAGCGGGATCAGCCTCTCCCTGCTGCTCAAGCCGCAGGCCGGCCTGCTCTGGCCGTTCGCCCTGGGCGGTATCCTAGCCATCGGCTCCAAGTACGTGCTCGTCTACCGCGATCGCCATCTGTTCAATCCGAGCAACTTCGCCATCAGCGTGCTGCTGCTGCTGGCACCCGGGACGGTGGCGATCCTGAGCCACCAGTGGGGCAACGACCTCGCAACGAATGCGATCATCTGGGCCGTCGGCCTGCTCGTCGTGTCGCGCGCCCGGATGCTCCACGTCACGCTCACCTACGTGGTGAGCTTCCTGCTGCTAGCGGCGGTCCGCGCCGCACTCGTGGGTGGCCCACTGCTGGCCGAGATCGCTCCCGTCACCGGTCCGATGTACCAGTTGTTCATCTTTTTCATGGTCACCGACCCGCGCACCACGGTCCGCACGCGCCGTGGGCGAATCCTGGTCGCCTGCCTCGTCGCGGTCGTCGAGGCGGTCATCCGCCTCGCCGGCGACCACAACGTTGGACTGCTGCGCCCGCTCTACCCGGCGCCACCCATTCTGGCGCTGTTCCTCGTGGGCCCGGTCGCGATGTGGGTGGATCTGTGGCGCGAGGGGCGCGGCCACCCTGGCGAGCCTGCGGGCCGGTAGGCGAGCGGCAAGGGTCATGGGCTGGCCCGCTCCACGCTAACCGGCGGCGGCGGCGGCCACTATCATTGGCGCTATGTCCGAGAGCCTACTCAACACCAACCAGATCCGGCACGTGGCGACGCACGTGCACCTGCTGCTGGATGACCTCGCGCAGCTGGGCCAGCTGCCGGAGCTGGACCAATCCGGAGAGGCGTTACGGAAGCTGCGGACAACCCTGAACGAGGTGGAGACCGCCGCGCAGGAGATGGTGGCGGAACTCGACCTCCCCCAGCGCCGCGCGCGGGGAGCGCGGCAACGGGTGATCGCCGCGGCCAACGTGTGGGCGAACCGAATCTACGAGCTGAACGCCAAGCGGCTGGGAGCGTACGGACCGGTGCACCACGACCTGGCGGACCGACTGGACCGGCTGGTGACCGATCTCAGGCAGCGCCTGATTGAGCTGGGAAAGGCCGCGCTGGAGCTGCCGGAGGAGTAGGCCTCCCAACCTCCGCGACAGGCTCCCTAGACGGTCCACTCGCCCAGCTCTACTTTCGAAGAGCCGCGCGATCACGCGTCCGGCAAGGGTCGCAAGGCTCTCGTCACCGCGTGCTTCCAGAGGACAGCCAAGGAGAATCGAAATGACGAAGGGACTCCGCTTCTCGCTCCTGTGTGCACTCATGGCGGCCCTTCCGGGCGCCGCGACGGCCCAGCAGGGGGAGGAGTACAAGACCAACGAGCGTGGCCTCGACCGCCGGAACATGGACACCTCGGTCGGTGCCTGCCAGGACTTCTATCAGTTCGCCAACGGTAGCTGGTTCGAGCGCAACCCGATCCCGGCCGACCAGAGCGCCTGGGGTATCGGCAACGAGATGCGCGAGCGCAACTACGTTCTGCTGCGCGCCATCCTGGACGCCGCCGCAGCGGCCGGCGCCGAGAAGGGCACCAACCGGCAGAAGGTCGGCGACTTCTGGCTGACCGGCATGGACACCGAGAGGATCGAGGGCAACGGCCTGAGGCCGCTTGCCGCCGACCTCCAGCGGATCTCGGAGATGCAGACCCTCGAGGAGCTCCAGGCGATCGTGCAGGACTACCACCTCGAAGGCAGCGCTGTGCTGTTCAACACGGCCGTCTTTCAGGATCTCATGAACAGCGAGCAGTACATCATGTACGCCGTCCAAGGCGGGCTCGGCCTTCCCGACCGCGACTACTACACACGTGAGGACGAGGAGTCGGTGGAGCTGCGCAACAAGTACGTTGCCCACGTCTCCGCGATGCTGCAGTTGCTGGGCGGCTCTCCAGCGGAGTCCCAAGCCGCGGCCGAGGCCATTCTGGCGATGGAGACCAGGCTAGCCGAAGCCTCCCTCACCAACGTCGAGCTACGCAACCCCGCCAACTACTACAACATCCAGACGATCGGCGGCGCCGACGAGGCAACTCCCGACTTTTCCTGGTCCGAGTATTTCCACCATCTGGGTCTGGACGGACTCGAGACCTTCTCCTACGCCCACCCCAAGTTCTTCGCCGAGATGAACGCGGTCATGGAGGAGGTGTCCATCGATACCTGGAAGGACTACCTGCGCTGGCATGTCATCCACCAGTTCGCCGCCTACCTCTCAGACGACTTCGTCGACGCGGACTTCGCCTTCTACGGCACAACCCTTCGCGGCGCTGAGGAGCTGCGCCCCCGCTGGAAGCGGGTCATCGACCGGACCAGCGCGAGTCTGGGAGAGGCGCTGGGCGAGGTCTATGTGGAGCGGGCCTTCCCGCCGGAGACCAAGCGGCGCGCCGACGAGATGATCGAGAACCTGCGGGCGGCGGTGCGGATGCGTATCCAGGGCCTCGAGTGGATGGGTGACGAGACGACGGCCAAGGCCCTCGAGAAGCTCGGCACCTTCGTCTCCAAGATCGGCTACCCCGACGAGTGGCGCGACTACTCCCAGCTCGAGATCGGCACCGAGGGCTATCTCGCCAACGTCCGCGCTGGCAACGCGTTCGAGACACGGCGCAACCTCGACAAGATCGGGCAGCCGATCGACCGCAACGAGTGGGGGATGTCGCCGCAGACGATCAACGCCTACTACAACCCAGTGATGAACGAGATCGTCTTCCCCGCCGCCATCATGCAGCCGCCCTTCTTCGACGGGGAGATGGACGACGCGGTGAACTACGGCGCCATGGGTGGGGTCATCGGCCACGAGTTCATGCACGGCTTCGACGATCAGGGCAGCCGGTTCGACGCTCAGGGCAACATGGTGAATTGGTGGACCGAGGAGGACCGCACCCGCTTCGAGAGCCGCACCGACAAGCTCGTCGAGCAGTACGACGGCTTCGTCGCAGTAGATGACCTGCACGTCAACGGCGAGCTCACGCTGGGCGAGAACATCGGGGACCTGGCGGGGATCACCATGGCCTACTACGCCCTTCAGGCGGCCCTCGAGCAGAACGACCCCGGCGAGATCGATGGCTTCACGCCGTACCAGCGTTTCTTCCTCTCCTGGGCACAGGCGTGGCGCCGGAACTCCCGCGACGAGGCCATTAGGCTGCAGGTGAACACCGACCCGCACTCGCCGTCCATGTTCCGGGCGAACGGACCGCTGGCCAACATGCCCGAGTTCGCGGCGGCCTGGGGCTGCAAGGAGGGGGATCCAATGGTGCAACCCGCTCCGAAGCGGGCCGAGATCTGGTAGGGGGCAGCACCCAGGGGTAGCAGGGGATGGGGGGCCGGCGCGCTCTACCTCCCCTGCTCCCCACCACTCCACGTCCAATTCAGGTAGTTCGTTTCTCGAGGATCGACCGCCAGCGCCCTGCGGTATTCGACGATGGCCTGGTCTCGCCTACCCAGGAAGAGATAGATGTCCCCGGTGATGGAGTGGTGGATCGCCTCGAACCGCCTCTGCACCCTCTCCTCGACAGAGGCAATCTCCTCCTCGGTCTCTCCCACATTCACCAGCAAGGGGGACACGCTCTCTCTATACTCCCTGGCAACCTCTAGATTGCGGACGCGGTACACTCGCGAGACGAAGTACGCCATGGCCGGCGTGAACTCCAGGTACGGATGATCGTCGCTGTTCACCCTCGCATCGCCGACGTACTCCGCCAGCGCTTCCTCGCCCATCACGAACCAGCTCAAGACATCGAAGGGCCCTCGTACGTCGAGTTGCACCAGCTCTCGCCGGACGCCTTCCCTCCCGAGCCCCGCACGCAACGCTTCGAGGTCGATCTCCAGCCTCCGCTGTGTGCCGACGAGAATGATGTGTTGCCTGAATGGCGTGAACCATAGGGTCGTGTGTGGAAACACCGTCATGAACGTCTTCGCGATCATCCGCACTTCGGCATCCGCCAGCAGGTGGAACGGCAACCACTGAACGACGAGGCCGTCGGCGGACAGTCTCGCCTCGAGCAGCTGATAGAATTCCAGCGTATAGAGGCTGCCGTTGCCGGCCATCTTGGGTGAGGTCGCGTCGACCGAGATCACGTCATACTCCTTGTCAGTCACGAGGGCGTAGTTCCTCCCGTCCCCCATGATCAAGTTGAATCTCGGTTCGTTCAGCACCCCGTGATTGCTCTCCGGGAACCACTCCGCGGCATCAATCACGCCCGGCACCAACTCGACACAATCCACCTCTGCGACGTCGTGCAGCATCATCCCCCAGGATGTCCCCCCGGTTCCGAATCCGATCACGTTCACCCGGGGAGAAGGCACGCTGCTCAGCAGCACGGGCAGGTGCGCCAGGGGCTTCTGGATCTCGTACGCCTCGGCGGCGGTGCCGGCGACCGGGAAGCCGTTCACGCTCAGGACCTTCTCGCCCCACCGGTCTCGGTAGACCTTCACCGTCCCGCCGATGCCCTCCTCATACGACAGCACCTCGGGGTTCTCGGCCGCCTCGTGGTAGGAGGCCAGGACGATCGCACCACCAGTAGCGTAGACCGTCCCCATCCCGAGGAACACCACGCCCGATCCCAGCGCCATCCCCAACCTGGCCCTGTAGGCCACCAACGGCTCGGAGAGTATGAGCACTGCCCCGATGATGACGTTGATGGCAGCGATCACGATGATGCCCTGCTGCACGCCGATCAGCGGGATCAGCACGAAGCCAGCGATCACGGAACCGAAGACCCCGCCGATCGTATTCACGGAATACACATCACCAAGGGCGGCGCCGACGCGGCTGATGCTTCTCGTGTAGATCTTGCTCGCCAACGGAAACGTCATTCCCATTAAGAGCGTGGGCACGAGCATCACCGTGAGGCTCTTAGCGAACCTCATCCCCATCCACTTCCAGGCGAGCATCGAGTCGAGCGCGACACCTTCCATGCTTTGAAAGACGGGGCTCAGGCGATTCAGTATCGGAATGGCGAGGATTGCAGAGACCCCGATCAGCACTTCCATCACACCCAGCCACGCCAACAAGCGCCTTCTCGTGTCGACGACCCGCGCGATGATCAGGCTCCCGAGGGCTATGCCCAGCAGGAAGGCCGTCAGGATCGTCGTGAAGGCGTGGGTGGAATTGTCCAGGTAGAATACGAGCGCCCTCGTCCAGAACACCTCGAACGCCAACGCACACAGGCCCGACAGGCCGATCGCCCACAGTGCCAGCCGAGCCTGCTTGAGAGAGAAGGCCTCCCCTGGAGTGGCTTCCGTCTCCTCCTCGCGCTGCTTCCCTTCAGCGTGCGCCTTCCCGCCATTCCCCACACGCCGAGCCAGGGCAAACACAGCGGCTGCGATGAACAGGTTCACCGCCCCGGCAGCATAGGCAGATTCCTTGACGCCCAACAGCAGGATGAGGAAGAACCCTGCCGCGATAGTGCCAACAACCGCTCCAAAGGTGTTCACGGCGTACAGTTGGCCGACGTTCCACCCCAGTCTCTCCGGTCTCGTGGCGAAGAACTTGACGATGACGGGGAGCGTGCCGCCCATCAGGGTGGCCGGAACCAGCAGGACCAGGAACGACAGGACGAACCTGATCAGACTGAGCTGGTAGAAGCTCACGTCGAACTGCCGTGAGATGCCGACGTAGACCAGGCTCAGGACCGAGAAGATCACCGGCATCAGGAAGGCAAATGCCCCGATCCCGGCCTCGAGGAGGGCGTAAACGCGAAGCGGGCTCCTGCCCTTGTCGATGAGCCTACCGAACGTGAAACCACCCAGAGCCAAGCCGGCGAAGAACGACGCCAGAATCGTGCTGGTGGCAAAGGCTGTCGCCCCAAAGACCAGGGTGAGCATCCGCATCCAGACGACTTCGTAAACCAACGCACAAGCGCCCGAGAGGAAAAACAGCACCAGAATCGTCACGCGAATCCCGCTCGAGCGACTCGTGTTGACCACTGGTGGCGACGCTGTCATGGATGGTTCTCCGACTCCTCGGCAGAATCCTTACGCTTCCACCGGCTTACACGCTACTTTGCCCATCCCGCGGCCGTGGCGGAACCGATAAGATAACCCTTCGCACGGATCGCAGTCTCGAGGCGCGAGCCGGGCGCCGTGTCAACCGCGGGCCATGGGGAACCGGCGGAACAGGCGGGGCGTATAACCAGTGATGCGCGCAGTCGTCGCTTCGACGGTGGTGGTGGTGGTGGTGCTGTTGGGACTGGGCCGGCCCGCCCACGCACAGGACACCCGGAACATCGTCGGACACGTCCGTACCGTGGAGGACAGCACGGTACTTCCCGGCGTCACCGTCGAGGTCACCGGTCTACCGAACTCCGCCTCGACCGATACCCTGGGGTTCTTCGCGCTTCGCGGCCTTCCGGCGCGTGACCATCAGCTCGTGTTCCGGCGGCTGGGGGTAACGACTCACACGCTGCTGGTTGCCCTCGGGACGGACTCGATCGACGTGTACCTCCTGTCCCGTGCCGTGCAGCTCCCTCCAGTCATCGCATCGGCGGAGTCGCCTTCGCGCCAGCGGTTCGAGGAATCGGCTCAGGCGAGCGCCGTGACGATCGACGCCGCAACCATCCAAGAGATGCCGGCCTTTCTCGAAGCCGACGTCATCCGGACCATTCAACTCCTTCCCGGAACGATCGCCCTCAACGACTACACGGTTGGATACCACACGCGTGGCGGGGAGGCGGATCAGAACCTCATTCAACTCGACGGGGTCACGATCTTCAATCCGTCGCACTTGGGAGGTCTCTTCAGCACCTTCGATGCGGCTGCGGTCGGGGAAATCGACTACCTGACTGGCGGGTTTCCCGCACACTACCCCGGACGCCTCAGTTCGGTGCTCGATGTGCAGGCGCGTCCCGGCCGTGCCACGTGGGGCCTGAGCGGACAGATCTCCCTCTTGTCCTCCAAGATCCTGGTCGAGGGACCCCTGCCCACCAAGAACTCGTCGTTCCTCGTGGCGGCGCGTCGCACGTACGCCGATCAGGTGATCCAGTGGTTCACGAGCAGTGTGCTGCCATACTACTTCGCCGACGGCGTGGCCAAGGCCTCGTTCCTGCTCCCCACGGGAGGTACGCTATCGCTGACCGGGTACCTGGGAAAAGACGTGCTGCGCTGGGAGTTTGCCCAACCCAACCCCGACGTCGAACCGCTCGCGCTCAACGTGGATTGGGGCAACAGACTGCTGGGGCTCAACTACGACGATCTGGTGTTCGGAAGACCCCTCAAGGTCAATGCGAGTATCACGGAGTTTTCCACGACGGTGGGGTTCGTACCCAGCATCGTGCAGATCGACAACGATGTGAGATTGTTGACTGCCAGTGTGGAGGTTTGGCTCTCACCGGGAGCGACTCACGACGTTCGCTTCGGTGGCGGTGTCGAAGACTATCGCATGCTCTACAACTTCCGGAGCGATGCGTTGTCGACGGTGTATCTCGACCAGACGTACCAGCCGCGTGTCTGGTCAGCATTCATCGACGACCAGTGGCGCCCCAACGATCGACTGCTGTTTCGCCCAGGGGTTCGCGTCGAAGCCGTGCAGGGAGGCGCCGACGTGACCACCGTGGCGCCGCGGCTCGCCGCCAAGGCGTTTCTCACCGACGATTTCGCCCTCACCGGCTCGGTGGGGCGGTACTACCAACCGATCCACTCCCTCCGTGACCACAACAGCCCCTGGTCATTCCTCGATTTCTGGATCGGAGCCGACAGTGCGACACCGGTGGCCCGGGCGGATCACCTGGTGCTTGGATTCGAGCACTGGTTCAGCTCGAGTCTGTCGCTCTCGGTCGAGGGATACCACAAGACGTTCAGCAACGTGTTGAACTACAACATCGAGGACGACAACAGGGTGCAGGGTGACGAGTTCGTCATCATGGACGGCAACGCATGGGGCGTCGACGTGCTCCTGCGGAAGTTCACAGGCAATTGGAACGGATGGCTGTCGTTCAGCTTCGGGAAGGCGAACCGGCGGGATCCCGTACAGGAGTTTCCTCCCGCGCACGATCGGCGGCACCTCCTGAATCTCGTGGTCAACGGTCCCGGACCCCTGGGGAGTCGAATGGGCCTGCGGTGGGGATACGGGTCGCCAATGCCGTATACGGAAGTGCTCGGTGAGTGGAGTCATCGCGAGTACATCGTCGGGGCGAACGGGCTCAACGAGTCCGAGAACGAACCGATCGCGGACCCGAGACTGAATCAGGCGCGCTATCCACACTACAGTCGGCTCGACCTGAGCTTCCGATGGCAGTGGAACGCGCTCGGCGGGGTTCTCAGCCCGTACTTGCAGATCGTCAATCTGTACAACCGGGGCAACATCTTCTTCTACATTTTCGATTACACGAGCAGCCCGGGCACGCGACAGGGTGTCTCGCAGCTTCCGTTCATTCCGAGTTTCGGCGTGGAGTTCGCATTCTGATGTTCCGTCCACGATGGATCCTGCTCGCCGGAACCGGCGCCGCGCTTCTCGGCTGCGAGCTCGACACAGTGAACGTGCCGGCCGTCTCGCCGATCGTCGTCGTTCAGGCCGTCGCGCGACCCGACCAACCACAACAGTGGGTGCTGATCGAGCGGTCGTTCAACGGGACCGCGAACCTCGGGGAGCCGTCCTTCATTCCGGGTCAGAGCCCACCCGGGGTTCCCGTTGAAGGAGCCACGGTCACGCTGTCGAATCTCAGTTTCCCCGCGGACCCGTGCGGAACCTCAGTGACGATGCTGGAGAGCCTGGGACCGCCCGATCGGCTCCAGCCGGGAGTCTACTGGTCGGCTGCCACATGTCCGACCATGCGCCCCGGTGACACGCTCGAGTTGCGGATCGTGGCGAGCGACGATGTGGTGACCGGCCGGACCGTCATTCCGGGCACCAATGGCATCGTCTTGCGGACCGCGGACGGGTCAGTGACGATGCCCGGACCTGCGCTCTCGTTCAACCGGGACGTCGACACGCTCATAGCCGAGGTCGACCCCATCGAGGGACGTGTCGTGACGATCGAAGTCCGCGACCGTGTGTTCGATCAGTCGCCCGAGTTCGTCTCGGAGTCGAGTACGCAGTTTTGGGTCGATTCCACGGCACTGACGCTCCCGGGAGATCTACAGAATCTCTTCGAGGCCGACTTCGAGGAACCGGGCGAGTTCGTGCCCGATCTCTTCAACGCCGGCCGGTTGCACACGGCCACGGTAGCCTATGCCGACCAGAACTTCTTCGACTATCTGCGGTCGGCCAACTCTCCACTGACCGGTCGCGGATTCATCAGCAGCGTCGAAGGCGGGTTCGGCTACTTCGGCAGCCTCACGGCAGAGCAGAACGACCTGCGTGTGGTGGGCAACATCGACGACCCCCGTGAGGGCGAATACCGCATGACCGGGATCGTCGAGGGCGTGAGCGTGACGATCGACTGGGAGCTCTACCTGAACCGTGGATCAGACTCCACGTTTGCGCCGTTCTCGTCGTACGTCGTCGGGAACTGGGTTCTCGGCGCGTACGACGCCTGGACGATCGGCACGCTCGAAGGAAGCGACATGACGACGTTCCTCGTTCAGCCCACCGGCGCCGCCACGCCGGAAGGAAGGCCCGAGCTTCGCCACTGGGAGCTCACGGGGTTGTTGCGCCCTTCCGCACAGACGACCGTGACCGTGCGCGCAGACACCGGAGTCGTTGGGACCCTCACCGCCGCGAAGACGGGCGGGTGAGCGACCAAGGCACTTCTCAGAGATGCAGGAATCCCGAGCGGCACCGCGCCTGGCGGATCGCCGCTGAGCCCGAGTAGTTTGGTTCCCATGACCACGTCCGAGCCGCGAATCCCCGCTCTGCCGGAGCGGATCGGCGCATTGGCTACGCTTGCCACGAACCTGTGGTGGAGTTGGAGCCGCGACGCCCGGAATTTGTTCCGCTCAATCGATGCGCTGCTCTGGCATCGGACGAGGCACAACCCGATCGCACTGCTGCAGCTCGTAGCACCGGCGAGGCTCACTGAGTTGGCGGGCGACGAGGAGTTCCTTCTGCGGCTCGATCGGGTCCGAGTGCAGCTTGAGCAGGCCCTTTCAGGCGAGGGCACCTGGTTCCGCACGACCTACCCCGAACTCACGTCACGTCCGGTCGCGTACTTCTGTGCGGAGTTCGGGTTGCACAACTCAGTGCCGATCTACTCGGGCGGCTTGGGTGTGTTGGCCGGTGACCACTGCAAGGCATCGTCGGATCTCGGGATACCTCTCGTGTGCGTGGGATTGCTGTACTCGATGGGGTTCTTCGACCAGCGGATGCGGCTCGACGGGTGGCAGGAGGACAGCGACGATCCGCTCGACCCGACGATCACTGCCCTGATTCCGCTCCTGGACGAGTCCGGTGCGCCGCACCTGGTCACAGTCCCGCTGTCCGGGCGTACCCTGCGCGTTGGGGCGTGGCGCATGATGGTCGGAGCGGTTCCCGTGTACCTGCTCGATACGAATCTCGAGGTCAACGATCCGGATGACCGCAGCCTCTCGTCCAAGCTCTACGCGGGAGGACCGGAGATGCGGATTCGCCAGGAGTGGGTGCTTGGTGTGGGCGGCGTCCGGCTGCTGCGCAAGCTCGGCATCGAGACGGCCGCCTGGCACGCGAACGAAGGGCACGCGGTCTTCATGCTCGTGGAGCGCGTGCGGGAACTCCTGGCGCAGGGTCGAACGCTCACCGATGCCGTCGCTCAGGTTCGCGCCTCCAGCTCGTTCACGACGCATACCCCTGTCCCGGCCGGCCACGACGTGTTTGGCCGAGGTCAGGTCGCGCAGTGCATCGCCGGATATCTCGACGGCGGCGAGCTCGACGAGGAGACGTTCTTTTCTCTTGGGCACCACCCTCAGCACGACCACGGCACCTACCATATGACCGCCGCCGGCATCCGGCTGGCCGGCCGTGTCAACGGGGTATCGCGCCTGCACGGTGAGGAGACGCGCAGGGTCTGGCGGGTGCTTTGGCCCGAGCGTGAGTTGGAGAAGGTCCCCGTCACGCACGTCACCAACGGTGTTCACCTGGCGACGTGGATGGCCAACCCCATGATGGACATGCTGGACCGCGAGCTCGGTGATGGCTGGGGTTCGAGGCTCGAAGACCCGGCGCTACTCGAGCGCGTCCTAGACCTCGACGCGGTGGCGCTGTGGAATGTGCACGTCCGGCTCAAGAGCCAGCTGCTCGAGTATGTCCGCGAAGAGGCGCGGCGGCGCTGGCGTCGCCGCTGGAAGGAGCCCCGTCACCTGGTGGCATCTGGCACGCTCCTGAGCCCGGAAGCCCTCACGATCGGTTTCGCTCGACGGTTCGCTACCTACAAGCGGGCCGATCTCGTGTTCATGGACCCCGACCGTTTGCGGAATCTGGTCACCGACGAGCGGCGCCCTGTACAGATCGTGTTCGCCGGCAAAGCCCACCCGGCCGACGAGGACGGCAAGCGAATTCTGCAGCAGGTCTATCGATTCGCGAACGACCCCGAGTTCGAGGGACGGATTGCATTCCTAGAGAACTACGATATGCACGTCGCCCACTGGCTCGTGCAGGGAGTGGACCTCTGGCTGAACCTTCCCCGCGTTCCCCTCGAGGCGTGCGGGACGAGCGGCATGAAGGCGGGTCTCAACGCCGTGCCGCAGCTCGGTACGCTGGACGGGTGGTGGGCGGAAGGCTCCACTGGGAAGAACGGATGGTGCATTCCCATCGGTCCCCGCGAGGGGGTCGACGCGCACGATGCGGGCCATGTCTACGAGCTGCTGAAGGAGGAGATCGCCCCGGCCTTCTTCGAGCGCGACGAACGGGACGTCCCCGTCCGGTGGGTGCAGACTATGCGGCACGCGCTCAAAGAGACGCTCGGGCGCTTCACGGCCCGTACGATGCTTCGCCGTTACGCCCACGACTTCTATGTGCCCTCGATGCGGGGCGAGCGCCCACCACCGCCGCCCACGGCAGAATAGTCGTCTCGGGCTCGAGCGCCGGATGCAGGAGCCTCGGCGCCGCACGCCAAAAGCAAGAGAGCACCGAGGATGATAGTCTTGCGAGCCCTTCCCACCTATCAGCCCGAAATCGCTGCCGCCACGTCGTCCCGGTCCTCCACGCGGAGCGTCAGTGCCGCGGCGAGCACGAGCGACACGCCGCCGATGAGGAGGGCATAGATGGCCTCACCACCGAAGAAGCGGCCGACGAAGAAGCCCAGGACGGCGGCCGCGACGATCTGGGGGATCACGATGAAGAAGTTAAAGACGCCCATGTAGTACCCCAGCTTCGAGGGAGGCAGGGACCCGGTCAGGATCGCGTAGGGCATGGAGAGGATGCTTGCCCAGGCGATCCCCACCCCCACCATGGAGCCCAGCAGGAGCCGGGGGTCCGAGATAGCGAAGATGGAGAGCAGCCCCAACGCGCCGCAGACCAGGCAGACGGCGTGGGCGATTCTCCGGCTGGTCTTCTTCGCCAATACCGGAATGGCAAAGGCCACCAGGGCGGCGACGCCATTGTAGGCGGCGAAGGCGACCCCCACCCAATTCGCCCCCTCGTTGTAGAGCGCCGAGGTCGTGTCGGTGGTGCCGTAGATGTGCCTGGTCACCGCCGCGGTCGTGTAGATCCACATGGCGAAGAGGGCGAACCACGAGAAGAACTGCACCCAGGCGAGCTGTCTCATGGCTCGGGGCATGTCCTGGAAGTCGTTCAGGATGGTGACGAAGCCATTGTCGTATCGGCCGCCGCGCTGCATGAGCCCACTGACGATGAGCAGCACGCCGACGAATCCGATCCCGGCCGACAGGATCATGACCTGGTAGATCTCCGCGCGGGCCAGCCAAGCGCTGAGTACCGCACCCACGACGAGGAGAATCCAGCCCAGGCGAAACTGCCGGCCGCCGTTGAGCGCGTACTCCTCCGCCGTCCGCATCTCCTTGGCGGAGCCCTCTCGCTCCTGGTGTTCCTCGAAGGAGGCCATCTCCTCGGGCGAGTACTCCTTCGACCTGATGACGGTCCACAGCACCGCGACGAAGAAGACCGCGGCGCCGACGTAGAAGGAGAGGCGCACCGAGTCGGGGATCACGCCCTCGGGCGCTTCGTTGCTCACTCCGAACTGCTCGGTGAGGAGCCAGGGGAGAATGGACGCTACCACCGCGCCGGTGCCGATGAAGAAGCTCTGCATGGCGAACCCGGTGGTTCGCTGCTCCGAGGGCAGGTTGTCCCCCACGAAGGCGCGGAACGGCTCCATGGAGATGTTGATGGAGGCGTCCATGATCCAGAGCATGCCGGCCGCCACCCAGAGGGTGGGGGAGTTCGGCATGGCGATCAGGGCCAGCGAGGCCAAGATGGCCCCGCCGAGGAAATACGGACGCCGCCGGCCCAGGCGGTTCCAGGTGCGGTCGCTGAAGTAGCCGACGACAGGCTGAACCAGCAGCCCGGTCACGGGCGCGGCGATCCACAGAATGGGGATGTTCTCCACGCTGGCGCCCAGCGTCTCGAAGATCCGGCTCACGTTCGCGTTCTGCAGCGCGAAGCCGAACTGAATACCCAGAAAGCCGAAGCTCATGTTCCAGATCTGCCAGAACGAGAGGCCCGGCTTGGGCCGGACGGCGACGGGAGCGGTGGCGGCACGTGATTCCATGATGGACCTGGGCTCTGCTAGTGGGGGTTTCGAGCTCGGTGGAGGCGACGGAGCAGCCCGTCGACCTTGGGATCGGTGAAGATCTCGTCGAGGAGCCTTCGCATGGGGCGCTGCCAGTTCGGGCGCTCCGAGGAGCGCGTTCCCGGAAGGTTCACCTGCTGATCCTCCAGCCACAGATCTTCGAGCCACGGAATGACGAGGGGGCTGGGGGAGCGTCCCAGCCAGTCCAGGAGCTTCTCGAGAAGCGCACGGGGCTCGCTCAGGCTGCCGTCCAGGGTTGTCGCGAGCCTCTGCGCCGCATCGGCTCGGGCTTCGCGCTCGGCGGGGACCGCGGCCTCTTCGAGCAGGCCGACGCGGGCACGTTCCACAATGTCGAACCCGGCGAGCCAGCCGGCGAAGGTGGGAGTGTCGTGGGTGCCGATGAGAGCCACGTCGTCACCGGTAGGGGGAGCGGGTTCCTCTTCCGACTCTGCCGCCTCGAACTCGGCCAGGAACATGCCCCAGATCGCGTGGCGCGGCAGCGCTTCGTCGATCTCGGCGGGCACGGTTCCGAGGTTCTCCCCCACCACCTCACACCGGCTCCGCTGCGACTCGAGGGTCATGACCGCGAAGAGCTCATCGGCAGGGTACGAGACGTACGTTCCCTCGTGCTTCCCGAACCCGTGGGGAATCCAGTAAAGCCGCGTCAAGGCCATGATGTGGTCGACGCGCAGCACGCCCGACGGAGCCGCCTGATGGGCGATGCACGCGGCCAGGTACCCGTGTCCCTCTCTGCGTGATGCCTCCGGCAACACCGGCGAGAACCCCCAATCCTGCCCACTGGGAAAGCCCCGGTCGGGGGGCGCCCCTACGGACATCCCCTCGGCGAACAGTGCCTGTCGGGACCACGGGTCATAGCCGTCGGGGTGCACGCCCACGGCCAGATCCAGGCCCAGGCGGACGCCGGCCGCCTCGAGGCGCTGCCGCAGCCCACTGAGCTGGTCGCGCACCATCGTCTGGGCCACGAGGTGGAACCGCTCCTCCGCCGGATCGATGTCGGCGGTACCCAGCCTACCGGTCCGTGGGCCCTCGGGCCACAGCCGCCAGTCCCGACCGAGTCGGGTTTGGGCACCGCGGAACCGGGCGTACCGGACCAGCTCGTCGTCGAGCCGCGACGGCTCTGGGGCCGGCAACCCCTCGAGGGCGGACCGAACCTCGGCGTCGCCCCGGGTCACGTCAAGCAGGCTGGGCGGCCCTACCGCTCGGTGTGTATCGCCCAAGTCGAGCACCAGCTCGGACCAGAACAGTCGGCTCACCGGGGAATAGGGACTGGGCTCGGCGGGCGGCCCGTTGAACGTCGGGAGCAGCGGCAACAGCGTGACCAGGTCGCCGCCGTGTGAGCCCACCCAGCCACACAGGGCCTCGAGGTCCGCGAGGTCCCCGAGGGAGCGACTGCGGGCCGACCGTAACGCCGCGAGCTGCGTCCCGAGCCCCCACCTCCGTCCCGAGTCGGGAGGGCGCCACGCGCGCTGCGGAGCGGCGATGATCCTGCTCGTCTGGTTCTGGCCCGAGGCCTCGACCGTGAGGCGGTGGTAGCCGATCGGAAGGGGGCGCGTCGCCCGGAGCTCGGCGCCGCGGATCTCGAGCGGGGCGACGTTGCCGTCTTCGAGAAGCATCTCCGCATGGACCGGACCCTTCGCGGAGAGCGCGAGGGGAGGCAGGGCTCCGTCCCAGGCGACGAGGACGGGCGGAAGGAGCCCGGTGCTCTCGGTGGCGCGGTGGGCCCGCAGTGCCTCGGCGGCGTCACTGGTGCGGGCGACAGGGGCGCCGAGCGCCGCGCAGACGCGAAGCAGCGTTTCGGGCGCCACGGTAACGGGCCTGCCCAGGCCATCCGTATAGTGGGTGTGAACACCCATCGCTCTGGCGAGGGACCCGAGCGGGTCTAGTTCACCCATCGATCCTCCGTGCGTGTGCCGTCGTCCGGGCAACATCCCTATGCCGACACACGGTTAGAACTACTTTGTCTATCCCGCGGCCGGGGCCGAACTGGCAGACGCGCCAGCTTTAAGAGCTGGTAAGATAACCAGCCACACCCCTCGCAACCCCCGTCAGGAAGGCCACTTACGAATCGGTAGATGTTCGGTGGGTCTCAGTCTGGGCCCGCTTCGGCCCCCTGGTGCCACAACTCACATCACAGGACCAGCGCCGCGAGCCCGGTGCCCCAAGCCGTTATAGACCATATGGTTATCGAGTCGAATGGTCGGGGTCTTGACAAACTGCTCCCTCTCCTATAGAGTGTTCTTTGAACATCAAAGTACTCTTATGAAGAGTGTGCAGGTTTACCGAAAGAGGGCACGATGACAAGCGACGACTTGAAGGCGGCGGAACGTCGCGTCTTCAGAACCGCGGTCGATCACGGGCTATGGGACGTGTTCGTCGCGAGTGTAGTGGCGATGTGGGCCATCGCGCCGCTGTTGAGCGAGACGATGGGTGACTTCTGGAGTTCGGCAATCTTCCTTCCCGTCTGGGGAGGCGTCTATCTGGCCATCCGAGTCATCAGAGAGCGCGTCGTCGTTCCTCGCGTCGGCCTGGTGCAGTTTGGATCGTATCGCAGGAAGCGGCTGCGACGATTTGTGGTGGTGATGCTGGCGTTCAACGTTGTTGCGCTGGTGCTGGGCACCATAGCAGCCATCGCCGTGCAACGGGAAGTGGGAGTGCCCTTCATCCCGATCGTGTTCGCACTGATCGTTCTCGTGGGTTTCTCGCTGGCGGCGTACTTCCTGAACATCCCGCGTCTCTTCCTCTACGGCGTTCTGCTCGCAGTGGGGTCGATGATCGGCGAGTGGCTATTCCGCCGCGGTTACGTCTCCCACCACGGCTACCCCGTCGTGGGTGGGGTCGGGGCTGGTGTAATCGCCGCCGTCGGTCTGATCAAGTTTGCCCTTCTCGTCCGGAGCCATGGCCCTGTCGGTGATGGGCCGTCACCGGCCGCACACGATGGCTGATCGCTCCGGCGACTCACCGCCGCATCCGTTGAGCAAGATCGACCCAGTGGTCCACGCCCCAGCGAGGCTGATGGTGTTGACTCTGCTGTATGTCGTCGAGGCAGTCGATGCCACGTTCCTGGTCGGGCAGACGGGCCTCACCTGGGGCAACCTCTCCACCCATCTGAGCAAGCTGGAGGAGAGCGGCTACGTGGCCCTTGAGAAGGGGTTCCGGGGGAAGAAGCCCTGCACGATGATCCGCCTCACGAGCGAGGGCCGCACAGCGTTCCGACAATACCGAGCGAACATCCAACAGGTGCTAGCAGACCTGCCGGAGTGACCTTTTCTGAAGGGCGTCGAGGCTCAATGGGAAGCCGCTGCAGACTCCGAGTGGGAACTCAATCATGCACGTGAGCGAGTTCACCGCCTTTGATGACAGCGACCACCCTCTCCATGGCCTGAAGATCGCTGAGCGGGTCGCCGTCTACGACGATGATGTCCGCGAGCTTCCCTACCTCGAGAGTGCCCAAATGGGCATCTTGTCCGCATACAAACGCCGCGTGGCTCGTGCCTGCCTCGATGACCTCCATTGGACTGAGACCGGCTGCCAAGAGCAGGTTCATCTCTATCAACGGCATCCCCACCCTACTGCCAACGCCTGCGCCGTAGTCATTCCCGAGCGCCACAACTCCACCCAAGGCATGAAAGCGGCCCACGGCTTCGGCATGCACGTCGATGACGATCTGCTCCACGCGCGAACGATCAGGCTTCCTGTAGAGACCCCCGATATGCCCAGTCAGAGTCGGTACCATCACGACATTCTGTTCCACGACTCGGGCAAGTAGCCTCACAAACTCCGGTGCAACGACATCGAAGAGCTGAGCACGCGGAATGGGACTTTCTAAGACACTTCTCTCCTCCTCTTCGGACAAGATCGGGAAGGGTGAATGCTCTATGACGTCTATCCCGGCTGGGAGCACGATGTCTTCCACAATGTACGGCTCAAACACATGAGCCCGGACCAGCACACCATGACCGTGGGCTTCCTCCACGATGGCACGTACCCGTTCGAGATCGAGCACGGGCCAGGGGTCCTGAGGATCTCCGGGCGCCAACGCGATCTTGATCATACTCGCCCCGCGATTCAAGAGATCAGCGACCGCATTTCGAGCTTCCTCTGGCGTTGCCACTTCATAGCTGAACTGGGCGCCGTACGCCGGCCCCGGGTACCCACCGGGTGCGGTGATGATCGGCCCGGCCCAGAAGCCTCTCGCCGACGGACCCTCAGGCACCGAGGCTTGTTCAAAGGCCGAAAGCCCACCCAGCGAGACCCCCACGTTGCACACGGTTGTCACTCCGTTGACCAAGAACTCGCGACGAATCGTGGGATCGCCCGTGCTATGCGTGTGCGAGTTGATGATGCCGGGCATGATCGTCCCGCCGTTGGCATCGATAATTCTGGCGCCTTGCGGCACCATGAAGTCCGCTGCTTCACCTACCGCCGTGATGCGATGCCCCTGAACAACGACGATGCCGTCATGGATAGGGAGCCTCCCAGTGGCATCGATAACAATCCCATTCCACACGACCAGAGCATCGTCCGGAACCGGTGTTCTGGCGGGACCACATGCAGCGAGTGCGATTGACAGCAGAGTCAGACAGAAGCCGTACTTGACCATAGGCAGGCTCTCTCCCCGGTGTCCTCCGGTTCTACAATCCTCCGGTTCTCGCGGTTTCCTTGACCTTGGCCATCGAATCCTGATTCGTCCGGTCGACGATCCCAGCCCCTTCCCAGCGCCATGGATGCGGTACGGCAGTCGGACACCCCCCGTTTCTGCTTTCCAGGCTGGTAACAACGTGCCGTTGACGAGGCCTTGGCTCCCGTGGGAAAGGAGATCCGTCGGTCAGCAAGTGTTCGGTGGGTCTCAGTCTGGGCCCGTCTCAAACAAGTGGGCCTGCCTAGTGGCTAATCCCGGCGATGTCTTGCAGACCGGGATCCTTCCCTGCGACGCTACCTGCCGACCCGCTGCTTCAACTCCTCGAACCAGTTGAGTACCAGCACCAGATCGCTTTCCGGCATGCGGTTCCTCAACATCACGAACCGCTGGTCGTCGCGCGTGACGTCGTACTGAGGGTGGAATGCGTCCTTGTTGTAGTCAGCTGCCGAGAACAGGATACGGTGCTGCCCCACCATGAACGTCGGGCTGGTCCGCACCTCGGAAGACACGAGCTCGTCCGACGCGTTCTTGTAGAACAGCTCGCGTCCGCTGTGGGCCCAAACGGGCTCCGACCCGCCGGCGGTCGACACCTGCCACCGCCCATCGTCCACGTTGGGGAAGGGGCGCACGTACAGCTCCCGCCTGCCCGACTCGTCCGACACATAGGCCAGCCACTTCCCATCGGGCGAGATCACCGGGGAGTGCTCATTGATGTTGGGGTCGGCAACCAAGGCAACCGTGCCGGTGTCCCCCCGTAAGCGACGCGCACGGATGTCAGCGCCGCCCGACCCCGGCCCCGTGCGATAGACCAGCCACTCGCCGTCCGGCGAGATCTGCCCCTGCTGAACCGCCTCCGGCAGCACGAGCACCGGCTCCGCCTGCCCCACTCCGTCCGCGCGCTTGCGATACAGGTCATACGTCTCGCCCCGCCCCGAAACGAACAGCACCGAGCGCCCATCCGACATCCACCACGGGCGGGCGTCGGCGCCCTCGGCGAACGTGAGCCGTGATAGCGGGCCCGTATCCAACTGCTTGACCCAGAGATCGAGGCCTGCATCTCCACCATGCGCGACCGCAAGCTTCGAGCCGTCAGGTGAGAGTGCCGGCGTGGCGAAGGTGCCTACCCAGCCGGGATCAACGGCGGCGTGACGCCCGTCGCGATCCACCCACACCGGCTCCCGCATCGGCTGCCCGCCTGTACGGTAGAGTAGCGTGCCCGTCTCCGACAGCGCGAACTGTGCCGCACCACCGCCATAGAGCGCCACCCCCTCCACCAGCGGCGTTGCCGGGCCGGTGAGCGCCAGCCGGTCTTGATCGAACGGCGCCGCCATAAGCACCCTGTCCGACCGCACGTACACCAGGTGCCCCGACGCGGCATACTCCGGATCGTTGCCCGGCCCCAGCACCCGCACCTCCCCGGATGCAAACTCCACCACCGCGATCTGCTCGTCCTCCACACTCCCCCGCCAGATCGTGAACAGCGCCCCCTTCCCGTTAGGCAGGACGTCCGTCCGATGGTGGTGGAGGAGTCCACCCCGCGATGTGTCGGATCTGGTCACGACCTCTGGCTCACCGCCCGTCGCCGGGACTCGACTGATGCCGTTACTCATGTCATGGAAGTACAGCATCCCGTCGGGCCCCCAGTCAGTGGCACCGCCCAGCACCGAGTCAGCCAGGGTCACGGGCGGCCCACCTGCCGCCGAGGCGACTTGTAGCTTGTTGCCACGGCGGAACCCTATGGCCTCGCCGTCAGGGGAGAAGACCGGGTCCCACGCAAGTTCCGTCCCCGGAAGCGGGGTGGCACGCAGTTGATCGAGGGGCCGCAGCCAGAGCTGGCGTCCGGACTCGCCCGGTCCGTAGTACACTAGTCGCGTTCCGTCCGGTGACAGTGCGAACACCGTCGTGCCTGTGACCACAACCACAAGCTCCTCACCCTCCGGTAGCGCGAAGTCCATGCGGGTGACAGTCCTTGGTGGCTCCGGCGTCGGCCGCAGCCAGCTCCAGAGGGCTATGACCGCCACCACCGCCAGCAGCGCGGCGAGGCCCGCCATCCCAATCGCCAGCCGCCTCCACGGCCCCTCACGCAGCGGCACCGCCGCCGCACTAGCGACGCCCGGCAGTGTGAACGTCGGGTCGGTGAGGGCGCGGGCGAACTCGGCACCGCTCACAAAGCGATCCGCCGGTGTCTTGGACAGCGCACACTGCACTGCCGCCTCGACGTTGCCCGGCACCGCCTCGCGCACCCGCTGGATCGGCTGCGGCGTCACCGATACCACCTTGGCGATGATCGCCTGCACCGTGTTCCCCGTATGCGGCGGCTCCCCCACCAGCATCTCGTACACGACCGCGCCCAGGGAATACATGTCACTGCGCGCCGTCAGCTGCCGCTCCCCGGTCGCCTGCTCCGGGCTCATGTACTCCGGGGTGCCCAGCGAGAGTCCCGTATCGGTGAGCCGGGTGCCGCCCGCTGCGCTCACCGCCAGCGCGATCCCGAAATCGGCCACCAGCGCCTCGCCCTGGTGAATCAGGATGTTCTCGGGCTTGATGTCGCGGTGGATCAACCCTTCCTGGTGGGCGTAGTCCAGTGCCGCAACCACCTGTTGGGTGAGCGCGACCGTCTCGTCCATTGGGAGCTGCTTCTCGCGGTTGAGCTTGTCCCGTAGGGAGTCGCCCGGCACGTGGGGCATCACGTAGTAGAGGAATCCCTCGACTTCACCCGAGTCGTACAGTGCCAGGATGTGGGGGTGGTTGAGCTTGGCGGCGATGCGGATCTCGCGCAGGAAGCGCTCGGTACCCAGTACGGCGGACAGCTCTGGTCGCAGCACCTTGAGCGCGACCTCGCGGTCGTGCTTGAGGTCGCGGGCGAGGTACACGGTGGCCATCCCACCGTGACCCAGCTCGCGCTCGATACGGTAGCAGTCGGCGAGGGCAGCCTTGAGACGTTCTACGAGGTCTTCCACCCAATCCAACCTCGTGTCCGTACAGCGCTACAGTACGGCTCAGTGCGGTGCACTGCCAGAGTGGAAAGGGGAGGATGTTACTCGCGGTGAACTCCGGAGCAGAACATTTCTAGTTCAGAGTCATGTGACTCCGGGGCTGGTAACGCGTAATCCCTATGCTGCCAAGGGCTCAGACGCTACTTTTCCCATCCCGCGGCCGTGGCGGAACTGGTAGACGCGCCAGCTTTAGGAGCTGGTGGGGCAACCCGTGGGGGTTCGAGTCCCTCCGGCCGCACTGGGACGGTGACGCGCGTCCGGCTTGGCTCCCGCATGGGCAGTTCGGCGCGCTAGGAGCTCTGCGGCGGAGACTGCTCTGCCCTGTCCCCTTCTCCCTCCGCGTCCCGCTTCGCCTCCTCGTCGGCCCGCCAGATGTGCCGATCCCGCCAGCGCTTGCGCGGCTCTAGCTTGGCCAGCCGGTAGAGGTTCTTGCCGAAGCGCACGACCAGCACCGTGAACATGGCGAGCGCCATCAGAGCCACCACCACGTTGGCGACGAAGCGGACCTCGTTCCCCATGCCCGTGAGCAGCGTGGAGCTGAGCCAGAGCACCCCGTTCACCAGTATCAGGAGGATGCGTGCCTCGGTCGGGCCGATCTTGGCGTACGCGATCTTGAAGACGCCGAACACGGCTGACTCGAGGTACACGTTGATGGACAGCACGAGGTACACGAGGACGAGGACCAGCGCGATGTCGAGCCGCACGTAGGGCGACAGCCCCAACCCGATACCGATCACCCCCGTGGTGAACGCGTCGACCACGTGGTCGATGTAGTAGCCGTACTTCGGCCGCTCCGCCTTGCGCACCCGGGCCAGCGTCCCGTCGAGGCTGTCCCCGAACCAGTTGACCACGAGCATGAGGCTCGCGAACCAGAGCCAATCCGGGTCGAACGCCGAGAGCGCATACCCCGCGCCTACGCCGACCCCGGCAGCGACCCCCAGGCCGGTGAAGTGGTTCGGGTTGAGCCAGCCCGGCACCTTACCGGCCATCCAACGGAGCACCCGTCGCTCCGGCTCGGCCAGCAGGAAGGTCATCTCGCGCTTCGCCTTCGCGGTCTCCGCCTCAGCCATTGTGTCGCCCTCGGGAGCGTGAGTACCCCCAAGATGGGTCGCCGGGCCGCCCGCCCGCCAGCGGCAAGGCGAGCGGCGAGGCCGCCCCCCGATTAGATTCTGCCCCTCGTAGCACGCTGGGACCCCCATGTAGATTGCAGGTGATGAGCGTCAGCGTGAACGACATCCAGATCAGCAAGGTCAAGGACGAGCCCGGCGAGACCTCCCTCCGGGTCGAGGTCCCCGTGGATCGGGTCGAGGCCGCCGAGCGCAAGGCCACGACCTACTGGGCGAAGCGCGTTCGCATGCCGGGATTCCGCAAGGGCAAGGCACCGCTCGATGTCGTGCGCAAGAAATACCGCGACGCGATCCGCGAGAGCGTGATCCAGGACCTGGTGACCGACAGCTGGCGCGCCGCCGTGGACCAGGAGGACCTCAAGCCGATCGCCGACCCGCGCATCCGGGAGCTCAAGTTCGAGGATGGCGCGCCGGTGACCTTCGAGCTACAGGTGGAGGTCAAGCCGGAGATCACGCTCGACCGCCTGGGGGGCTTCCACCTCACCCGCAAGGTGACCCCGGTCGACGCCGACATGGTCGAGGAGCAGCTCGACGAGGTGCGACGCCAGAAGGCGCCGTGGGTGCCCGTGGAGCACCAGCAGCCGAAGGCCGGGGAGCTGGCGTCGATCACGATTGCCACGCTGGCGGAGGGGGAATCGGACGAGCCGCGCCAGTATCAGGTCGTGCTCGGCTCCGGCCAGGCGATTCCGGATCTCGAGGAAGAGATCATGAAGCTCACGCCGGGACAGACAGCCGACGCGAGCGTGCGCTACCCCGATGACTTCCCCGAGGAGGCCAAGCGGGGGCAGAGCCGCACGGTGCGGATCACCCTGCACGAGGTGAAGCGTCAGGAGCTGCCAGAGCTGACCGACGAGTTCGCACGGGAGGTGGGGGATTTCGAGTCGGCCGACGCCCTGCGCAGCGCTATCCGGGAGGATCTGGAGGCTCACGCGGCACGCGAGGCCGACGCCGAGGTGCGGCGGCAACTCATCGAGCAGATCATCGCAGCCAACGGTCTCGAGGCGCCGCGGCCGCTGGTGCAACGGGTGCTGAGCGCCTACGCCCAGTCCTACGAGATCCCGGATGAGCAGCTCGAGAAGTTCGCGACCGAGTTCGGCCCCGTGGCCGAGCGGCACGTGCAGCGGGACCTCATCCTCGACCACGTGGCCGGGAAGGAAGATCTCAGCGCAACCGAGGAGGACGTGGACCGGCGCATCGAGGAAATTGCCAAGCGGCGGAACGCTGAGCCGGCCCAGGTTTATGCGTCTCTACAGAAGGCCAACCAGCTCCGGGAGATCGAGCGGAGCCTCACCGAGGAAAAGGTGTTCGAGCTCCTGCTCGAACAGTCGACCGTGACCGATGAGTGAGACACAGCCAAGGGATCCCATGGGAACCATCTTTCCACCGTACGTGATCGAGCGCTCCAGCAGGGGAGAGCGGACCTACGACATCTTCTCCCGCCTGCTCATGGACCGGATCGTCTTCCTGGGCACGCCCATCAACGACGACGTCGCCAACGTCATCATCGCGCAGCTGCTGTTTCTCGAGGCTGACAACCCCGAGCGGGATATCTACCTGTACATCAACTCGCCGGGGGGCATCATCTCGAGCTCGTTCGCCATCTACGACACCATGCAGCACATCCGGGCACCGGTGAACACGATCTGCATGGGGATGGCGGCGTCGGCGGGGTCGTTCCTGCTGGCAGCTGGGGCATCCGGGAAGCGGGCCGCGTTGCCGCACGCCCGGATCATGATGCACCAGCCCTCGGGCGGCTATCAGGGCACCGCGGCCGACATCGAGATCCAGGCCAAGGAGATCCTGTACCTGCGCAACAAGCTCAACGAGCTGTACTCGGAGCACACCGGGAAGCCCGTCGACGAGATCGAGCTGGACATCGACCGCGACCGCTTCATGTCGGCCCACGAGGCCGTGGAGTACGGAATCATCGACAAGGTGATCCAGCAGCGCGCCGAGCTGGAAACCGACAAGTCGGCTTGACGAAAGGACTTGCGAGGCCCATACTAGCGGCGACTCGACCTACGGACCATGGCCCAAGACAAGCATCTACGCTGCTCGTTCTGCGGTAAATCCAAGGATGCCGTCCGGAAGTTCATCTCCGGACCGTCGGTGTACATCTGCAACGAGTGCATCGCCCTCTGCAATGAGATCTTGGCGGAGGACGAGGAGCGTGAAGTCGCCGAGGCGATCACCCAGGTCCCCACACCTGCCGAGATCAAGGAGGTGCTGGACGAGTACGTGATCGGGCAGGAGCAGGCGAAGAAGGTGCTGTCGGTCGCGGTATACAGCCACTACAAGCGCATCAACTCCGAGTCGCTGCGCACCAGCGAGGTCGAGCTCGAGAAGTCCAACATCCTGCTGCTCGGCCCGACGGGCGTGGGCAAGACCCTGCTGGCCCAGACGCTCGCCCGCATCCTCGACGTTCCTTTCACCATCGCCGACGCCACGACCCTCACCGAGGCGGGCTACGTCGGCGAGGACGTCGAGAACATCCTGGTGCGGCTGCTGCAGGCCGGCGACTTCAACGTGACCGAGTGCGAGCACGGCATCGTCTACATCGACGAGCTCGATAAGGTCGCGCGCAAGAGCGAGAACCCGAGCATCACACGGGACGTGTCCGGCGAGGGCGTGCAGCAGGCGCTGCTCAAGATCCTCGAGGGAACGGTCGCCTCGGTGCCGCCCCAGGGCGGACGCAAGCACCCCCAGCAGGAGTACATCCAGATCGACACCCGCAACATCCTGTTCATCTGCGGCGGGGCGTTCGACGGCCTGGAGAAGATCATCGAGGCACGCACGGGGCGTCGCCAGATTGGGTTCAGCAAGGCGGAGCTGGAGGCCGGCAAGGCCGCGCAGCTCGAGCGGAACCCCTACACTGAGGTCGAGCCCGACGACATGCTGCGCTACGGGCTCATTCCCGAGCTGGTGGGACGCCTCCCAGTCACCGTGGCGCTCGATCAGCTGGATGAGGAGGCCCTGGTCCAGATCCTGCTGGAGCCCAAGAACGCGCTCAGCAAGCAGTACAAGAAGCTATTCGAGCTCGAGAACGTGGGCCTCACCTTCGAGCCCGAGGCGCTCCGGGCCGTGGCCCAGCGGGCCATCAAGCGCAGCTCTGGCGCCCGCGGCCTGCGCGCCATCCTGGAGGAGGTCATGACCGAGATCATGTTCGAGCTCCCGGGCCGGCATGACGTGCGCGAGGTCGTGATCACGACGGAATGCATCACAGAGGGCAGGACCCCACTCGTGGTCACCGAGGGGGCCCGGGCCAAGAAAGAGGCCTGAGCACCGTCACCTTCATCGGCAGTTATCCGGCTGCCGATTTTCGCCTGCGGCCCCCGCTCCCCGAAGTCGCCTTCCTGGGCCGCTCCAACGTCGGGAAGTCGTCGCTCATCAACGCCGTCGTCGGGCGGCGCGCGCTCGCGCACACCAGCAAGACCCCCGGGAAGACCCGAATGGTGAACGTGTTCAACGTGGAGGACCGCTACTACCTGGTGGACCTTCCGGGGTATGGATATGCGCGGGCCTCGAAGCCGGATCGGCACCGGTTCCACAAGCTGCTGCAGGAGTATCTTACGACGAGGCAGCCGCTGGCCGGGGCCATCTGGCTGCTGGACGTGCGCCGCGAGCCGTCAGCCGAGGACCGCCAGATGGCGGAGCTGTTGGCCGAGCGCGGCACACCGACCCTCGCCGCGATCACCAAGGCCGACAAGCTCGGTCGCACGCGCCGAATGGAGCGCACCCGCGAGATCCTGGACGCCGTCGGCATGACGGAGGAGCAATGCGTGGTGACCAGTTCCCGCACCCGGGATGGGATCGAGCAGCTGCGGGAGGCCGTTGCCGGCCTGGTGGACGCCTGGTCGGAGGGCGCGCAATGAGCGCCGCGATCCGTGGGCTCCTCGGCTCGGTGCCGACACTCGCCCTCCTCGTGTGTGCGGGCCCGCTCCCGGCCCAGCAGGATTCGGCCGGCCCGGGCGACCAGACCCAGGCCCTGCCCCCGGCCGGGTACGGCACACTGCGGCAGAGCGACGCCACCCTGCGCATCGACACCGAGACCCACCTGATCCAGATCGTGCCCTTGGACGAAGGGGTGATCCGACTGCTGGCCAACGACACCTACACTTCGCTCCACCGCCTGCGGGAGTCCAGGTCGGAGGAGATCGACCGGGCCGCCACGCGGTGGGGGATCCGGCAGCCGACGGTCTTCCTGGTGACCTTCTTCGGGCGGCAAGACCGGGCCCGATTCTCCCCCGAGATCCTCCAGGTGACCAGCCAGAACCGGCTGTTCCGGCCGGTGGAGATCTTCCCCCTCTCCCCCCTGTGGAGCGGACAGCAGCTCAACCAGCGGGAGACGGCCCGGGCGATCTACCTGTACGAGGACGGAATCCGGCTGGCCAACCAGATGGTCGTTTCCTACAGCCGGTTCTCCACCGATGCGTGGACCCTGATCATCCGGGTCCTCGATGCCGAGCGGGGGGCCGTCCTGGCCCGCGCCGCTCGGGAGCAGGGCAAGCCTTAGCGACCCAGCGCCAACACGCCCTCACGCACCCGGGACTCGATCCATCGCGCCACCTGCGGATGCGCCAGCAACGCCTCTCCGGAGTACACGATGGGAAGCCCGGCGAGGTCGGCGGGCAGCTTCTCGCGGGTGATGCGCCCCCGCGCGACCACGAGTGGCACGACCACGACCGGACGGCCGGTCAGCCCGTACTGCAGCGCGATCACGTCGCGCATTTGCCGCACCGCCTCCTGCCGCACCGCCTCCGGAGCGTCGTCGCGCACCAACCCCACCTTCACGTCGCGGAAGTCGGACCACGCTGTTACGCTGTCGGCCAGCACGCGCATGTTCCGCATCCATGCCGCCCACCGCTCCGGTGAGTTGGGACCGTGCCCCACCACGAAGAGCGCCTGCTCGGCGGGGGCCGCGGCGAGGGCGAGGGCCCGATCGGCCAGCGCCCGCGCGATCTCGGGCGCGTCGTCCATCCCCCCCGCGAGCACCAGCGGAACTACCTCCTCCGGACGCTCGATCCCTCCCATCGCCAGGTGGCGCCGCATCTCGGCCGAGAGGGAGTCCGTCTCCCCCACCAGGTAGCGTACCTGCTCGAAGTGACCACTGTGGCTCGACACCAGCAGCGGGACCACGACGATCCGCTGTGCACCAGCCTCCACCAGCCGCGCCGCCGCCACCTGGAACGGTCGCTCGCCCGCGCCGGGGCCCATCAGGAAGCTCACTTCGACCGGCCCACCTGTCTCGACCAGCTCGGCGACGCTGGCCACCTGCGCGTTCCAGTCGGGCCCGCCGCCGTGGGCCACCACCAGCGTGCCCACGGACCCAGCCGTCTGGGCGACGGTGGCGGTCGGGCACCCCGCGAGCACCAGGAAGGGGCACACCAGAGCCGTCAAAACGAAGTCGCGTAACCGCACCGTCGAAGGGCAGACAGCCCGCTCCGCCGGCGTTAGCATTGGGATGGACATGGGGCACCTGCTCGACTCGATCTGGGGCAAACGTGGGAACCTGCGGGGGTTGGACTTGGTTGAGAGCACACCCCAATTTGAACAATCCCGAATCTACTTGGGGTATATAACGTGGTCAACGAACCCCTCGCCGAGGAAGACTCACGATGGTGCTCCGTCCGCTCCGCAAGCTGAGCCTCCCGGACCCCGCGGAACGGGCCTACGGTCAGTGGCTGGGGGAGCTCGAAGAGCGCCTGGCCGATCCGCAGTGCGATCGTTACCGGCTGTGCCGCGACGTGCTCTTTGGCATGTACTATCCCGGGCTAGAGAGCTACGACGACCTCGTGGCCGACCCCGCGGCGGCGCCCTCGACGCGGGCGGCGCTGCTCGCGCTCGACCCTCACCACATCACGCTCGAGCCCGAGTACTACCACGAGATCGATGCGGAGCGGTATGCTCGGGTGAAGCCGCTGCTCTGGCTGTGGCAGAGCTTCGATCGCTCACCCCTGGGCGGAGGGAACGTGGATGTCGGGGTGCGCTTCCGCCGCATCCTGGCACCGCACATCTTCCGGCGGTGCGGGAAGAACTTCAAGTGCTTCCAACACGTGGAGTTCTCATTCGGGTACAACATGGAGGTGGGTGACAACGTGGTCGTGCACCGACACGTGCTGCTGGATGATCGGGGTGGGATCGCGCTGGGAGACCGCGTCTCAGTGGCCGACTACGCCAACATCTACAGCCACACGCACGCCCTCGCCGATCAGGTAGACGTGACCAACGCAGAGGTCGTGCTGGAGGAGGGGGTGCGCATCACCTACCACGCCACGGTCCTCGCCGGGGTGCACGTGGGTGAAGAGGCCATCGTGGGCGCCGGCGCGGTGCTCACCAAGGACGCCAAGCCGTGGCACCTCTACCTCGGCGTCCCGGCCAAGCCCGTGCGGGTGAAGCCCAACGCGCCACCCGAGATCACCGACGACCCGGAGCGGCCACCCGCGTGACCCTGCTCTGGGTCCTGGCGGCTGCGGCGGCACTCGCTGCAGGGTGGTGGCTCGGGAGGTGGAAGGCCGGGCCCCGATCCGTGCCGGGAACGGCCGGAGCACTGGAAGAAACCCGCACCGAGCTCACGCGGCGGCTGAACGAGCTCTTCTCGCTGCAAGAGCTCGCCTACGTCCTCTCCGATTCCATTCATCTGGACCGCATCACGGAGCAGTTGGCGCGCTACGTGCAGCGCTTCCTCGAATGCGATGGCGTCGCGGTGGCGCTCGCGCTCGACGCGCCGGACCGCCTCCGGGTGCTCTCCGCGTACGGCTCGATTTCGCGGCTTGAGGAACTCGAGGTGAAAGCCACGGAGGAGACCGGACTGATGGGGGCCGCCATGGTGCGGGAGCAACTTCAGGTCTCCAAAGCGGGCGGCGGGAACGCGGCGCCGCTGCTGGGGGACGCTCACCCGGACCACGCAGCGGCCGTGCCCCTGCGCGCCCACGGCATGACCATCGGGGCGGTCGGGGTCGCCAAGGCGGGAGAAAGCGGGTTCACGGAGGAAGATCTCCGCCTGCTCTCCACCGTGGCGACCCACGCCGCCATGGCGCTCGCCAACGCCCACTTCTTCTCCCTGGTTCACAGCGGCAAGCTCCAATGGGAAACCACGTTCGACGCGCTCGCGGACGGCCTGGCGGTCGTGGATCAGGCAGGACACGTGCGGCGCGCCAACCGCTCGCTCGCGACCATGATGGGCGCGAAGGTCCCGGACGTGATCGGGAAGGACCTCGAGCGCCTGCTGTTCGGCGCCTCGCCCGAGCTGAAGGGACTGCTCGACACCGCCCGTCGCGAGACTCACTGTCCACCACTCACCGTCCGCTCGGCCACGCTCAACCGCATCCTCCGGGTGACGGCCTCGGCCATCAGCGCCGATGTCGCCTTGGGCTGGGTCGCCATCCTGTTGGAGGATGTGACCGAGCAGAAGGCGTTCGAGGCGCAGCTGATCCAGAGCGAGAAGATGGCGGCGGTGGGCCAGCTCGTTTCCGGCGTGGCGCACGAGCTGAACAACCCGCTCACGTCCATCGCCGGACTCTCGGAGTTCCTGCTACAGCGGCCCGAGCCGACCGAGAAGGACCGAGATCACGTCCGAGTGATTCACGAGCAGGCGGAGCGCGCGGCGCGCATCGTGCAGGACCTGCTCATGTTCGCGCGCCAGGGACCCACCGAGCCCACGCCTATCGACCTCAACGAGGTCACTGAGCGGGCCGTTTCCTTGATCAGCTACGAGGTCCGGCTCCGCAAGGCAGATCTCGAGATGGCGCTGGTGGACAAGCTCCCGGCCGTGATGGGGGACCGGCACGAGATCCAGCAGGTCGTGCTCAACCTCCTCACCAACGCGGTGCACGCCATGAGTGACCTGCCACCCGACGCGCCGCGCCTCGTTCGTGTGAGTACCGAGCGGAAGAAGAACCAAGTCGTGCTCCGCGTGGCCGACTCCGGACCGGGCATACCCGAGGAGCTGCTCCCCCGCATCTTCGACCCCTTCGTCACCACCAAGGCCCCCGGCAAGGGAACGGGACTCGGCCTCGCGATCACGTTCCGCATTGTCGAGGGGCACGGGGGGACGATCGAGGTGGAGCGCTCCAGGCAGGGCGGCGCCCTGTTCGTGGTCACCCTCCCGGCGGTGAAGGCGCGCCCCACGCCGACAGGCGGCGAGGGGCCCGACGAGGCAGCCGACCAGGCGGCTCCGCGGGAGCAGCCACCCCGGGGCCGCCGCGTGTTGCTGGTGGACGAGGACCCTGGGGTGCGACGCATGATCGGCATCCTCTTCGCCCAGGACGGCCAGGTGGTGGAAGCCGCCAGCGACGCGGCGCACGCGCTCGAGCTGCTCGAGCGGCACGGGTACGACCTGGTACTGGCCGACCCGCGGGTCGCCGTCTCGGCCGGGGAGTCCTTCGCCACCGTGTTCTGCGCGCGGCATCCGGAGTTCAAGCCGCGCACCATCTTCCTCACGGCCGACGTGCGCGCCGAGACCGACGAGTGGCTCACCGAGCTCGGGTGTCGCTATTTCCGCAAGCCCTTCAACGTGCGCGAGCTGCGCGCGGCGGCGGCCGAGATTCTCGCCTCGGCGCAGCCCAACCCAGCGTAGGAAACAGAGGGACGTCTAGGTGTCGAGGTGCCGCTGCGCCCCGCGCGCGCGGGAGAGCACGGCTTGCAGTCGCGCCGAGAGGGCACGGGCACGAAACGGCTTGGACAGGAAGTCGTCGGCCCCTAGCTCGAAGACGCGCACCTCGGCATCTTCGTCGCCGCGGGCGGTCAGCACCACCACCGGAATGTCTTCGGTCGCCTGGCGCGAGCGGAGGTGGCTCAGCACGCCGTAGCCGTCGAGCCCCGGGAGATTGAGGTCCAGCACGATGATGTCCGGCGCATGCCGGTCCACCTGGTCGAGTGCCTCCACCCCGTCGCTCGCCTCGGTGACCGCGTAGCCGTCCCGCTCCAGCAGATCGTGCATCACCTTGCGCAGCTGGTCCTCGTCATCCACCAGCAGCACCTTGGTGCCCGCGCCGCGGCGGTCCTGCCCCTCGACCGGCTCGAGCAGCTCGAACTCCTCCGAGAGCGCCGTCGCGGCGGCATCGAGCTCGGGCTCCGGTGGGGCCTCCTTGGACGGGGTCGTGCGCCCCCCCCTCGAGCGAGCCCTGGCCCCCGATGAGCGCCGGCTCTGAGGATCCTCCGCGAGCGCCACCTCATCCTCTTGGGGCACGTCCACCACGCGCAACAGCTCGTCGATGGTGGATTCCCCGCGCAGGACGTGCGACAGACCGCTGTCCCACAGGGATCGCATCCCGCCACGGTGCGCGACATCGGCAATGCGGTCAGCCGTCTCGTTGGCGCCGATGGCCCGCTCGACATCGGGCGTGATACGCAGGATCTCCATGATGGAGAAGCGGCCGCGATACCCGGTCATCGCGCACTCGGGGCATCCCACGCCGCGGAACACCGGTGTGTCGCTCGGGATCCAGCGCTGCAGTTTCTTCGGGATCTGCTCGACCCAAACTTCCTTGCAGGTGGGGCAGAGCCGGCGCATCAGCCGCTGGGCGACCACGCCGCGTAGCGCGCTGGAGATCTTGTACGGCTCCATCCCGATGTCCACGAGCCGCGTGACCGCGTTGGGGGCGTCATTGGTGTGCAGGGTGGAGAGCACCAGGTGGCCGGTGAGGGATGCCTGGGTGGCGATCTGCGCTGTTTCCTTGTCGCGGATCTCACCCACCAGCACGACGTCTGGGTCCTGCCTCAGGATGGAGCGGAGCGCCGCCGCGAACGTAAGACCGGCTTTCTCGTGCACCTGCACCTGCACGATGCCCTGGATGCGATACTCGACCGGATCCTCCACGGTCACGATGTTCACGCCTTCGCTCTGTACGTGGCGAATCGCGGAGTAGAGGGTCGTAGTCTTGCCCGAGCCCGTGGGGCCGGTGCACAAGATGATCCCGTCGCGGAACTCGAGCAGCTCCCGGATCAGATCGGCCTCGTCGGGGTTGAGCCCGAGCTTCTCGAGCGAGAGCACGGTCTTCGACGTGTCCAGGACGCGCACCACCACCTTCTCGCCCAGCGATGCCGGGAGCGTCGAGACACGGAGGTCCACGGGGATCCCGTTCACCGCGACCCGGGCGCGGCCGTCCTGCGGCCGCAGCCGGTCGGCGATGTCCAGTCCGGAGATGATCTTGATGCGGGAGATGAGCGGCAGCCCCGCCGCCCGCGGGATCTTCATCACCTGGCGCAGCACGCCGTCGATGCGGTACCGGACGGCGACGCCGCCCTCCTCCGGCTCGATGTGCACGTCACTCGCGCGAGAGTTGATCCCCTCCGAGAGGATCAGATCCACCAGTCGCACCACCGGTCGCTGGGAGGCTTCCTCCGCCGAGATGGTCAGGTCCTCGGCATCCACCTTCTCTTCTTCCAGCGTGGTGATCTGCGACTCCGCCGTGTCCATCCCCTCGAGGAGCTGCTCGATCACGTTCTCCGGCCGATAGAACTCGTCGATCTTGTCACGGATCTTGCCGGGACTGGCCAGCTGGATGCGTACCTCGCGCCCCGTGGCGAAGGCCAGGGTCTTCTCGCAGTCCAGATCGAAGGGGTTGGCGGTGGCCACCTCGAGGTACGAGTCGGTGATCCGGATCGGCAGGATGTGATACCGCCGGGCCACCTGCTCGGCGACCAGCTCCCGAGCTTGGCGGTCGCTCTGCGACACGTCGGCGAGCTTGAGACGGAAGCGGGTGGAGAGGCTACTCAGCAGCGCCTCGTCGGAGACCAGCTCATCGCCGACCACCAGCTCCCACAGGGAATCGTGCTTGGGTTCGCTCTGACGGATCTCATCGAGCTTCTCCGTGCCAATCAGCTCTTCGAGCGTCGGAGCCAGCCACTCATCCTTGAACAGCGTAACGGCAGCACCCCCGGAAGCGTATGTCGGACAACGAGATGGGACCCAACCTGAGCAAGTTATGCCCCGCTGGCTCCCTTCGCTAGCGGGCCCGCTCCCCTCCCCCTCGGGAGCCAAGATCTTCGCTGAACCAGGCTACTGACCCACGGGGTTTCCGGCTGTGCGGCGAGTCACGCACCTCACAGGATCTCCCACAGGTCGCGGCGCACGTCCAGCACGACCCCCACGTTGCTCGCGCGGGGACTCCATCCGATGTCGAGCCGGAAGAACCGGTGGAACCACTCCACGGCAAACCCCAGCACCGGCCGCACCCCATCGGTGGGCTGCCACGGCATGCCCACGATGGCGCCGCCCGCCCAGCCGAGGCTCACGTAGGGCGCCAGCACGATCTCCCTGCCCGTGCTGGCAAAGGGACCCAGGGGAGCAGTCGGGAACGGCACCGGGAGTTGCCACTCCACACTGCCGTACGCGGCGTACCGCCCGCCCCACCGCCGGAACGGATCGCCCACCAGGGTGCCCCGCCCCCCGAGTACGAAGGAGCGGTGCGGCGGCAGATCGGGCGAGCCCCACCCTCCCCAGGCCCGCACCACCAGCGCCGTCGTGCCGATGGGGGCATGCGCCCGGCCGGCCGCCCGCACCCGGGCGTACTCCAGGCTGTCGCCGATGCCCCCCTCGAGCGCCAGCTCCCCACTCACCCCTCCACGGACCGTGAGCTCCGCGCTCTCCCGCTCCAGCGTGAGCACGCCCACCCCATAGGTCCCGGTTCCCAGGGCGGGATTCTCGCGGAACTCCCCGGTGGCGGGCGTGGCATTCACCTCCACGCTGGTGGTGTGCTCCACCCCGGCCGAGAGCGAGACGCCCCCGCGCGTTCCAAAACCGCGCCGCACCGTCGCGAACGCCCGGTCCGACAGGTAGTAGTCGCCGAAATCCTTCGCCACTTCCTGGGCCATGAGGGAGTTCAGTGCAGGGGAGATGATCAGCTCGTCCCCCACGTCGCGGAGCACGCGCGCACCCAGCACCCCCACGCGCCACCGGCCGGTGCTGTACGTGACGCGGAGCCGCCCCTTGAGGTCGCCGTCGCTCACGCCCACGCCGCCCCAGAGCCGCACCTCGGTGCGCTTGCTCCCAGGCCGGAACACCCAGCCCACCCCCGGCGCCAGGCCCTCCACCCGATTGAAGTGGAGGATGTCGGACAACCCCCCCACGCTGGGACGGCTGCTGGCCAGGCCGCTGAGCACGTTCGCGCCCGCCACCTCGGTCACCTGTCCCCGCACCTCTTCCAGATCGAAGGTCATGACCGGCCCAGCCACCTCCCGGATGGCGGCGTCGAGCGGCACGTCCCACGTGAACGTGTCCCGCACCGCCTCCGGCGCCGCCACGATCTCCGGGCCCAGGAACAGGTCGTCCGCCAGCCCGACATTGAACTGGTACTCCTCGATCTCCCAGCGCCCGCGGATGATCCCCCGCGCCGGGAGGTCCAGGAACTTGGTGCGCCGGCGGATCTCGATCTCCTGACGACGGGGCAGCCAGTATCGACCCTCCCACAGGCCGTTCTCCAGCACGACCGTGATATCCTCCAGGGTGTCGTCGAGGTAGGCGTTGCGGGTGAAGCTGAAGCGGAAGAACACCAGCTCGGCGGTGTCCATGTCGAAGTAGAGATTCCCCACGACGCGCGGCGCGGCGAAGTCCCTGGGCCGGACCAACACCTCGTACACGCGCACCTCGCGTTGGGGCAGGCGCAGCGACAGCGAGTCGGCGAGCGCGTAGTCGTACAGCCCGGGGCCCTCCTGCGCCAGCGGGTGCGGCACGTCCCGCACCTCGTCCCCATGGCCCATGCGGATGCGGGCGCCGAACATGTTCTGCACAATCCCCAGGTGGTCCCGGTGGTACTCGATGTCGGTGGGGAGGTCCTTGCGGTCCCGCCAGCCGACGATCCGCTGCTTGCTGCGATCTGGAGCCTTCCAGTACACTTCCAGCACCAGCTCGTCGGACTTGATCAGCCTCGGTGGCTCCGCGAGCCCCTCACCGAGCTGTCCCAGGAAGAAGACGAATCCATGCGCCCGTACTCGGTAGTCCAGGAGCGAACTGTCGGCCTGTCGTTGCGTGTGCCGCGCGACCCCGCGCGCCACGAGCGTGACGGTCTGCGGGCTGTTCCACTCTTGAGCCAGCAGCTGAACGGGGGTGAGCGCGAGGAGCACGCCGAGGGCGAGGCGCGGAAGAGACATCACCGCGCAATATCACGGCGCCTGGTGACAGCGGCAAGCGTACTGCTCGGGGCGGTCGCGTGCGGCGACCTGGGTCCGGTCGAGGACGCCACGCTCTCGACCCAAGAGTTGCTGGTCCTTCCGACGCAAGCGGGCACGCCGGCCGTGTCGCAGTCCAGCTTCTTCGTACCGAACAACGCGACGACGGTGCGCCGCCTGCTGCACGCCGATGCCTCCAACACCTTCTACCTGGAGCTACGCTTCCCGAGTGGCTCGCTCCGCAGCATGAATGACCAGCCCGTGGCGGCCGACGATTCGGTGTTGGTCACGGCACAGCCACGCTCGGGAGCCTACGGCCTCGTCCTCTCGCCCAGCGGCATGGAGTTCACGTCGGCGCGACCCGCAGCCACGTTCTCTTTCGCCCGGTACGGCGATCTTTCCGTGGCCGACGGTTCCGCAACCTACGCCTCGCGCTCAGAGTACGCCGACGCGCTCGCGTTGTGGTTCGAGATCACCCCCGGGCGGTGGCGCCGGGTCAGCGGCTCCGCGTTCGACGGCGCCGACGCCGTCACCGGGCCGATCGCCGAGCCGGGCACCTACGTGGTCGCAGCCCCGCGATGACGCGGACCACCTCGTTCGAGCGGTACCGCGAGTTGGCCGCCGGGGGTGGGGTCGTGCCGGTGATGCGGGAGCTCTCGGCCGACACGCTCACACCCGTGTCCGCCTTCGCGGCCCTCTCCCGCCCGCCGTTCGGGTTCCTGCTGGAGTCCCTGGTGGGAGGCGAGCGGTGGGCGCGTTACACCTTCCTGGGTACCGAGCCGAGCGAGGTGCGGCGCTACCGGCGGGGCGCGGTGGAGTGCTGGACCCCGAGCGGCGGCTGGGAGTCAGGGGGCGAGGCCGTGGATCCCCTGGCCGACATCGCCAAGCGGCTCCGGACCCTCAGGCCGGTCGCCATCCCCGGGCTGCCCCGCTTCACCGGCGGCGCCGTGGGCTTCCTGAGCTATGACGCGGTGCGTGCCATCGAGCGACTGCCGGGGGGCCCGAGGGACGACCTGAACCTGCCCGACGCGGCCTTCATGATCGCCGACACCCTGGTCATCATCGACAACGCATTCGCGCGTGCGATCGTGGTGGCCAACACGCACGTCGCCGAGGGCGCAGAGCGCGCGGCGCTCTTGCGGGAATACGACCGGGCCAGCGAGCGCATCGACGGCACGTTGGGCCGACTGGCGTCGCCGCCCGTCCTGGCTCCCCTCGCCATCGAGGGCGGCGACCTCGCAAAGCCCGAGACACCGTACAGCCGAGCGGCGTTCGAGCGCGACGTCGCCCGCATCAAGGACCATATTCGGGAGGGCGACGCCTTCCAGGTCGTGCTGTCGCGGCGCCAGGACGTGCCGTGCGCCGTACCGCCGCTCGACGTCTATCGCTCCCTGCGGATGCTCAACCCCGCGCCGTACCTGTATGCCCTCACCCTCGACGACCTGCACATCGTCGGCAGCTCTCCAGAGGTGCTGGTCCGGGTGGAGGACGGGGAAATCACCGTGCGGCCGATCGCCGGTACGCGGCCCCGCGGCGCCAACCCCGACGAAGATGCCACGCTGTCCGAGGAACTCCTGGCCGACGAGAAGGAGCTGGCCGAGCACGCGATGCTGGTGGACCTGGGACGCAACGACGTGGGTCGGGTGGCCCAGTTTGGCTCGGTGCGCGTCACGGTCGACAAGGCCATCGAGCGCTACTCCCACGTGCAGCACATCGTGAGCGAGGTGCGCGGCCACCTGCGACCCGAGCTCGACGCGGTGGACGCGCTACGGGCGTGCTTCCCCGCCGGCACGGTGTCGGGTGCCCCCAAGGTGCGCGCCATGGAGATCCTGGACGCGCTCGAGCCGACGCGCCGCGGACCATATGCCGGCGCCGTTGGGTACATCGGATGGGGCGCGACCACGCTGGACACGGCGATCGCGATCCGGACCGCCATCCTGCGGAACGGACGCGCCCACGTGCAGGCCGGCGCCGGGATCGTGGCCGACAGCGATCCACACCGTGAGTACGTGGAGACGGAGGACAAGGCGGGGGCCGTGCTGCGGGCGCTCGCCCTGGCGAGCGGTCGCTAGCGAACGCATCTTACCGCCAGTAAAGGAGTTGTGGATTGAGCGCGTTCAAGCTCTTGAGCACTACTGGTGACCTGACCATCGATCTGACGCAGCCGCGCACGCTCGTGGTCGGTCGTGCGGTCACCAGTGACATGCCGATCTACGACCCCACCGTGTCGCGCCGGCACGCGGAGGTGTCACTCTCCGACGGCGGCGTGCGCGTCCACGACCTCGGATCCAGCAACGGGACGTTCGTCAACGGCACCAAGGTGTCGGACACGGTGGTGGGCGACGGCGACGTCGTGACGTTCGGCAAGGTCGCCTTCAAGGTGCAGGAGGTGACGCCGCTTCCCACCCGCCCCGCGATCCCCACCGGCGACGGCTTCGCGCAGCGCCCTCCGCCTCCCGAAGCGACCATAGTGCGCCAGGTGGCGCTCGAGGATTCGGGAGAACTCAAGGAGAAGGCGACCACGCAGCGGCGCAGTTCGGCGTCGCAGCTCAAACTCGAGAGCGAGTCGGTCGACGAACGCCAGGCAGAGAAGCTCTCCCTGCTGCTCGACATCTCCAAGGAGCTCTCCAAGCAGCAGGACGTGGACCGGCTGCTCGAGAAGGTCGTGGACATCACCTTCAAGGTGATGAACGTAGACCGCGTCTCCATCCTCATGCTGGAGGGGAAAGACGACGACCTGGTGCCGCGCGTGTCCCAGAACCGGCTGGGCGACGGCGGCGGAGCGCGCGTTCCGCAGTCCATCGCGCGGCGGGCGGTGGACGAGCGACTCGCCATCCTCACCGACAACGCCGCGGCAGATGACCGGTTCAAGGGCAAGTCCATCGTGATGCAGAGCGTGCGCAGCGCGATGTGCACGCCGCTCATGGGGAGCGAGGGCACTGTCCTCGGCATTATCTACGTGGACAACATGACCGCCACCAACTCCTTCGGGGACGAGGATCTGGAGTTCCTCATCGCGTTCTCCGGCATCGCGGCCGTGGCGATCGAGAACAGCCAGCTCACGGAGCGCATCCAGCGTGAAGCGGTCGTGCTTTCCAACTTCCAGCGGTACTTCGCCCCCGACCTGGCGGAACAGATCGCCAACCAGGTGGAGCAGGTGCAACTGGGCGGCGCCAAGCGGCCCGTCGTCGTGTTCTTCAGCGACATTCGCGGCTTCACCTCCATGTCGGAGAACATGACCCCCGACGAGATCGCCACCCTGCTCACCGAGTACTTCACCGAGATGGTGGAGATCGTGTTCGAGCACGGCGGCACCCTCGACAAGTTCATGGGCGACGCGATCATGGCTCTGTGGGGCGCGCCCATCGCGCACGACGACGATGCCGACCGTGCGATCCGGGCTGCCATGCAGCAGCAGGAAACGCTCACCGAACTGAACGAGAAGTGGGCCAAGGACGGCCGCACGCAGGTCGAGATCGGGATCGGGATCAACTTCGGTGAGGTGTTCGCCGGCAACATCGGCAGCGACCGGCGACTGGAGTACACAGTGATCGGCGACGCGGTGAACACCGCCTCGCGACTCTGCTCCAAGGCGTCCGCCGGGGAGATCCTGATCTCCGAGCCGTTCTACAAGACCCTGAAGAACCCGCCCGAAGTGGAGTCCCTCGAGCCGCTCGACCTCAAGGGAAAGGCGCAGGCGGTCCCGGTCTATCGTGTGAAGCGATAGGGCATCCCGGCCGTTTCGAGCAGGGACACGACGAGGCGCAAGGGCAGTCCCATCACCCCGAAGAAGTCCCCTTCCACGCGCTCCACCAACACCGCACCCACACCCTGCACCCCGTAGCTCCCCGCCTTGTCGAGCGGCTCGCCGGTGGCGACGTACGCCCCGATAGCCTCCGGCGTCAGCGAGCGGAACCACACGCGCGTCACGTCGCACTGCTGCAGGATCTCGCCGGTGGGCTGTGCGAGGGCGACCGCCGTGATCACCCGATGCTCGCGTCCCGCCAGGGTCGCCAGCATGCGCTCGGCCTCGGCGGGGCTTTCCGGCTTGCCCAGGATCTCACCGTCGATCACCACCACGGTATCGGCCGCCAGCACGGACCGCTCGGGATGGCGCTCCCACACGGCGCGCGCCTTCTCGGTGGCAAGCCGCACCGCCATCGTTTTGGGCTCCTCGCCGGCGCGCGGGCGCTCGTCCACGTCGGCGGGAATCACCTCGTGCGCGATGCCCAGCATGTCGAGCAGCTGCGTGCGGCGGGGTGAGCTGGAGGCGAGTGTGATCATCGCTCGAGCAGGAGCGTGACGGGACCGTCGTTCACGAGGGACACTTCCATCAGGGCACCGAACTCGCCCGTCTCCACGTGGACGCCGTGCCGGGCCAGGGCCGCTGCGAACCGCTCGTAGAGGGGCTCCGCTTGCTCCGGCGCTGCCGCGGCCACGAACGAGGGACGGCGTCCCTTGCGCGCGTCACCGTACAGTGTGAACTGCGACACCACCAGCACGGCGCCGTCCACGTCAGCGAGACCCAAGTTCATCTTCCCCTCGCCGTCGGCAAAGAGACGCAGTCCGACGATCTTGTCGGCCATCCACTCGAGCTGCTCATCACCGTCGGACCGGCCGAACCCTGCAAGCGCCAAGAAGCCGCGTCCGATCTCTCCGACGACGCGGCTTCCAACGCTGACCGAGGCGCGACTGACCCGTTGGAGGACGACCCTCACTCCACGGTCACCGACTTGGCGAGATTGCGCGGCTGGTCCACGTCGCAGCCGCGGCGCACAGCCGTGAAGTAGGCGAACAGCTGGAGCGGCAGCACGCTCAGCACCGGCGTGAGCGGATCGATGGTCTCGGGGATGGTGATGACGTAGTCTGCCAGCTCGGTGATCTCGTCGTCGCCCTCCGTCACCACCGCGAGCACCCGTCCGCGCCGCGCCTTCACCTCTTCGATGTTGGAGATGATCTTGCGGTGGACGGCGTCCTTGGGTGCAATGAAGACGACCGGCATCATGTCGTCGATGAGAGCGATCGGCCCGTGCTTCATCTCGGCGGCAGGATAGCCTTCGGCGTGGATGTAGGAGATCTCCTTGAGCTTGAGCGCGCCCTCCAGCGCCACCGGAAAGTTGTAGCCCCGCCCGAGATACAGCGCGTTCTGCGCCCGCATGAAGGTCTCGGCCACCTGCTTGACCCGCTCCGCCTGCGCCAGCACCTCCTCCACCTGATCCGGCAGCCGCTGCAGCGCCTGCACGATCTCCCGGCCCTGGAGCACCGAGAGCGAGCGCAGCCGCCCGATGCGGAGCGTAAGCAGGGCCAGCACCACTACCTGGCAGGTGAAGGCCTTCGTGCTCGCCACACCGATCTCGGGACCGGCGTGCAGGTACGTCCCACCGTCCACCTCCCGCGCGATCGAGCTGCCTACCACGTTCACGATGCCGATCGTGCGCGCTCCTCGCTGCTTCGCCTCCCGAATCGCGGCCAGCGTGTCGGCCGTCTCCCCGCTCTGCGAGATCGCGATGACCAGCGTGTTCTCGTCCACGGTGGGATTGCGGTAGCGGAACTCGGAGGCGTATTCCACCTCCACCGGCACGCGGGCGAGCTCCTCGAGCATGTACTCCCCGATCAGCGCGGCGTGCCACGACGTACCGCAGGCCGTGATCACGATCCGGTCGAATTCGAGCAGCTCCTCGTCCTCGAGGTTGATCCCGGAGAGCTTCGCCGTGCCCTCCTCCTCTAGGAGATGTCCGCGCAGGGCGTTCCGGATGCTCTCCGACTGCTCCATGATCTCCTTCAGCATGAAGTGGGGGTGGCCGCCCTTCTCGATCTTCTCGAGGTCCCATTCCAGCGTCGTGACCAGCTTGTCCACGTGCTGGACCTTGAGATCGGTGATCTCGTACCCGTCGCTCTGCACCACCGCCATCTCGCCGTCATCCAGATAGACCACCTCGCGGGTGTGCTCCAGCAGGGCCGCGGCGTCCGAGGCCACGAAGTGCTCACCCTCGCCCAGCCCGACCAGGAGCGGCGAGCCGAACCGTGCCGCCACCAGGGTGTCCGGCTCCGCGGTGGAGATCACCGCGATCCCGTACGCACCCTCGACGTGATCCAGCGCGGCGGAGACGGCCTCGACCAGGGAGCCGTTGAGGAACTGCTCGATCAGGTGGGCCAGCACCTCGGTGTCCGTATCCGACCGGAACTGGTGTCCCTTCTCTCCGAGCCACTCCCTGAGGGAGTTGGCGTTCTCGATGATGCCGTTGTGGACGATCGCCAGCGTACCGCCACAGTCGATGTGCGGGTGGGCGTTGTCGTCGTTGGGGACGCCGTGCGTCGCCCAGCGCGTGTGCGCCAGGCCGACCGCGCCCTTGGGCAGGCGCTCACCGAGGTGCGTCTGCAGGTCGGTGATGCGCCCCGCCACCTTCTCCACCACGAGCAGCCCGTTCTCGATGACGGCGAGGCCCGCCGAGTCGTACCCTCGGTACTCGAGGCGTTGCACGCCGTCCAGTAGGAGGGGCGCCGCGTCTCGCTTGCCGATGTACCCAACGATTCCGCACATAAAACGAACTACTCCTGGGAAAGAAGTGCGCGCGCCGCCGCGACCAGCTCCTCGGCGGCCTCGGCCGTCGGCGCCTCGGCGATCAACCGCACGATGGGCTCCGTGCCGGACGGCCGGACGTGCAGCCAGCGGTCGGGCCAGCCGAGCCGCAGCCCGTCCTGGCGATCGGGCACCGCGCCGCTCAAGTCGCTTTCGAGCGTGGCGTACGCTGCCGCCAAGTCGCCGCCGCGCGGCGCCTTCGCCTTGACGATGGTATAACAGGGCCGCGCTTCCACCAACCCCCGCACGAGCCCGCCGCTGCGGGCGAGCAGGTCGAGGATCAGGGCCGCCGCCACCGGCGCGTCGCGACCCAGGTGGAGCTCCGGCAGCATCACCCCGCCGTTCCCCTCGCCCCCAATCACCGCCCCCACCTGTTGCATCGCCCGGGCGACGTGGGCCTCGCCCACCGGCGCCCGCCTGACCTCGACACCGAATGCGCGGGCCACATCGTCCACCACGAGCGACGTCGAGAGGTTCACGGCCACGGGCCCGACCTTCTGCTCCAGCACGGCTTGGACGGCCAGGGCCAGGGTGTAGTCCTCACCGATCGCATGCCCGGTCTCATCGACCAGCGCCATGCGGTCGCCATCCGGATCCACGGCCATGCCGAGATCCGCTCCCGCTTCCCGTACTGCCGCGCCCAGCGCTCCAAGGTGCTCCGGCACGGGCTCCGGCGCCCTGGGGAACTCCCCGTCGGGCTCCAGGTCGATGCCGATCACCTCACAGCCCAACCGCTCGAGCAGCTGAGGCATGATCACGCCGCCTGCACCCCGCACGCAGTCCAGCACGACCGTGAGACCCCGCTCGCCGATTCGCCCCGCATCCACGTAGGGCAGTGCCAGCACCGCCTCGATGTGCCGGGCCACCGCCTCGGTATCGGTGGCGACCGCGCCCCCGGGGTGGACCGCCTGCGCGGGCGTCCCGGTGTCCACCAACGTGAAGAGCCCGGCCATCGTCTCCCGATCGAGAAAGAGCCCGTCGCTCCCCACGAATTTCAGCGCATTCCACTCGATGGGATTGTGACTCGCGGTGATGATGATCCCTCCCGCCGCGCGGTGGTGCTCCACCGCGAGTTGGGCCGTGGGCGTGGGGATCAGCCCGCAGTCGATGACGTCCACCCCGACCTGGCACAATGCGTCCCGCGCCGCTTCCGCGAACATCGGACCGGACGCTCGCGAGTCGCGCGCCAACACCACCGCACCCCGGTCCGGGGTCGCGACGAGTTCCCCGAACGCCGCCGCATAGCGCGACACGAGATCCGCGGTGAGATCGCTGCCCACGATCCCCCGCACGCCGGAAACGCTCCGCATCATGGTGTCGACCATCAGCGTATTCTAACAGCGGCGGCGGCTGCGCGTGGCCTAGCCGAACCGCGGACGGTCGGTTTAGGTTCCGATGCGCTCGGAACGAGCATTCCATGACACGCGTATACCAGGACGACCTCGAGTCTCGACTTGCCACCCGCGCCGTGCATGCGGGACAGCGGCCCGAGGACGATCCCGCCGGCGCAATCATGACCCCCATCTATCAGACGTCGACCTACGTGCAGCCTGCGCTCGGGAAGCACAAGGGCTTCGAGTATGCCCGCACCCGCAACCCGACGCGCGACGCGCTGGAGCGGAATGTGGCGGCACTGGAGGGGGCGACGCACGGCTTCGCCTACGCCTCCGGGCTGGCAGCCACCGATGCGATACTCAAGCTGCTCTCGGCCGGCGACCACGTGATCTGCGGGGAGAACGTGTACGGCGGGACCCACCGCCTCATGACCCACATCCTCGAGCGGCTGGGGTTGGTGTTCTCGTTCGTGGACACGCGCGAGGTCACCAACATCGAAGCGGCGCTGACCGACGCCACGAAGCTGATCTTCGTGGAGACCCCCACCAACCCGATGATGCACCTCACGGACCTGGCGGCGGCAGCCGAGCTCGCGCGCGGCCGCGGAGCGGTGCTGGCGGTGGACAACACGTTTGCGACGCCGGTGTTCCAGCGGCCGATCGAGCTGGGGGCCGAGCTCGTAGTGCACTCCACGACCAAGTATCTCAACGGCCACAGCGACATGGTGGGGGGCGTGGTGGTCACGACGCGGGACGATCTGGCAGAGCAGCTGGCGTTCATCCAGAACGCTGCCGGGGCGGTCCCGGGCCCCCTCGATTGCTGGCTCACCCTGCGGGGCACCAAGACGCTGGCCGTGCGGATGGCCCAGCACGACCGCTCGGGCCGGCGCATTGCCCAGTGGCTGGCGGAGCACCCCAGGGTGGAGCGGGTCTACTACCCCGGGCTCCCCGACCACCCGCAGTACGAGCTGGCCTGCCGCCAGATGGAGGGGTTCGGCGGGATGATCTCTCTCGAGCTGGGATCCTTGAAGCGGGCCAAGAACGTAGTAGAAGGGACCAAGCTCTTCGTTCTGGCGGAGTCCTTGGGCGGGGTCGAGAGCCTGATCGGCCACCCGGCGACCATGACCCACGCCAGCGTGCCGCAGGCGATGCGGGAGGAGATGGGCCTCACCGATGGCCTCGTCCGGCTCTCGGTCGGGATCGAGGACACGGACGACCTCGTCGCGGACCTCGACCAGGCGTTGGCCCGGTGAAACCGGCCCGGGTGGCCTGCGTACGGTCTAGCGTCCCAACGATGCCGGTCAGTCGTTCACTTCGGAGGCAGCAATGACAGATGGTACAGGCGTCCCGTCGGCCAGGCCGCGGAAGGTGCTCGAGAATATCGCGGCGGTGACGTGGGAGCACCCCGCCGATCGTGCCGCCCTGCAGGCCGTCCGGGCCGTGCCCGGGTTCAACGAGGCAGTAAAGAAGATCGTGGGCTTCTTCGGTGAGCGCGGGATCCGCCTCATCTTCCAGGCCAACGCCGTGCGCGTGGGGCCGAAGCAGTTCCCCAAGCTCCACGCCCTGATGACCGAGGTCTCGGCCACCATGGACTGGCCGGAGCAGCCCGAGCTGTTCGTCTCCCAAACGCCCCTGGTGAACGCCGGCGCGTTCGGGGTAGATCACCCCTTCATCGTGCTGAACTCCGGGGCGGTGACGCTGCTGGACGACGATGAGATGCGGGTGCTGCTGGGGCATGAACTGGGCCACATCATGAGCGGTCACGCGCTCTACCGCACCGTCACGATCCTCATTCTGACGCTTGGGTTCCAGAACCTGCCGTTCCTGGCGGGGGTCGTGCTGCTGCCGATCAAGCTGGCCCTGCTGGAGTGGTATCGGAAGAGCGAGCTCTCGTCCGACCGGGCTGGGCTCCTCGCCAGCCAGGATCCCGTCGCCTCGATGCAGGTCTTCCTCAAGCTCGCCGGCGGCGGCGACATGAGTGAGACGGACCTGCAGACGTTCATGGAGCAGGCCCGGGAGTACGAAGACATGGGTGGCCCCATCGACGCCATCTACAAGATCCTGAACATGCTGGGCCACACCCATCCGTTCCACACGTTGCGGGCGGCCGAGCTCGAGCGCTGGATCGAGGACGGGTCCTACCAGCGCGTACTGGATGGGGAGTTCACGCACCGGGGCGAGGAGGAGCAGGAGCGCCCCCTCACCAGCGACATCACTGACGCCGCGAAGCACTACGCTGAAGAGGCGAAGCACACGGTCTCGCAGATGACCGACGCTGCCAAGAAGGCGGCCTCGGCGTTCACCGACGCGTTCAAGGGCAAGGGCAAGGACGAGTAGTGAAGGTCCTCGTCGTCGGAGGCGGCGGTCGGGAACACGTCCTCTGTTGGGCGCTGTGCCGTTCCGCCGCTGTCTTTTGCGCCCCGGGCAATCCCGGCACCGCCGAGCTCGGCACCAACCTGCCGATCAAGGTGACCGACCACGCCGGCATCGTGGACGCCGTGCGGGAGCACGGCATCGATCTCACCGTCATCGGCCCCGAGGCCCCGCTCGCGGCGGGTCTAGTGGACGACCTGGCCCAGGCGGGCCTCAAGGCTTTTGGGCCCACCGCCGAGGCGGCGCAGATCGAGGCCTCCAAGGCCTACGCCAAGGAGATTATCTTCGCCGCCGGCGTGCCGACGGCGGGGAGCGAGACCTTCGCCGACCAGCACAAGGCGCTGGACTACATCGCTTCCCACGCCGAGCCGCTGCTGGTGAAGGCGTCGGGGCTCGCCGCCGGCAAGGGCGCCATCGTGTGCAGCACTCGCGAGGAAGCTGTCACGGCGGCGCGTGAGATGTTCGGCGGCAAGTTCGGGGACGCGGGCAAGCTCGTCGTCGTGGAGGAGTTCCTCACCGGCGAGGAGCTGTCGATCCTGGCCCTCACCGACGGCGAGCAGGTGATGCTGCTCCCGGCTTCTCAAGACCATAAGCGAATCGGCGAGGGCGACACCGGTCCGAACACGGGGGGGATGGGGGCGTACACGCCGGTCTCGATCGCCCAGCGGGCGCTGCTCGAGCGCGCCGACCGAGACATCATTCGGCCCGTGCTCGCCGAGCTCGCCAATCGAGGGACACCCTATCGCGGAGTGCTCTACGCCGGCCTCATGGTGGACGACACCGGGCACGCCAAGGTGCTGGAGTTCAACTGCCGCTTCGGCGACCCCGAGGCGCAGGTGGTGCTCCCGGCGGCCGACCTCGATCTCACCGAGCAATTGTGGAGCATCGGGGCGGGCGAAGCCTGGAAGCCGCCGGTCACCTACTGCGCAGCGAGGCAGGCTGCGGTAACCACCGTGCTCGCGACGCCGGGGTATCCGGCGTCCCCCGTGAAGGGCCAGGAGATCGGCCTGCCTGATCGACCACCCCAGCACACAATTCTGTTCCACGCGGGTACGGCGGTCGACGACGGAGGGGTGCTGCGCGCCGCGGGCGGGCGCGTGCTGAACGCCACCGGCCTCGGGCGGGACGTGGTCGAAGCCGCCGAGCGGAGCCGGGCGCTCGCCGAGAGCATCACCTTCGAGGGCCGCCAGTTCCGCCGCGACATCGCGTGGCGCGAGGTAGCGCGTGCCGGAGCTGCCTGAGGTCGAAACGATCGTGCGCGACCTGCGGCCCATGCTCGCCGGTCGCAAGCTCACCACTCCCCGCCTCCACCACCGCCACGTCCTCCGCAAAGTCAGCCGTCAGCGGCTGATCCGCACCCTCGACCGCAACCGCATTGCGGCCGTGGATCGGCGCGCGAAGCACGTGGTCGTGCTCCTGGCCAGCGGCGAGCGGCTCGTCATTCAGCCCCGCATGACCGGCAACCTCCTCATCTACGAGCGTCGCCTCACGGCGGAGCAACGCCGCTACGCCGTCCTCGAGGCGGGCATCGGCGGCGGAGCGAGACTCGTGTATCGCGACGTGCGGCGCCTGGGCACGATCTGGCTCTTGGACGAACGCGGGTGGCAGTCCTATACTGCGCGCATCGGTCCCGAGCCGCTGGCAGCCGACTTCGACGCCGACCGGTTCCGCACCCAGATGGCGGCCACCCGGCAGGCGATCAAGAAGGCGCTCATGGACCAGCGACGCCTGGCCGGGGTGGGCAACATCTACGCGAACGAGGCCCTGTTCCGAGCGCAGATCGATCCCTCGCGGCCCGCCCACCGGCTGACGCGCGCGGAGCTCGACCGGCTGTACCGACACGTACGGGACGTGCTGGAGGAGGCGATCGCCGCGCAGGGAACGACGGTGCGGGATTACCGCACCGGGACCGGACAATCCGGCTCGTACCAGGATCTGCTGCAGGTGTACGGGCGCGGTGGGGAGCCGTGCCGCCGCTGCGGTGCGCAGCTCGTGACCACGCACGAGATCGACGGGCGCGCCACCACGTTCTGCTGGCGCTGCCAGGGGAAGCCGCGATGAAGATCGCCGTCGTATTCGACACGCCAAACGACGGGTGGGAAGACGAAGACTTCAAGAGTGAGGTCCAGGCCGAGGTCGACGAGCCGGAGTACGAGGTGGCGGAAGCCCTCATGGCCTACGACCACGAGGTCCAGCTCGTGGGCGTGCACGACGACTTGCACCACATGTTCGAGCGGCTTGCCGAGTTCAAACCGAGCCTCGTGTTCAATTGTGCTGAGGGCTTCCACCAGCGCTCGCGGCTGGACTACATCTTCCCCGCCCTGCTCGAAGCGGAGGGGTACCACTACACGGGGTCACCGCCCATCGCCCTGCTCACCACCCGCAACAAGGCGATGAGCAAGAAGGTGCTGGCCTGGCACGGGTTGAAGGTGCCGCGGTTCGTGACGTACCGTCGCACGGAGGAGGTGGCCGACGCGCCCGAGCTGGCATTCCCGCTGATCGTGAAGCCATTGCAGGAGGACGCCTCGGAGGGCATCGCCCAGGCCTCCGTGGTGCAGGACCTCGATGGGCTCAAGGAGCGCGTCCACTTCATCCACGAGACCTTCCACCAACCCGCCATCGCCGAGGAGTTCGTGGAGGGCCGGGAGTTGTACGTGAGCGTCCTGGGGAACGGGATCGACCTCGAGATCCTCCCCATCATCGAGATGGTGTTCGACAAGGACAAGACTCGGACCGAGGAGCGCATCGCCACCAAGGCGGCCAAGTGGGACGTGCCGTATCGCGAGCGCAAGGGGATCAAGAACGTGTTTGCCCGCCCACTGTCGCAGACGGCGCAGGAGCGCATCGAGGAGACCTGCCGCACTACCTGCCGCGCCCTCTGGCTGCGGGACTACGCCCGGGTGGACGTGCGGCTCACGCCCGATGACGATGCGTATGTTGTGGAGGTCAACGCCAACCCGTTCATCTCCTTCGGGCACGACACCGCCAACGCAGCTGAGAAGGCCGGCATGGATTACTACGCGTTCATCGACCGCATCGTGCAGGAGGCCGTCGCCCGGTATGAGTCCCACTCGTAGGCGGAAGACCCGCCACCCCACCCCACGCCCCGAGCTGCGCTGTGTGTGCGGCCAGGAGCTCAGGCGGTTCTGGCCCCACTGTCCCTGGTGCGGCCGCACACACGTGTGGCGCGACGATCCGCCCGTCACCGAAGCGGAGTGCTACAAGTGCGGCTGGGTGGTGTCGGACTACTACAGCTACTGCCCCTGGTGCGGCACGGATATCTACGAGGAGGGATACTCCGCGGAGCAGCCGATGAAGGCTCCCAAGGGCTTCCGGTTCGACGCTCGCTGCGATTGGGGATGCGGCGGCGGGGTGCAGTCGCCCATGCCGCACTGCCCCTGGTGCGGCGAGGAGCAGGAGTGGGAGGACGAAGGATACGACGGGCCCTGTCCGCACTGCCGCCGCGGTGTGAACGACTGGATGAAAACCTGCCCCTGGTGCGGGGGCGACCCAACCGGCCAGGACCTCATTCCCCGAGCGTTGCGGCGCGTGGGGGAACTGCTGCGCGCCTCGCGCATCAAGGACTGGAACTACCGCGTGGTGCTCCGCCCCGGCGTGTCCGGCGTCGATCCCAAGTTTCCCAAGATCATCGAGATCGATTGGGATTACGTGGTGAAGGCCCGGGGACGAGACGAGATTCCCTGGACCACTCTGGTCGGCCTCATCTGCCACGAGGCGGGACACAGCTTCCTGTACCACCACTGGGGATGGACCGGGACGCCCGTGTTCAAGCGCGTGTTCGGCGAGGTGCACAAGGCCTACCGCGTGCGCGATGACAGCTGGGTGGACATGCAGCGCCGCCGCGTCAGCAAGACCAAGTCGGGGTACGTGAGCGCCTACGCCTCGAACCACCCGCTGGAGGACTTCGCCGAGACGTTCCGCTTCTATGTCGTGCGGCGCGGGCGGATGCGGGAACTGCTCGCCGAGTTGGGCCGGAAGCGCAAGTCGGTGATCGTGTACGAGAAGTTCCTCGCGCTCGACCACTACCTCCGGCAGGTTCGCTCGCGCCAGCGCGCACAGGGGAGATGGCGGTAAGCCAGGCGCTCGCCCTCCCACTGGGCGACCTCGACATGCTCAAGCGCCGCGTCTCGGCGCTCGCCGAGAACCGGCCCGGGGTGTACCGCATGCTCGATCCCTCGGGCCGCGTGGTGTACGTGGGCAAGGCGAAGCGGTTGAGGGGCCGTCTCCTCTCCTACTTTCGGGCCAACTACCCGGAGGACAAGGCGGCCCGCATCCTCCATGCGGCCGCCGACATCCGGTGGGACTACACGCCCTCGGAGTTCGCGGCCCTCATGACGGAGCTCGCCCAGATCCGCCGCTACCGGCCGGTCTTCAACGTGCGCATGAACCGGCGCCGGCGCGTGGGCTTCATCAAGATTTCGGGCGGGGCAGCTCCCAAGATCTACGTGGGCGGGACCGTAGGGGGTGACGACGTGCGGCACTACGGGCCGTTCGTGGGCGTCGCCCGCCTCAAGGAGAGCGTGAAGGTGCTGAACGACCAGCTGGGCCTGCGGGACTGCGCGCTCTCGATGCCGATGGCCTACTCCGACCAGCAGGACCTGTTCGCGGGACCCCATCGTGCGGCCTGCATGCGCCACGAGCTCGGCACCTGCACCGCGCCTTGCGCAGGGTTCGTCACGGAGCCCGCGTATCGCGACCGGGTGCACGTCGCAGTCGACTTCATCGAGGGGCGAACCGTGGAGCCCCTCGAGAAGATCATCGCCGCCATGACGGCCGCGAGCGACGCCCAGGACTTCGAGCGCGCCACCTGGTCCCGCGACAAGTTCGACGCCCTCACCTGGCTGCTGTCCGCCTGCACCAGAGCGCAGGCGGCGCTCGAGGCGCTGAGCTTCGTCTACACCGACCCCGGCATCTACGGTGATGACCGCGCCTACGTCATTCGACGGGCCACGGTGCGCGCGGCCGCGCCAGCTCCGCACACGCCCATCGAGATCGAGGCGTTCCGCGCGCTCGTCGCCGAGCACGACGGCGGCGATCCGGAGCCCGGTCCCATCCCCACGGCGGCGATCGACGAGACGCTGTTGCTGCTCTCCTGGTTCCGCCGTCACCCCAGGGCCCTGCGCCGTACGATGGGTCTGGAGGAGTGGCTGGAGCGGCACTCTCAGGAGTCGCACCCATGATCCACCAAGTGGGCCTCGCGGTCATCGAGCTGGGTGCCGGCCTCGCCGTGTTGCTGTTAGGGGGGAGTCTCCTGGTCCGGGGCGCGACGGCCGTGGCACTCCTCGCTCGCGTCTCCACCGCCGTCGTCGCGCTCACGGTCGTGGCCCTGGGAACGAGCCTCCCCGAGCTCGCCGTGAGCGTCCGGGCGGCCTGGCGGGGCTCCACCGACATCGCCTACGGCAACATCATCGGCTCGAGCATCTTCAACATCGGGGCCATCCTGGGCGTGGCCGCCGTAATGATGGCGATTCCGGTGCGGAAGCACACCCTGAAGGTCGAGTACTGGATCATGCTGGCGGCCACACTCGCCGTGCTGGCGGCCGCCTTCAACGGCATGGTCGGACACGTTGAAGGCATCGCGCTCTTGGTCGGCCTCCTGCTCTTCGTGTTGTACACGATCTATCACGCCCGACGCGGTGTCAGCACGACCGAGGCCGCCGCCATGGATCGCGAGGTGAAGCGCGCGGCGCATCTGCAGGAGGGTGTAGCGCGCGCCTGGGGCCGCCACATCTCGCTCCTCGTTCTGGGCCTGATCGCGGTGGCGATCGGGGCGGAGCTCTCCGTGCTGGGCGCAGTGACGGGTGCCCGCGTGCTGGGCGTGGAGGAGCGGGTGATCGGCCTCACGATCGTGGCCATGGGCACCAGCCTGCCGGAGCTGGCCACCTGCGTGGCGGCCGCACGGCATCAGGAACCGGACATCGCCCTCGGCAACGTGATCGGCTCCAACATCTTCAACCTGTTCGGCATCCTGGGTGTGACTGCGACGATCTTCCCGGTCCGGGTGCACGACGTCTCCCGCGCCGTGGACAACTGGGTGCTCCTCGCCTTCACCGTGGTCCTGCTCCCCATCATGTGGTCGCGCTGGAAGGTGTCGCGCCGTGAGGGGGTGTTCCTACTGGTGGGGTTCTCGATCTACCTCGCGTGGGTGGTGGTGACCGGCTGACTACAGCTCCACCAACCTGGCCCGGGGAGGGATACCGGGCTCCAGCTCCATGATCCCCACTGACGGCCTGAGGCCGAAGCGGGCGGGGCCGGCCGCTCCCGGGTTCATCACCGTCACCGTCTTGTTCACCAGCTCGAGCCGCGGCTGATGCGTGTGGCCATACGCCAGGATCTCGGCGTGGGGAAACGCCTCGACCAGCCGGTCGGGCGCCGGCGAGCCGAACTGGTCGCCGTGCGTCACCACGACGATGAACCCATCCAACTCGACCTCGGCCACCTGCGGGCACGTGCCGCGCACGTCGAAGCTGTCGGTGTTGCCGTACACGGCCGTGACGGGGGCCAGCGCCTCGAGCTCCGTGATGACGTCGAGGCGGCCGATGTCTCCCGCATGCAGAATGTGATCCACCTCCGAAAAGACCTCGAACACCTCCGGGCGCAGATGGTTGTGGGTATCGGAGATGACGCCCAGGCGCACCCGCTCACCCCTCCCAGCGGGGCACCAGCTCCGCGTCCACCTGCATGTGGTCCAGTACGCGCTGCACGATGAAGTCCACTAGGTCCTGCACCTGCTGCGGCCGGTGGTAGAAGCCCGGGGCCGCCGGGATCACCGTGGCGCCCGCCTCGGTCACCGCCGTGAGGTTGCGCAGGTGCACGAGGGACAGAGGCGTCTCGCGGGGCACCAGGATGAGCTGCCGGCGCTCCTTGAGGGTCACGTCCGCGGCGCGCTCGACGAGCGACCGGCTGTTGCCACGGGCGATGGCCGAGACCGTTCCCATGGAGCAGGGACACACGACCATGCCGGCGCTGCGGGCGGAGCCCGAGGCCGGTGTGGCACCGCGGTCGGCGTTGTCGTACACGGTGATGCTGGACCACTGCCCGCCCGTCGCCTCCCGCAGCTCCTCCTCCGAGCCGACGTCCGCCTCCATCTGCAGCAGGCGCCAGCCGTGGCTCGACACCACGAGCATGAGCGGCACCTGGTGCCGTGCGAGAACCTCCAGCAGGCGCACCGCATACGGTCCGCCGGAGGCCCCGGTAATGCCGAGGATCCAAGGGGCGCTGCTCATTGACCTCTCCGGTTGGGAGTGGGGACCTTATGCGGGTGGCGAGGCGGCCCGGGGGGAGGGGGGGCCTTCGGGATTGGGCGGCTCTTGCCCACCCCCGGCTTGCGCGACGGGTCCCCGCGGCGGCGCCTCGGTCGCCGACCGGTCTTGCCGTTTCCGGCTCCTCGCTCCCCCAAGCCCGTCGTGGTCATCGCAACCGATCCCCCAGGGCAAACAGGAACACAACAATGCTCATGATCCCGTTCATCCGGAAGAAGGCCGCATCGAGGCGGCTCAGATCGCCCGGGCGCACGAGTTGATGCTCCCACGCGAGGAGCAGGGCGGCCAGCGCCACGCCGACGTAGTAGATCATCTCGAACTGGGTCCCCATCCCGAACCCCACCAACGCCAGGATGGTCACGCCGTGCAGCAGCTTGGCCAGCAGAATGGCCCGCCGCTGGCCGAGCAAGACCGCCGCGCTCTTGAGCCCGTGCTCCCGGTCGAACGACTCGTCGGGCAACGCGTAGAAGATGTCGAACCCGCCGACCCACGCGAGCACGGCCAGCGCGATCACCGGCAGCGTCCACCACGGATCGCTCCAGGCACCCGTCACCGCGATGTAGCCGGCGCCCGGCGCGATGCCCAGGCCCAGGCCGAGCCACAGGTGGCTCAGCGGCGTGATGCGCTTCGTGTAGCTGTAGAACAGGATCCACGCCAACGCGAGGGGACTCAAGGCGAGACACAGGCGGTTGAGCAGCGCCGCCGCGCCCACGAACACCGCGCAGGCCAGCACGACCGATAACACCGCCTGCGGCAAGGTCAATCGACCGGCGGGGAGCTCACGGTACTTGGTGCGGGGGTTGCGTGCGTCGTAGTGCCGGTCCACGACCCGGTTGAAGCCCATCGCGGCAAACCGCGCCGCGGTGAACGCCACCAACACGAGCACGACCTGGCGCAGGGTGATCGCCGCGCCGAACGACGCGTACACGACGCCCAGGAACGCGAACGGGAGCGCGAAGACGGTGTGCGGGAGCTTGACGAAGTTGACGTAGCGGAGCAGCAGCGACTCCCCGGCGAACGTCTGCCCCTCGGGCTGTTGAACGCTCACGGGTTGCGGCGCGGTGTGAGCCGGATCCCCAGCTCACCCCACATGGCGTCGACCCTGGCCTTCGTCTCCGGATCCATCTCGATACGGGCGGGCCAATCGCGGTCGAACCCCTCCTCCTTCCACTTGGTGGTGGCGTCGATGCCCATCTTGGAGCCGTAAGTGAACGCGCGCGATGCGTGGTCCAGCACGTCGATGGGCCCCATGGTGAAGCGGATGTCGCGCTCGGGATCGATGTGGTTGAGCGCGACCCACCACGCCTCCTCGGGGTCGCGCACGTTCACGTCGCGGTCGAGCACCACGACCACCTTGGCCAGGGACATGAGCCCCATGCCCCACAGGGCGTTCATCACTTTCCACGCCTGGCCCGGGTACTGCTTGTCGATGCTCACAAACACGAGGTTGTGGAAGATGCCGGCGGCCGGCATGTGGTAGTCCACGATCTCCGGCACGGTCAGGCGCAGCAGCGGGAGGAAGATCCGCTCCGTGGCGTGCCCCAGGTAGAAATCCTCCATCGGAGGCCGCCCCACGATGGTGGCGGGATAGACCGGATCGCGCCGCATCGTCACCGCGGTCACGTGCACCGCCGGATAGTCGTCGGCCAGCGAGTAGAAGCCCGTGTGGTCGCCGAACGGTCCCTCCAGCACGAGCGGCTCCGCCGGGTCGATCACGCCTTCGATCACGATGTCGGCTTCGGCCGGCACCAGGAGATCGCTGGTCACCGCCTTGGAGAGGCCGACCGGCTTGCGGCGCAGGAAGCCGGCGAAGATGTACTCGTCGATGTTGGGCGGCAGCGGGGCCGACGCGGAGTAGATCGAGGGTGGGTCCCCACCCAACGCGATCGCCACCGCCATCTTCTCTCCCCGGGCGGCCATGTCGCGCCAGTGGGCAGCACCCACCTTGTGGCGCTGCCAGTGCATCGCGAGCAGGTCCCGCTCCAGCACCTGCACTCGGTACATGCCAACGTTGCGCACGCCGGTCTTGGGGTCGCGGGTGACCACCTGGGGCAGCGTGATGTAGGGCCCGCCGTCGTCCGGCCAGCACGTCGTGATGGGCAGCCGACCGAGATCGATCTCATCTCCCCGCTGCACGACCTGCTGACACGCCGGTTTGCCCGACACGGTGCGCGGCGGGTACTTCGCGATCTCCGCCACCTTGGGGAGCATGGCGAGCTTCTCGCGCCAGCCCTCGGGTACCTTGAGCTTGATCAACTCCTCGATGCGCCGCCCGATCTCGTCCAGGTCGTCCACGCCGAGCGCCATGCCCATCCGCCGCATCGAGCCGAACAGATTGATCCCCACCGGGATCTCCGACGTGGTGCCGTCGGCCAACAGCGGCTGCTCGAACAGCAGCGCCGGCCCGCCACCCGCGCTCTTCATGCAGCGGTCGGCCACCTCGGCGATCTCGAGTTGCACCGACACCGGCCGCGTCACGCGGACCAACTCGCCCGCCCGCTCCAACGCAGTGATGAACTCACGCAGGCTGTCCATCGTCATCTCCGACTCCCCCAGTGCAGCGTCGCGATGCCCAACGTGAGTGGCTCATGCCGCACGTCAGCGAAACCGTATCGCTCCATCGTCCCGCGCAACTCGGCCGGCTCGGCAAACTCCTCCACGGAGCCCGGCAGATAGGTGTAGGCCGTCGCGTGCCCCGACACCGCCCGCCCCACTCGCGGGAGGATGTGCCGGAAGTAGAACAGATACAACGGGCGCATCGGCCACGCGGTCGGGGTGGAGAACTCCAGGATTACGAGCCGCGCCCCCGGCTTGAGCACACGGGCCATCTCGGCCACGCCGGCGTCGATGTCGACCAGGTTGCGGACGCCAAACCCGATCGTGCATCCGTCAAACGTCGCGTCGGGAAACGGCAGCTCGAGCGCATCGGCTCCCACCGGCCGCAGCGCCTCGGCCTTCCCTCTCCCGAGCTGGAGCATCGGGACCACGAAGTCGGCGCCCACCACGTTGCCCCCGAACCCCTCCTGGCCGGCGAGCTCCGCCGCCAAGTCGAGCGTGCCGGCACAGAGGTCCAGATAGGTACCTTGGGGAGCCTCCCGCCACTCCAGCCGGGTGACGGCCCGGCGGCGCCAGTCCCGGTCGATGTTGAAGCTCAGCAGGTGATTGAGCAGGTCGTAGCGCGGCGCGATGGCGGCAAACATGCTCCGCACGTACGATCGTCTGGTCTCGCTGCCCGGGGTGCCCACGTCCGGGGGGGTCAGGGTCATAGGCGCGAAAGGTACTGGTACGCTTGAACTTGCCGCAAGAACGGTGCAATATGAAACCATCTGCGGCCCCCGGGCGTAGAGCAATAGGCACCGATGCACTACTCCCCTGACCTCTCCGCCGCCACCGACCAGCAGGTGGTGGAGTGGGCGACCGACGGCGCCGAGGCCGCGTACCGCGAGCTGCTCCGCCGCTATCAGCGCCCCGTGTTCTCGCTCATCTACCGCATGGTGCGCGACCGGGAGCTGGCGGAGGACCTCACGCAGGAGACGTTCGTCAAGGTTCTCAACGCGATCGACCGCTACCGGCCCGAGTACAAGTTCTCCTCCTGGATCTTCAAGATCGCCAACAACGCCGCCATCGATCACCTGCGGCGCAAGGAGCTGGACACCCTCTCGCTGGAGGGCCGGCCCGACGCCACGACGCCCGATCGCGTGGAGGCCACCGCGCTGCAGCTGGGGGACGGGTCGGAGTCACCGCTGGAGGAGCTGGAGGCCCGCGAGATCGGCACGCAGATTGAGCGGGCCATCGGGCGGCTCAGGCCGGAGTACCGCTCCTGTATCATTATGCGACATGTCGAGGGCCGGCCGTACGACGAGATCGCGGAGGCCCTCGATCTGCCGCTGGGCACCGTGAAGACCTATATCCACCGCGCCAGGGCCGAGCTGAAGGAGACGCTGGCCCCCCTGAAGGAGTGAAACCCGAGTCCCGTCGGTCCGTAAGGGAGTGTGAGATGGAAGACCGTCCGATGAGTGAACTGACACCGGCGCAAGAGGATCCGGCAATCCACCGGATGCTCTCCACGCTGCCGGCGTGGATGCCAGGCCCAGGGTTCGACAACCGGGTGCTGGCCCGCGTATGGCGACCCCACCCGTTGTGGCTGCGGCGCGTGGAGGGGTATTGGGGCGAGCTGGTCGAGACGGGCCAGGTGTGGCTGATCGTGGGTGCCTTCGCGCTCGGCAGCCTGATTCCGATCATCGCCCTGACCGCACTGGTCGCCGCCCATACGGCGGAGATCGGGGCGTTTCTGGGGTGGCTCGTGACTGTGGGCATCCCGGTGGCCTGGGCGGCCGTGTCGGCCTTCATCTCGGACATCGTTTCAACTGTGAACACCATGGCGAGCGCACTGCTCCCCAACGCCCGGGCCGTGATGCTCGCGGTCGTTGCCTACCTGGTGCTCCTCGCGAGCTGCGCGTGGGGCCTGTACCGCACCATGAGTGCTGCGAGTGCTACGAGGTCGTCGCTCCATGACAGGCATTAGGCGCTGGATCATCGCGGGGCTCTTCATCGCCGCGCCTGCGCTGCAGGCGCAGGAGGTGGTAGGGCACTCCTCGACCCGCTCGGACGAGGCGGTCACGCTCGAGTTCGACATCGCGGGGGGAGAGACGCTCTCACTCACGCTCATCCACGGTCGCGTTCTCCTGAACGGCGTGGAGGTGGGACGGTACGAGCCGGGTGGCGCCCTCGAAGAGTCGGTGCGCGAGGCCGTGGCCAACTCGCGCGCCCAGGAAACCGAGGATCTGTTGGCGGAGCTCCAGGGCATCGAGACCGACCAGCTCACCGGGGCCGAGGAGTCGTCCTACGCCGTGATAGCGGAGGTGCTGACCGCCCTGGAGATGGTCGACGCCATGCTGCCCGAGCTGGTCACCATCGAGATGGAGCAGGGGCACGCCGAGGAGGGGTGCGAGGACTGCGCCGAGATCGCTCTCGCGCCCTCGGGCGTCGCCGTCGTCACGGCCCCTCGGGTCAGCGTCGAGGCTCGCCCAGCGCCGAGTCCCATGCGGTACGAGCTGGTACAGGAGGGAACCTCCTTTGTGGGAGGCGTCGTCGGCAACGCCATGAGCTTGTTGGCCACGTTCATCGGGATGGCGTTCCTCGGCCTCGGCATGCTGTTCTTCGCCCCGCGGCAGCTGGAGACCGTTGCCGACACGGTGTGGAACTCCTTCGGGCGCTCCTTCCTGGCGGGGCTCTTCGCCCAGCCGCTGATCCTCCCGGCGTTCGGGATGATGGTGGTGGGGCTGGCCCTCACGGTCATCGGGATCGTGGTGATTCCATTCGCCGTGCTGGCATTCGTGCTCGGCCTCTTCCTGTCGGTCGTGGCCGGCTACGTTGCCGTCGCGCGCACGGTCGGCGAGATCTACCTGCGCCGCAAGATGGCGCGGGGCGAGGCGGTCCAGACGTGGGGGACCTACCGCTACATCGTGTACGGGCTGCTGGGCCTGATGGCGATCTGGCTCCCCGCCGTGTTGCTCGGGCGCGTCGCCGTGGCTGGACCGATCGCCGTCGTGAGCGCGGCGACGATCACCTGGGTACTCGCCACCGCCGGGTTCGGCGCCACCATCCTCACGCGGGGCGGCGTCAAGGGCACGTTCGTGCGGCGCCTCGATCTCGCGCTCACGGACGAGCAGTTCTGGACTTCCGATACGGTGCCGTCGGCCCGCCAGCGCGGACGCGTACCACGCTCCGGCACATGAGCCTCCGGCGCCTCCTTCCGATCGCCACGGTGGGAGCGCTGCTGGTCCTGCCGAGCCTCGCCGCGGGGCAGACCTGGCAGTCGGTTTCCGGCTCGCGCCGGGTGCACGGTGAGGAGCGACTGCGCGTGGAGGTCGAGTTCGCGGTCGGCACCTTCCGCCTGTATCCCGCCGAGGGCACTGCACTGTACCACACGGACATTCTGTACGATGCCGAGTACTTCGAGCCACGCATCGAGTACGACGCCAGGCGTGGCCGCCTATACCTCGGCGTGACCCCTGAGGTCGAGAGCGGTCTCGACCTCGACTACGACGACACCGAGCAGTACCTGACGGTCGGGCTCTCCCGCTCGGTGCCCACCACGCTCGAACTCAAGTTCGGCGCGGCCAGGGCGGAGCTTGACCTGGGCGGCATCCCACTCGAGCGGGCCGAGATCAAGACCGGTGCAAGCGAGAGCGTGATCTCGTTCGACGAACCCAACCCCATCGTGTGCGATCGGCTCGAGGTGGGCGCCGGCGCCGCCGAGTTCACGCTGGAGCAGCTCGGCAACGCACGCTGCCGGGTCATCGAGGTGGCCGGCGGGGTGGGCGACATCACCCTGGACTTCACGGGTCAGTGGGATGGCGCGGTGAACACCCGCGTGAAGATCGTCGTGGGATTCGGTGAGGTGAACCTGCGCCTGCCGATCGGCCTCGGCGTCGAAGTGGACATCGACCGCATCTTCGCGGGCTTCGAGGCCTCGGGCTTCGTGAAGCACGGCTCCCGCTACGTCAGCCACGGCTACGACGGCGCCGAGCAGAAGCTCCGCCTCGACATCAAGGCGGCGCTGGGTGACGTGAACGTGGAGTGGGTGGAGGGAGGCTTCTAGCCCCCGACCTCACCCCGCGTCTCAGTCGCCCCCACCCGCACTTCCGCTCCCACACCCATCCCCAGCGCCTGCGCTGCCGAGCGCTCTCGGGCCGCGATCTCGACCGTTCCGCCCGACCCACCGAACGCCACCAGCGCACCGAGCTCCACGTCTCTGAACGTACGCCCCACGGGCGCAGTGAACTCGCCGCCGATCGTGATGAGGCCGGCCCCCGCGATGGCCGTCGCCGGAATGTTGGTGATCAGGGTCCCGAAGCGATCGATGTACACGACCTCACCCACCACTCCCCCCTGGTCCTCCCTGAGAGCGGGGAGCGGGGAGTGCATCGGATCGGGGATCGGCGGGCCGAGGCTCGACAGCGGCTCTCCCAGGGCGAGGCGGGCCGCGGCAGGCGCGAAGACATCCCGCCCGTGGAACGTGGCGGAGGCGTCGTCCGGGACGGCAAGCTCGACCACGGTCGCGGCGTCGAACACTGGCGTGAGCAGTCCGTTGTCTGGCGCCACGAAGTGATGGCCCTGGGCGCTCGCCGCGAGCGCCCGCCGGGCGGTGCCGACCCCGGGGTCGACCACGGCCAGGTGCACCGTCCCCGGCGGGTAGCGGTGCCACGTGCGGGCAAGGAGATACTGGGCGGCCACGACGCTGCCCAAGGGCACGTCATGGCTGATGTCCACCAGCGTGGCGCCGGGAGCAGCGGACAGCAAGGCGCCCTTTACCTCGGCGACGTAGCTGTCGCTCTGGCCGAAATCGGTGAGGAGGGTGATGAGTTGCGGCATCGGAGCTCGCGACGCCCGCGGGTGGGCGGGCTAGCCAGTCACGATCGGCAGCGAGATGCTCCTCCCGCCGGCCCGGTCGGCCACTTCCTTGGCGATCGCGGCCAGTGCCTTGCCCGCCGGTGAGTCGGGCTTCCCGACCACCACCGGCATCCCCTCGTCCTGCTCCGCCGTCATTCCCGGCTGTAAAGGAACCTGACCCAGGAGCGGTACATCCAGCTCCTCCGCGAGGCGTTGCCCACCGCCGCCCGAGAACACCTCGCTGCGGTCGCCGCAGTGCGGACACTCGAAGTAACTCATGTTCTCCACCACGCCGAGCACCGGCACGCCCACGCGCTCGAACATCTTGGCACCGCGCAGCGCATCGCCGGCCGCCATCTCCTGCGGCGTGGTGACGATGATCCCGCCCTTCATGAACACGGCCTGCGCGAGCGAAAGCTGCGCGTCACCCGTTCCGGGGGGCAGGTCCACCAGGAAGTAGTCCAGCTCGCCCCACTCCACATCCCGCAGGAACTGGTGGATGATCTTGGTGACGATGGGGCCCCGCCAGATCGCGGGCATGTCCCGCTCGACCAGGAAGCCGAGCGAGATGAGCTTTACGCCGTACTTCTCGAGCGGCAGGATACGCTGGTCGCGCACCGGCGGGCGCTCGTCGATTCCGAACAGTCGCGGGATGTTGGGACCGTAGATATCGGCGTCCATGATGCCCACCCGGCGGCCCGCGCGCGCCAGCTCCGCCGCGATGTTGGCGGCAACGGTGGACTTCCCCACGCCCCCCTTGCCGCTGGACACCGCGATGACCGAGCCGAGCCCGGGGATCTCCACCGCCTGCTGCGGAGCCGCAGCGGCCGGCGCGGTGCCGGGAGCCGGAGCAGGACCGGGGCTCGCGGCGTCACCCTTGGCGGGCTCCAGGACCTCGATCTTCACGTCCGTCACGCCTTCCACCGCCTGCACCGCCTTCCGTGCCTCCCGGACCAGACTCGCGGGATCGTCGTGTGTGAGCAGGAACGTGAGCGTGACGCCTCCGTGCTTGTCGATGGCGAGGTCCTGCACCATCCCCGCCGAGATCACGTCGTTGTCCACGCGAGGGTTGCGAACGCTGGTCAGCGCGCCCGCGACGAGCGCATCGAGTTTCTTGGACATGGTCGAGGAATGATAGAGGGGTCGTCAGGGCCGAGCAACCGAACGCGCCGCGTCGAGCACGCGGGTCTGCACTTCATCTAGCGTCCCTTCGAGCGAGGCGCCCGCCGCTCTGCGGTGGCCGCCCCCGCCGAACGACTCCGCCATGCGGGCCACGTCCACGTCACCGACCGAGCGGAACGACACCTTGATGCGACCGTTGGCGAGCTCGCGGAACAGGATGGCGAGGTGCACGCCGCGCACAGCCCGTGCGAACTCCACAATGCCGTCCAGGTCGGACGCCTCGATGCGGTGCCGCTTCATGGCGCCCGGTGGCACCGTCACCCACGCCAACTGGTGCTCCGATTCGACCACGAGGGTCTCGAGCACTTCGCCGAGCAACCGGATCTTCCCCTCGGGCTCGGACGCATAGACCTCACGATAGATCTGCTCCGCGTCCAGGCCCCGCTCCAGCAGGTGCGCCGCTACCTGGAGCGTGCGCGGTGACGTGTTGCTGAAGCGGAACCCCCCTGTGTCGGTCAACACTGCGACGTAAAGTGCGCGCGCCGCCTCGGGCGTGAGCTCCCAGCGGGCCGACCGGGCCAGATCGTACACCAGCTCGCCAGTGGCGCACGCCGCCGGGTCCACGAGCCGCGGGCCGGGAGGGAGGGTGCCGTCGCTCACATGGTGGTCGATGCACGCCACCGGCACCTTCACTTTGTCGACCACGCGCGCCAGGTGCCCCAAGCGATCGAGGTCGGCGATGTCGAGCACCACGATAGCATCGGCCCGCTCCAGATGCTTGACGCCCGCCGGCGACTTGTCGGCACCGGACGCCATGTCCATCAGGAAGCCGAACCGCTCGGGAAACGGCGTGGGATTGGTGATCGCCGCGCGGACGCCGCGCCGCGTGAGAAGGTGCCACAGGGCCACCTCGCTGCCGGCCCCGTCGCCGTCGGCGTTGACGTGGGTGGTCAGGGCCACCCGCATCCCGGGCTCAAACAGCTTGAGCACCTGCTTCGCCGCCCGGCGCCGCGCCTCGGGAACCCGAACACCGCGGGACGGAGTGGACTTCTTCGCCGAGGACTTCCTGGCTGATGCCATGCGCGTACCAATGTAATCACACTTGCCGACTTGGGCCTTGCCCCGCCGCCACCGGTAGGCCCATCTTGTGACCCTTCATCCACCAGAAGACACGCATGGAACTGCTCGAGAGAATCGTCACGACCGCGTCCGAGTACATCTGGGACCGCGGGATCCCGTTCCGGGGGGAGGAGATCCCCTGGGTGGTGGTCGCGCTCCTGGGCACCGGGATCTTCCTCACGGTGCGGCTGGGGTTCCTGCAGCTGCGCAAGCTGGGACACGGCTTCAGGGTCACCTCGGGCTACTACGACGACCCCGCCGAGCCGGGGGACGTCTCCCACTTCCAGGCCCTGACCACCGCCCTCTCGGCCACGGTCGGGATCGGCAACATCGCCGGTGTGGCACTGGCCATTCACTGGGGCGGCCCAGGCGCGTTGTTTTGGATGTGGATGACGGCGCTCGTGGGCATGGCCACCAAGTTCTCCGAGGTCACGCTCGCGCAGCACTACCGAACGGTCGAGAAGGTGGATACCGACCCGCGCAAGTGGGAAGGGTCGGTCTCCGGCGGGCCCATGTACTACATCGAGCGCGGGCTGGGGCCCGCGTGGAAACCGCTCGCGGTGTTCTTCGCGGTGATGCTGGGGACGACGGCATTCCTCACCGGCAACGCCATCCAGGCCAACACGGTCGCCGACACGATGAACACGGTCGTGGGGATCCCCGTGTGGATCACCGGCCTGTTGACGGCGACCGTCGTGGCGCTGGTGATCATCGGGGGCATCACCCGGATCGGGAGGGTGACCAGCATTCTCGCACCGGCCATGGCGGCGATCTACGTGGCCGGCGCGCTTGTCATCATCCTGCTCAACGTGGGCGAGATCGTTCCCACGTTCGCCCTCATCTTCCGCGAGGCCTTCAACCCGACCGCCGGCGTGGCCGGCACCGGGGTGGGCGTCTTCCTGCTCACGATGATGTGGGGCGTGAAGCGGGGGCTCTTCTCCAACGAGGCGGGCCAGGGCTCGGCACCGATCGCGCACGCGGCCGCCAAGACCGACGAGCCGGTCTCCGAGGGTGTCGTCGCGCTGGTGGAGCCGTTCATCGACACGATCGTGATCTGCACGATGACGGGCCTGGTCATCATCATGACCGGTGTCTGGTCCGCCCGGATTCCCACGGAGATCACGCTGGGCGGCGGCGACATCTCGTACCTGTTGCAGCAGGAGAACGGCAACTACACCAGCGTGCAGGATGCCGGGACGATCACTCTGGAAGACGGCCGCCATACGGAGGCGACGGGCGCGCAGGTGGCCTGGCACGAGGTCCCCGTCGAGGCGCTGTACGTGGATCCCGACCAGACGCAGCCGTTCACGGGTACCGTTCTGGCCGACAGCGCGGTCGCGATCGCCGCGGACGGGGCGACGTTCACCTCGCTGTACGCCGACGCCGTGGAGAGCGGTGCGCCGCTCACCATGCTCGCGTTCGAGCGGGGGCTCCCCGGCACCTTCGGGAAGTTCATAGTGGTGGTGAGCGTGCTGCTGTTCGCCGTCTCCACTGCCATCGCGTGGAGCTACTACGGCGACCGCTGCGCCAACTACCTGTTCGGCCACTCGGCGGTGCTTCCCTACAAGTTCGCCTTCGTCACCATGCACTTCGTGGGTTCCGTACTGTCGCTCTCGGTGGCATGGACCCTGGGCGATGTCTTCCTGGGAATTGTGATCCTGCCGAACCTCCTGGCGTTGCTGCTGCTCGCACCCAAGGTGGTGGAGCTCACCAGGAGCTACTTCCAGCGCAGGCCGTGGGTCGAGAATCGCGAGGCGCGGCTCAGGTATCTCAGGGAAAAGAGGGCGGGAAGAGGTTAGGCAGGGGAACGCAAGAGAAGGGGCAGGGAACGACCGTACCCTGCCCTTTTCCCTTTCCCGGCGACGGCGGGGCGGCTACAGCGAGTAGTTCGGCGCCTCCCGCGTGATCACCACATCGTGCGGGTGTGACTCGCGGAGACCCGCCGCCGTGACCTGGGTGAACTCTGTCTCGCAGCGTAGCGCGTCCAGCGTGGCGCAGCCGCAGTATCCCATCCCGCTCCGGATGCCTCCCACCACCTGGAACAGCACATCGCCCACGGGGCCGCTGTAGGGGACCCGTCCCTCGATGCCCTCGGGCACCAGCTTCTGGGTCGAGACCTCGCCCTCCTGGAAGTAGCGGTCGGCCGAGCCCTCCTGCATGGCGGTGAGGGACCCCATCCCACGCACCGTCTTGAACCGCCGCCCCTCGAGCAGAAAGCTCTCACCCGGACTCTCCTCGGTGCCCGCCAGCATGGAGCCCAGCATCACGCTGGAGGCCCCCGCCGCCAGGGCCTTCACCGCGTCGCCCGAGTACTTGATACCTCCATCGGCGATGATGGGGACGTCTCCGGCGCCCTGCACGGCGTCCACGATGGCGGTGATCTGCGGGACCCCCACCCCGGTCACGACACGCGTCGTGCAGATCGAGCCGGGTCCGATGCCGACCTTCACCGCGTCGATCCCCCGCTCCACCAGCGCCTTGGTGCCGTCGAGCGTGGCCACATTGCCGCCCACCAACTGCGCGTCGGGGTACGCCTCCCTGAGCGTTTCGACCGTCTCGAGCACGCCCTCCGAGTGTCCGTGAGCCGAGTCCACCACGATGGCATCCACCCCGGCGGCAACGAGCGCCTCGGCCCGGGCCGGGGTGTCGCTGCTCACGCCCACGGCCGCCGCCACGCGCAGTCTGCCGTGCTCGTCCTTGTTGGCGTCGGGGAACTGCCGCCGCTTGATGATATCCTTGACTGTGATGAGCCCCTGGAGCGTGCCGTTGTCGTCGACGACTGGCAGCTTTTCGATGCGGTGCTCGCCCAGTGTCCGCTCCGCCTCGTCGAGGGTCGTTCCCACCGGCGCGGTGATCAGGTTGTCCCTGGTCATCGCCTCGTGCACCGGCCGGTCCAGGCTGCGCTCAAATTGGAGATCCCGGTTGGTGATGATCCCGACCAGCTTCCCGTGTTCGTCCACGATCGGAACACCGGAGATCTTGAACCGCGCCATCAGGTCGGCGGCCTCGCGAATCGAGCGGTCGGGCCCCAGGGTGATTGGATTGAGGATCATCCCGCTCTCGGAGCGCTTCACCCGATCGACCTCGGCCGCCTGGTGGTCGATGGTCATGTTCTTGTGGATCACGCCGATGCCGCCGGCTCGGGCCATGGCGATCGCCATCTCCGCCTCGGTGACCGTATCCATGGCCGCCGCGATCAGCGGGATGTTGAGATCGATGCCCCGGCTGAAGCGGGTGCGGACCTGGACGTCACGGGGGTGCACGGTCGCGTGACGCGGCACCAGCAGGACGTCATCGAAGGTGAGGGCATGCCCGGAACGCAATCGGCTCACCGCAACTCTCCCATATGCGCAAAGACCCGCCGCGTGCGAGACGCTCGGCGGGTCCAATTCGACTCAGTTACCTGTTCCATGAAGGAAGTTACGCGCGCCCGTGCGCGCAGGTCAAGCGTCGGTCGGCGGCCCCTCCTCTTCTTCCTCCTCCTCCTTTGCCTTGGGCACCGGCGTCGCCAGCTCGTCGGCGACCACCCGGCCGGCGGCCGTCAATCCCTCGATGACACTGGCGGCGGCGTCCACCACTTGAGCGGTGCTCTTGGCGGCGACGTCGGCCAACCGGACGCTCCCGATCTTGTCCTCGATCCCCTCGGCGATGCGCTGGACGGTGGAGGGAGCACGCCGGCTCAGGTTGTACCGGGAATCCAGGAACTCCATGTAGTCCAGGATCTGCCGACCCATCTCGTCGGAGAGATCGTCCAGCCGGCGGCTGATCTTCGTCTTCAGGTTCTCGTTCATGACTGCGACCTCATTCCCGCTTGACGGCTGAGTCCACCAGGTCGAGGACCGGGTTGCCCAGGTACTGGGACCGGGCCGTACGCACCCTGCCGATGATCACGAGCTCGGTGAGCGGCTCCAGGCGCTCCATCTCCAAGAGCTGCTCGCCATCCAGCACGACGTACACGAAGCCCGCTTCGGGCAGAGGACCGCGCGCCAGCATATACCGCTGCCCCTCCGGTATCTCCCGACGCAACTCGTCGGCACGTTGGATCGCGATGTACTCGACGGTCCACTGTACGAGTTTCCCTTCGAACTCCTGCGGCTGCGAGCGCACCTCGGCGCCGCTCACCCCCACGAGCACACCGGGGGAGGACGGGCGCAGATCGCTCTCGCGAATCCACCCCTCCGCCTGGACCCGCACCCACTCGCCCGAGCGCGCGATGATCCGCACGGAGGCATCGGCTCCCAGCGAGCCTGTCGGCGCGCCATCGGGCGTCCGGTGCAGCCTGGCCTCGGTCGCGGTGACCGCCCAGTCCAGCCCCACGGCGTCCCGATCCACGGGTGGGAGTGCGCTGGAGGCCGCAGCCGGAGCCCCGACCCGCTGCAGGGAGTTCCCCCACATCCAGGCACTGCGCCTCACCCGGATCCATCCCGGCTGGCGCTCGACCTCGTCGAGGAGGCAGCCGGCGGCGAGGCGCGCCACGACCCTCCCGTTCGGTGCCGCCCGCAGGTTCTCGCCATTGTCCGCCGTGACGCGCAGGTCGTACCCCTGCGCTTCGCCCGACGCGGTGGATCGCGCCCAGATCCACCCTTCCAGGGTGACGGCCACCCATTCGCCGCGCACGCTGTCCCCGGCCAGCTCCACACCGGCGTTCACGGTGGCCAGCAGCACCGCCCGGCCCGACGGTTCACGCCGGAAGTTCTCGGTCTGGATCACCCGGTAGTCCTGCTGTGCGCTGAGCGGCGCAACGGCAGCCCAGACCACGAGGAAGAACGGGACCCCGCAGGGTGGTAGCGCTCGGAGGAGGGGGCTAGATTGCCTCATTCTCGTAACCGAGAGGATTGTAGGGGATACCCAGGTTCCATGTCAATTTACCACCGGAGCAGCATGAAACACCTCATCGGGGCGGCGACGGTCGCCCTGCTCTTCCTCTGGCCTACGACGGGGGTCGCCCAGGTCGGCCACGACCCGGACTCCTCTCCGTACCGTGACGTCTTCGGCAAGTTCATTCTCGGGGTCGAGGGAGGATACGCCAGTGGCTCCGGTGGGAGTGCCGGAGTGGGACCGTCCGACGGCCCATTCGGTGGAGCGCGCCTGGACATCCACCTGTCCGGGCCGGCCAACGTCGGCTTCGAAGCGCTCTACGCCAGTCTCGACCGGTTGATCATCAATCCCACTCTGCTGCCCGACGAGCGGGAGCTGGGCACGGTGAAGCAGTCCATCATCTACGTGATGGGAGGGATCGGTCTCCACTTCACCGGCCACAAGACGTGGCACGGCCTGGTCCCCTTCATCGGCGCGTCCATGGGCCTGGCGTTCGGCGGCAACGTGCCGGAGGACTCCGTGATGGCCGGCTTCTCGTACGACACGAAATTCGTGATCGCACCCTGGGCCGGCATCCGCTGGCACTTGGGGAACCGCCTCTCCCTGCGCATCGAAGCGCGGGACATGATCTGGCAGCTCAAGTACCCCAACGCCTTTTTCGAGGCGCCTGCAACGGGCCAGCCGCCCGTGCTCAATCCCCTCACCCAGGGCGTGAGCCAGTGGACGCACAACTTCTGGTTCCTCGGCGTACTGGGGTACACCATCTCCTAACCGCACTTGGACTTCTTCGCGGACGGCCTGCGGCGCGGCGTCGAGCTGATCCTGGGCGGTGACGCCGAAATCTTCGACATCACCCTCCTCTCGATCAGGGTTGCACTGATCTCGACCGTCCTGGCCTGCGGCATCGGTGTGCCCGTGGGCTTCGTCGTGGGCACCACCCGGTTCTGGGGTCGGCGTGCCGCGATCACCGTACTCAACACGATGCTCGCGTTCCCCACGGTCGTGGTGGGCGTGCTCATCTGGGGACTACTGGCTCGCCGCGGTCCGTTCGGCGGCGCCGAGCTGTTGTACACGTGGTGGGCAATCGTCATCGCGGAGGTCGTGCTCGCGGCGCCGATCGCCGCTGCGCTTACCGCGGCCGCCGTCCAGGGCATCGACCCCCGGGTGCGGCGCACGGCGCTCACGCTCGGGGCGAGCCCGTTGCGCGTCCACCTCTCGGTGGCGCGGGCCGCACGCTTCGCCCTGCTTGCCGCCGTCGTCGTGGCGTTCGGCCGCGTCTTGGCGGAGGTCGGAGCGGCCATGATCGTGGGGGGCAACATCCGGCACTACAGTCGGACCCTCACGACGGCGGTCGCCCTGGCGACGTCGCAGGGGGATTTTGCCCTCGCCATGGCACTCGGCCTGGTGCTGCTTGCGCTGGCGCTCACGGTCAACGTGCTGTTACAGCTCTTCCAGGGGCGGGGCGATGCTTGAGGCACTGGGCATCGAGCACGCCTACGCGGGGCGCACGGTGCTGAGCATCGACGCGTTCGAGCTGGAACGCGGCACGGTCACCGCGCTGGTCGGTCCCAACGGCTCGGGCAAGAGTACGCTGCTCCGCCTTCTGGCTTTCCTGGAGCGGCCCCGCACAGGAGCCATCCTCCTGGACGGAGGTCTCGTCGTGGGACGGCGAGAGCGTCAGGCTGCCCGGCGCCGGGTCACCATGGTGGAGCAGCACCCCTACCTCTTTTCCGGCAACGTGCGGCGCAACCTGCTGTACGCCCTCGCGCTGCACGGCGTGCGGGGCGAGCCGGCGGCGCGGTGCGCGCAGGCCGCGCTCGAGCGGCTGCAGGTCTCGCACCTCGCCGAGCGGCCGGCGCGTGAGCTGAGCGCGGGTGAGACCCAGCGCGTCGCCGTGGCCCGGGCACTCGCCCTCAAGCCCTCCGTGCTGCTGTTGGACGAGCCGGCCGGAGTCACCGACCGAGCCGCAACCGCACAACTCTACCAGGTGCTCGAGGAGGAGCGGGCGCAGGGAACTACCCTCTGTCTCGCGTCGCACCAACTGGAGGACGCCTATCGCTGGTCGGACCGCCTGGTCGCCCTGGCCGAAGGAGAAGCGAGTCGCGTCACTCCCGAGAACCTGTTCCGCACCGACGTGCCCGACGGCAGCGGGACCAAGACGGTGCGCGTCGGGCCGCTCCAGGTGCAGGTCGTGACGGACAAGTCGGGCCCCTCGACCATCGCGGTCCCGGCCGACGAGATCCTGGTGAGTCTCGAGCCGCTGCGCTCCAGCGCGCGCAACGAGTTTCGGGGCAAGGTCAAGCGGATCGGTGACGACGGACGCGGGGGCGTCTCGCTCATGGTGGATGTGGGCGTGGATCTGGCGGCGCGCATCACCCCACGCGCGCTGGAGGAGCTCGGCATCGAACTCGGCTCGGAGGTCGTGCTCACCGTCAAGGCAATGGCCGTGCGGGTCTTCTGATTCGACACTACATTCCCGGCATGTCTACCGTGCGCCTGACACGTGTCGTCGTCTTCAGCGCCGCGCACCGCTACTTCCGGCCCGACTGGTCTGCGAAGAAGAACGCCGAGGTATTCGGCGCCTGTGCCCACGAGCACGGCCACGGCCACCGCTGGGAGTGTCACGTCACGGTGGCGGGTTCCCTGGACGAGGAGACGGGCATGGCCGTGCGGCTGGACGAACTCGACCGCGTGCTGCGGGAAGAGGTCCACGACCGATTCGATCACAAGCACATCAATCACGACATTCCCGAGTTCGCCTTTGGCAAGCAGGTCCCCACCTGTGAGGGCCTCGCCGTGTACCTCTGGCAGCGCATAGCACGGCGCCTGCCCGACGGCGTGCAGTTGGAGCGCGTCCGCGTGCAGGAAGAGCCGGGGCTGTTCGCCGAGTACGACGGTGCGTAGCGCGGTGCTGGCCGGCGGCGCGGCGAGCCGGTTCGGGGGACGCGCCAAGGGTCTCGAGCTGGTGGGGGGAGCGCGCATCCTGGATCGCGTGGTGGGCGCGGTGCGCGAGGCGACGGGAGGCGATCCCCTGTTGGTCGCCAACGCCGCCGACGCCGAGGGGTGGTACCCCGGATTGGAGACCGTTTCCGATGTCATCCCCAACTGCGGCAGCCTCGGTGGGATCTACACGGCGGTCACTGCAACCGAGGAACCCGTCCTCGTGGTGGCGTGGGACATGCCGTTCGTATCGACCGACCTGCTCCGTGCCCTGCTCGACGGCGCCGAGGGATACGACGCGTTCCTCCCCGAGAGCGGCGGCCCACTGGGTGTCGAGCCACTCTGCGCCGTGTACGGCCCCGCCTGCGGAGAGCCGATCCGCACGAGCATCGAGGGTGAGGACCTGCGGACCACGACCTTCCACGAGGCGGTGCGCGTGGGCACCCTACCCCTCGATGCGGTGATGGGATTCGGCGATCCCGACCTGCTGTTTTTCAATGTCAACGAGCCGGACGACTTGCAGGTCGCAGAGTCCATGTGGCGCAACCAGCAAGCGTGATTGCCTCCGCTCGAACCCGCCTGACGCCGGCGGAAGCGTCACGCGCGATGCTGTCCGAGATCGCAGCAACGGCCCCCGTGCACGTGCCGCTGGCCGACGCGCTCGGGCTGGTGCTGGCCGCGGACGTCACGAGCCCCATCGATATCCCGCCGTGGGACAACTCCGCGATGGATGGCTACGCGGCGCGCGCCGCCGACGTGCGAGAGGGTGCCGAGCTCACGATCGTGGAGACGATTGCTGCCGGCGACTCCCCGACACGGACGCTGGGCCCCGTGGAGTGCGCCCGCATCTTCACCGGCGCGCCGGTGCCCCCGGGCGCGGACTCCGTCATCCGCCAGGAGCACGCCACTCCGCTCGATGAGCACCGCGTGCGCATCGACGACCCGCACGACGCCGGCCGCAACATCCGGCCGCGGGGCGAAGACATCGTGAGTGGCAGCGTGACGCTCACGGCGGGAACCGAGCTCGGCCCAGCGCAGATCGCGATGCTCGCGTCGATCGCGATGGGCGAGGTCGAAGTGCACCAGCGCCCCACGGTGGCGATCCTTTCGACGGGAGATGAGATCGCCGACGTAACGGAGCGCGATGCCATCTTGAGCGGCCGCAAGATCGCCTCGTCCAATACCTACGGCATGGCGGCCGCCGCCATCGCGGCGGGGGCCGACGCGCTCGACCTCGGCATCGCACGGGACGATCCCGACGAGATTCGCGGCCGGCTGGAGGCAGCGGCGGTGGCCGACATGCTCGTCACGTCGGGCGGCATGAGCGTGGGCGAGCACGACTATCTCCGCGCGATCCTGCAGGAGACGGGGGACGCGATGCGTTTCTGGCGGCTGCGCTCGAGACCGGGGGCGCCGCTGGGCTTCGGCGTGCTGGACGGTCTCCCCTGGCTCGGGCTCCCCGGCAACCCCGTGAGCACCATGGTCACGTTCGAGCTCTTCGGGCGGCCGGCGATCCGCAAGCTCATGGGGCATCGCAAGCCGTTTCGGCGCACCGTCCCCGTCGAGCTCGGCGAGTCCATCGAGACCCCCGCGCGGCTCACCCATTTCCTGCGGGTCGGTCTGAAACAGGAGGGTGACACGCTCGTCGCATGGCTCACCGGCCCCCAGGGCTCCGGGATCCTGTCATCGGTGGCGAAGGCCGACGCGTTGCTGATCGTGCCGGAGGAGGCCAACGGGGCCCAAGCGGGTGAGACGCTGCGGGCGATGCTGCTCCACGAGACGGTGCACGTGGAAGAGGCGCCGTTCTAGAGAGCGACCCCGGGTTCGCTGAGGCGCGGCGAGTGCCGGAACGCCCGAGGCAATCCGCCCAACCGGAACCACCACCCCCTCATCTCCGTATACCCATTGGGAGGTGGCGCATGGTCGATCGGGAGCATCCGTTGGTGAGCGCACGGCCGGGCATGTCCCGGCGCGACTTCGTGCGAAGTGGCATGGCGGCCCTGGCGACACCGATCCTCTGGGGCTGCTGGGACATCCCCTCCGAGCCGCCGCCGAGCGGCCCCCCGGGCAGCCCGCGGCTGACAGCCCGGCCCGGGTCCCCGACCGTCACCCCTTCGACGGGGTTGAGCGCACTGGGGTTGGGCACCGATCGGGACGGACTCCTGTACGTGCCGGAGTCTTATTCTCAAGATACTCCGGCGCCGCTGTTCATCGGCCTCCACGGCGCAGGCGGAGAGGCCGCCAACTGGGCTAGCTATCCCGCGCGCGCCGAAGCCCGCGGCATGGTGTTCCTGGCCCCTGACTCGCGCGACTTCACCTGGGACACCGTGCGGGGCGACTTCGGACCGGATGTCGAGTTCATCGATCGGGCGCTGCAGCACACGTTCACGCGCTGCCGCATCGACCCGGCGCGGATCGCGCTCGGGGGATTCTCGGACGGGGCGTCGTACGCACTCTCCCTCGGGGTCGCGAACGGTGATCTGTTCACCCACCTGATCGCCTACTCCCCGGGCTTCTGGGCAACCACCGAGCAGGTGGGGCGGCCGCCGGTCTTCATCTCGCACGGCACCGGGGACCTGAGTCTCCCCGTCACGCTGAGCCGCGACAGGATCGTGCCGAGCATGCGCGGCGTGGGCTACGACGTGACCTACGTGGAATTCGACGGCGGCCACGAGGTGCCCGCGGCCATCTCCGAGTCGGCGCTGGACTGGTTCCTGGGTGTGAGCTGAACGCGTCGGGCTGACCCCGACTACATCCGCTTGTATTGCGGCCCCGCTCCTCCTTCGCGCGGCGTCCACCGCGGTCCCACGACGTCGGTCGCCTTGCAGTCCACGCAGTTGGGCGCGTTCACCACCAGCGTGCCGTCCGCCGCCTCGTACACGCCGGCCGGGCACATCCTGGCATAGAACGTCGTCAGCTCCGGCGAGACATTCTCGCCGATGACGAGGTGCGTGGGGATCGTATCGCGCGTCGCGTTGCCCGACTTGAACACGGCGTCCACCTTGCTAAAGGTGAGCGTGTTGTCGGGCACGATCGGCTCATCGGCTCCCGGGCCCCGTGGCGCCGCAGCATCCCGTTCCATGGCGATCCGCCTGCCCAACAGCCTCCCACCGGTGACGGACATGAGCGCCGCTTTAGCTGCACCCCTGTAGAAACCGTCCTTGAAGGCGAGACGCATGTTACGGGTGCGGAACAGGTCGTCGCGCACATAGGAGGCGTGCAGCGCCCGATCGTACGCGCCCAGCGCACCACCCGACGTGTCGTCGGCCTTGAGCGCCGCGAAGATCGCCTCTGCGGCATAGATCCCCGACTGCATCGCGTAGTGGATCCCCTTGAGCGAGGGAACGTCCACCAGGCCCGCCGAGTCGCCGAGGATCACCACACCGTCCCCGGACAACCGCTCGGGCAGCGCGTGGTACCCGCCCTCGGGAATGGTCTTGGCACCCCACTCCACCATCTCGCCGCCCTCCAGGTAGGGCCGGAAGAGCGGGTGCAGCTTCAGCCGCTGCAGCAGGTCGTGCACGTCCAGCTCGACATAGGGGTAATCCAGCCCCACGACCAGCCCGAGCGCGGCCACCATGGGCTCCAGCGGATACATGAAGCTGCCACCGAATGTGTCGTTCGGCAGCGGCCACCCCATGGTGTGGATCACCCGGTCGAGCGGTTGCTTGAGCTCCCACAGCTCCTTCACGCCGAGCGCGAAGATCTGGGGGTTCTCGGAGCCGATTCGCTGCCACTCCTGGTACGCCTGCGACAGCATGCCGCGCGTGCCCTCGGCCAGCGCCGTCACCCTGGCCACGATGTCGGCCGGGGGCATGTAACTGGACATCTCATTGCCATCACGATCGAGCCCGGTCGCGACGGTGCGCACGCCGGTGACGCGGCTTCCCTCGGTCAGCAGCGCGCCCGCCGGGAACCCGGGGAGCACGTCCACTCCCGCCTCCTGCGCCTTCTCCCCGAGCCACCGCACGATTTCGCAGATGGAGGCCACGTAGTTGCCGTGATTGCGCATGGTCGGAGGCGCAGGTAGCCGCTTCGCAGACTTCTTCGAGAGCCAGTAAATCGATTCCTTCTCCACCGGCACCCCGAAGGGGAAGTCGGCGTCGCCCAGCTCCGGGAAGAGCGTGCGGAAGGCGCGCGGATTGACGACGGCTCCCGAAAGGGAGTGCTCCCCCAGCGATGCGGCCTTCTCCAGCACACCGATGTTGACCTCGCCGATCCCGTCGCCCGCTTCGTTGTCCTGCCGGACCAGCTGAGCGAGGCGGATCGCGCCCGCGAGACCGGCGGGACCCGCACCGACGAAGACCACATCCATGTCGATGCGGTCCTCGCCGGGGGACTCGGTGAGAACGAGCTGTTCGCGGGGGAGGTCGGGCTGGTGATCCGCGGGAACGAGCGGTCCCGCCATGGGCTCAGCCCTCCTTGGCCCGGTTGATTTCCTCAGTGAGCCGCGGGACGATCGCGAAGAGGTCTCCCACGATCCCATAGTCGGCCACCTTGAAAATCGGCGCGTCGGGGTCCTTGTTGATCGCCACGATGGTCTTCGCGGTGCGGATGCCCGCCAGGTGCTGGATGGCCCCGGAGATCCCGATGGCGAAGTAGAGGTTGGGGCTCACCACCTTGCCGGTCTGCCCAACCTGCTCCGCATGCGACCGCCAACCCGCGTCCACCACCGCTCGGGACGCGCCCACCGCGCCACCCACGGCCTCGGCAAGATCCTCTATGAGTTTGAAGCTCTCCGCATCCTTGAGCCCGCGGCCGCCGGCCACCACGACCGACGCCTCGGCCACGTCCTGTGCCGCGCGCTCGGGCTGCTTGACCGCCAGCGTCCTGGCGGTCGCGGCCTTGTCGCCGCCCGCCGCGGGCACCTGCTCCAGCGCCGCGTCGCGCTTGGCCTCGGCCGGCATGACCGCATTGGGCCTGAGCGATATCACGCAGGGTTGGGCGGTGATCTTGAGCGTGTAGTTGGCCTTCCCCGCATACACCGGTCGCGTCACCACGATGGCGCCGTCGTGCGTCACGCTCGTCACGTCGGAGGCGAGCGGGCATGCCAGCTTCGCGGCAATGCGCGGCGCTAGGTCCTTGCCGAGCGCCGTCGCCGGCACAATCACCGCAGCGTAGTCGCCGGCCTGCACCCGTCCGGCCGCGATGTGCGCGTAGTGGTCAGCCTGGTACAGGGTCAGGGCGTCGTCGGCGGTGACGAAGGCCTTCTCCGCGCCGTACGTCCCCACCTCGCCGGCGTCCATGCCAGCGGGTCCCATGATCAACGCGTGCGCCTCACCGCCCAGCGCATCGGCCAACGACCTGGCTGCCGTGAGCGCCTCATGTGAGACGCGCTTCAGCACGCCGTCACGCTGCTCGAGTACTGCGATCACGCCGGCCATCAGAGCACCTTCGCTTCGTTGCGGAGCGCCTCGACCAACGCGGGTACCGCGTCCGGCCCCTCTCCCACGATCCGTCCCGCCTTCCGCTCCGCGGGAGGAGTGAGGTTCACCACCTCGATATCCCCGGCCTCGAGCGCCGCATCCTTCGTCTCCAGCGGCTTCTTCTTCGCCATCATGATGCCCCGCAGCGCGGGGTAGCGCGGCTCGTTGAGCCCCTTGTCGGCTGTGATCACCGCCGGGAGGGCGAACTCCACGACCTCGACGCCGCCCTCGACCTCGCGCTCGGCCTTGCCCGCGCCGTCGGCGATCTCCAGGTGCGTCGCCGCGGACACGCACGGAAGCCCGAGCAGTTCCGCCACCATCGGCCCTACACTGTGGCTGGAGTCGTCGATCGCCATCTTGCCGCACAGGACCAGATCGTAGCCGCCGTCCTTGAGCTCGGCCGCCAATGCCTGGGCAACCGGCAGCGGGTCGAGTCCCACGGCATTGGCCCTGAGCAGCACTCCCGTATCGGCCCCCATGGCCAGCGCGGTACGAATGGTCTCCTGCGCGGCCTCCGGCCCGACGCAAACGACCACGACGTCGCCAGCGCCGGCCGCCTCCTTCAGCCTGAGCGCTTCCTCGACGGCGTATTCATCGTAGGGATTGAGCACGAACTTGACGCCGCTCTCGTCGATGGACTTGCCGTCGGCGCCGACCTTGATGCGGGCCTCCGAGTCGGGAACCCGTTTGATACACACGGCGATCTTCACGTGAGCCTCGTTGATCTCTTCAGGTTGGACAGCGCCGTCAAACTACTCCGGCAGCGACGGCGTCGCAACGTTCACAGCCACTTTTTGACCCGGAAGTACACGAGCATGACGAGCCCCACCGCGAGCATAAGCGCCCACACGTACCAATAGCCGTGCGACCAATGCAGCTCCGGCATGGTATCGAAGTTCATGCCGTAGATCCCGGCGATGAAGGTGAGCGGAATAAACACCGTCGCCACGATGGTCAACACCTTCATGACCTCGTTCATCCGATTGCTCACGCTGGACATGTAGATGTCGAGCATGCCGCCCGTGAGCTCGCGCAGGGTTTCGACCACGTCGACCACGCGAATCATGTGGTCGTAGAGGTCCCGGAGGAACACCAGCGTCGGTTTCTTGAAGAGCTTCGCTTCGCCGCGCAGCAGCATGCTGAGGACGTCTCGCAGCGGCCACACGGCACGGCGCACATGGATTAAGGCGCGCTTGGTGTCACGGATCTCCGCCAACGTGGCCTGGGTGGGATTCTCGAGCAGCGTCTCTTCCAGGATCTCCAAGTAATCGCCGAACCCCTCCAGCAGGGAGAAATACTTGTCTACGACCATGTCCATGATCGCGTACGCAAGATAATCGGCGCCCATCTTGCGGATTCGCCCACGAGCCTGCCGGATGCGCGCGCGCACCGGATCGAAGATGTCGCCCTCACTCTCCTGGAAGGTCAACACCCAGGAGGGACCCAGCACAATGCTTACCTGTTCGCTCTCCACCTCGAAGACGGCGTCCGTCTCGTCGGGGTCGTACAACATACGCAAGACCAGGAACATGTGGTCACCGAAATCCTCCACCTTGGGACGCTGTCCCGTATGCATGATGTCTTCGAGGAGCAGCGCGTGGAGACCGAAGTGCCGGCCGAACGCCTCGACAATCTCGGGTCGGTGTACCCCGTCCACGTTGATCCAGGTCACGGTCGACGACGAACGGTACGGCAGGCACTCCTCGACGCTCGTCAGTTCCCGCTCCTCGACCCGCTCCGCGCCGTAGTCCATCACGGTGATTCGCACGGGGGCCGTGGATGCCTCCCCGACATGCACCAGCGCGCCCGGGACCAGGCCGGCTTTCTCGGACTCCCTCTGAAACAGCTTCCGCATCGCTTTCCCTCCAGTCTAGTACTGCCGCTGCGGCGCGATCACTCGGAATCGCTGAAGCCGGAGACCGAGTGCGCGCCGTCGCAGAACGGTTTGTTGCGTGAGTTGCCGCAGCGACAGAGCGCGAAGTTCTCCGCATTCTTGGGCTCGATGGGGTTGCCCTCGTGGTCGGTGAGCTCGCTGCCGCCGGTCACCAGGTAGGGGCCGTTCTTGCGCACCTTGATGGTCGCCATCGTGCAGCTCCTTGTGGATGTGCGTCCAGTTAGTTCCCTCGGAACAGGTTCAGCAACCGCCGCAGCGGGTAGGTGTTGATCACGTCCTTCCTGCCGAGCCATGCCCGGCGCGCCTGATCGATGCCATACTTCATCAGGTCGAGGTCGCGCACCCGGTGTGCGTCCGTCCCGAGGGAGACTTTGAGTCCCAGCTCCCGCGCGCGTATCAGGTGGGTGTCCTTCAGGTCCAACCGCTCGGGGTGGGTGTTGAGTTCCACGATGACGTCGTGCTCGGCGCAGCAGGCCAGCACCTCGTCCACGTCGAACTCCATCGGGTCGCGGCGGTTGATCAGGCGGGCCGTCGGGTGCGCCAGAATGTGCACCGCCGGATGCGCCACCGCACGCAGGATGCGCTCGGTCTGCTCGGCGGCGGGCAGGTCCAACCGGGAGTGGACCGACACGAGCACGACGTCCAGCTGCTCCAGCATCTCGTCCTCGAGATCGAGACTCCCGTCGGCCAGGATGTCCACCTCCATCCCACGAAGAATCCGGATCTCCTTCCGCCGGCCGGCGATCTCCTCGATCTCCTCCCACTGCTCCCGCAGCCTGGCCGCGTCGAGCCCGCCGGTCATGGCCAGGGCCTTGCTGTGGTCGGTGATGGCGAAGTACTCGTAGCCCCGCGCCAGACAGCCGTCGAGCATCTCCTCGATTGAGCTCTTGCCGTCGGACCAGGTGGAGTGCATCTGGAGGTCGCCCCGCACGTCGTCGAGCGCGATCAACTCGGGGAGATTCCCTGCGTCGGCCGCCTCGATCTCCCCCCGATCCTCCCGGAGCTCCGGTGCGATCCACGGGAGTCCTACGGCGGCGTAGACATCCGCCTCGTCCTGCCCCGCCACAGGCTCGCCCGATCCGGGCTCGGTAGCCTCACTCCCCTCCGACACCTGCACGACACCGTACTCTGAGATGCTCAGCCCCCGCGCCGCCGCGCGCTTGCGCAGCTTGACGTTGTGCTCCTTGGAACCTGTGAAATACTGCAGCGCGGCACCGTAGCTATCGGGAGGGAGCAGACGCAGGTCGACCTGGAGACCCGACTTGAGGATGACGGTGGCCTTGGTCTCTCCTGCCAGCTCCACCTTGCGCACGTCCCGATAGGAGGTGAAACACTCCATCACATCCGCCGTCGCGCGCGCGATCACCAAAATGTCGATGTCGCCGACCGTCTCCCGGCGGCGGCGGTAGCTACCGGCAACCTCGATCCGCTCCACCGTGGCGAGCCCCCGCAGGTGCTCGAGCAGGGGCTCTACGAACTGCTCGGCATCGGCGAGCCGGATGCGACCGGTGCGCTTGCGGTAGGCGGCGATGGCCGAGAGGATCTTCTGCTGGCTCTTCTCCCCGAATCCCGCGAGCCGCGCGATGTCACCCTGCTGCGCCACGCGCTCCAGGTCGTCGATCGTCTCCACGCCGAGCTCGTCCCACAGCTTCTTCGCCTTCTTGGCGCCCACGCCGGGCAGGCGGGTCAGCTCGATGAGCGTGAGGGGGATCTCCTCGGCCAGCTCGTCGAGCAGCGACAACCTGCCGGCGGTGACCAGCTCGGTGATGTGACTCGACATGTCCTTGCCGACCGCGGGGAGCTCGGTGAGGTCGGCTTCATCGTCCACCATCTTACGGAGCGGCGTGGTGTGCGATTCGATGGTGCGGGCTGCGTTCTGATAGGCGCGGATGCGGAAGGGATTGGCGCCTTTGATCTCCAGCAGTACGGCGACGTCGTCCAGGACGCGCGCGATCTCGATGTTCTCCACCTAGACGTCGCCCCCCCTGGAGCGCACGAATCCCACGAACTCCTCTTCGGTGAGCGTCTGCACCCCGAGGCGCTGCGCGTCGCCGAACTTGGAGCCTGGGTTGTCGCCCACGACGACGAAGGTGGTCTCCTTGCTCACCGATGAGGTCACCCGCCCGCCGAGTGACTCGACCAGCTGCTTGGCGTCACGCCGGGACAGGCGCGTCAACCCGCCGGTGAATACCACCTTGAGCCCCGCGAGCTGCGCGTCGGCCTCGCCGGTCGGCTCCACCAACGCCACCTTCGCGAGGAGCGTCTCCAGGATCTGTCGGTTACGCTCGTCGCCGAAGAACGCCCCGATCTGCTCCGCCATCTTCGGCCCCACGCCCGGGACCGCCTCCAGGTCTTCGCCGGAAGCGCGGCGCAGCGCGGCGAGCGAACGGAAGTGCCGCGCCAGGTCCTTCGCGACCGCGACGCCTACCTCCGGAATCCCCAGACCGATCAGGAACCGGTGTAGCTCTGCATGCGATGCCCTGGCGAGCCCGTCCACCAGATTCTCCGCCGACTTCTCCGCGAACCCCTCGAGGGTCACGAGCTGTTGAGGTGTGAGATCGAACAGATCGGGCAGTTGCCGCACGAGACCTTCGGTCACGAGCAGCTTGGCCGTTTCCTCGCCCAATCCCTCGATGTCCAGGGCGTCGCGCGACGCGAAGTGCTGGATTCTCCCGGCCAGCTGCGCGGGACACTCGAAGCTATTGGGGCAGATCGTGAACGGCCCCCGCTCGAGTAGTCGCGTTCCGCACGACGGGCACTTGCCGGGCATGCGGTACTTGGCCGCGCGCTTGCGCCCCGGCTCGGCCACGCGCTCGAGCACTTGCGGGATCACATCGCCGGCACGCTGCACCCGCACGCGGTCGCCCTCGCGGATGTCCTTGCGCACCACCTCGTCCCGGTTGTGCAGGCTGGCGCGGCTCACCGTCACGCCGCCCAGCTCCACTGGACGGAGCATCGCGATCGGCGTGACCGCACCGGTACGCCCCACGCTGGACACGATCGCGAGCACCCGGGTCACTTCCTTGCGCGGCGGGAACTTGAACGCATACGCCCAACGCGGGTGGTGCGACGTGGCCCCGAGCTCGTCGCGCACCGCGAGGTCGTCGAGCTTGATCACGACGCCGTCGATCTCGTACGCCAGGTCGTCGCGCTGCTCGTGCAGCCCCTCGTGGTAGGCCGCGATCTCCTCGACCGAGTCGACCCGCCGCGCCAACTCGTTCACGGGGAAGCCCCACTCCCGCAGCGCCGCCAACGCCTTCCACTGCGTCGCCACGTCCACGCCTTCCACGGCCAAAATGTCGTACACGTACAGATCGAGCGGCCGCTGCGCGGTGATCTGGGGATCGAGCTGCCGCAGGGAGCCCGCCGCGGCATTGCGTGGGTTGGCGAACGGCTCCCTACCCTCCGCCAGCAGCCGCTCGTTCAGTCTTTCGAATGCCTCCACCCGCATGATCACCTCGCCCCGCACGGCCAGCAGCGCGGGCGCAGTCCGGTTCTTGTCCCGCAGCCGCAATGGGGCGGTCCGAATGGTGCGGACGTTCTCGGTGATTCCCTCGCCGCGCTGTCCGTCGCCGCGCGTCGAGGCGCGCACCAGCGCACCCTGCTCGTACACCAGCTCCACCGATGCGCCGTCGAGCTTGGGATCGACCACGTAGGCGACGTCCCCGCCAACCGCCTTGCGCAACCGCTCGTCGAAGCGCTGGAGCTGCGCTCTCTCCTGGCTGGAGTCCAGGCTCAACATCGGAGCGGTGTGTTCGACCGTGGGGAACTTGTCGAGCGCGGCACCGGCCACGCGCTGAGTGGGCGAATCGGGCGTCAGGAGTTCGGGGAACCGCCCCTCCAGCTCCTTGAGCTCGCGGAAGAGTGCGTCGAACGCCTCGTCCGAGATCTCCGGCGCGTCCTGGACGTAGTACAGGTAGTCGTGGTGCCGGATCTGGGTGTGAAGCTCGCGAACGCGCTTCTCGGCCTGGGTGCGGTTCATAGCTCCGGAGAATGTAGTGCCCGGTTGGGCGCCCACGCGAGCAGCAGCAGGAGCGTGGCAGCGCCGAGCGCGGCGCTTCCCAGGAAGGCCCCGTTGAGCCCACGCAGGGTGAAGGCCACCCCCGCCACGACCGGCCCCAGGGTCTGGCCAAGACGGAGCAACATGCCGTTCACCGACATGAAGGCGGCCCGCGACTCGGCCGGTGGGTAGCCGGCAACGACGGTGAGGATCGAGGGAATGTTGATCCCGTTGGCGGCGCCGAACACCAGGATGACCACGAGCAGGCCCCAGATCGACGTAGCGAACGGGATCGCGGCGAACGTGGCCACGTACAGCAGAAACCCGAACTTGATGAGCCGCCCCTCACCATACGCCCGTGCCAGCCGCCCCAGGTAGAACGCCGCGATCGCCGTGGCGACCGAAGTCGTCGCCATGACCAGGCCGATCCACAGCGAGGCGAAGCCGAACGACCCCTCGAGGAGGAAGGGCAGGTACGAGAGGTATGCGCCGTAGATCAGGATGAACGTCACCACACCCGCAGCAAACAAGGCGAGCAGCTGGCGGTTGCGCATCAGGCGGAACGTGGCGCGGAGATACTCACCGAGACTCGCCCGCGCTGCCGGCTCCGGGCTCTGCAGCACGAACAGCACGAACAGCCCCACGGGCACCGCGAGGACCGGCAAGAAGAACGGGACGTACCAGCCGATCATGGCAAGGGCGCCGCCGACGGCTGGATACACCGCCGTCCCGATGCTGAGCACCGAGGCGTTGTACCCGAACGCCGTCGTGCGGCGCGCGCCCTGGTACAGATCGCCGATGATCGTGACGTTCATCGAGCCCAGCGCCGCCCCCCCCAACCCCTGCAGCAGGCGCAGCGCCACGAGCAACTCGAAGCTGCGCGCGAAGCCGCAGGCGAAGCCGGCGATACCGAACAGGAAGAGCGACGGCACCAGGATGCGCTTGCGCCCGTAGCGATCGGCCAGCACGCCCAGGAACGGGGTCAGGATGGCACCGGGAAGGGTGAAGACGGAGATCAACAGCCCCACCGACTGCGGGGTGACATCCAGCTGCGCCGAGATCTGCGGAAAGGCGGGCGTCACGCTAGCCACGCCCAACATGGCCATCAGCGTCACGCCGAACACGACGTGAAGGTTGGGATCCCGAAGAAGTGGCGGCCTGGACGCGTCGGTCACGAGCCTGGAGCTGCTACCCCGAGAACGCGCTCAGCCCGGTGACCGCCTCGCCGAGGATGAGCGTGTGGACGTCGTGGGTGCCTTCGTAGGTGTACACGCTCTCGAGGTTGGCGAGGTGCCGCATGGCCTGGTACTCGGCGAGGATGCCGCTCGCTCCCAGCAGGCGGCGCGTCTCGCGCGCGCATTCACAGGCCATGTCCACGTTGTTCCGCTTGGCGAGCGAGACCTGTTGCGGCGTGGCCTCGTCCCGATCCTTGAGTCGCCCGAGCTGAACGCACAGCAACTGGGCCTTGGTGATCTCGGTGAGCATGTCGGCAATGCGCTGCTGCTGGATCTGGAACCCGCCGATGGGGCGGTCGAACATCACCCGTTCCTTGGCGTAGCTCACGGCCTCCTCGAAGCAGGCCATGGCGGCCCCGATCCCACCCCACGCGATCCCATAGCGCGCCTGCGTGAGGCACATCAAGGCACACTTGAGGCCCCCATCGCTAGCGGGGAGGAGGGCGTCCTTCGGCACGCGTACGTCTTCCAGCACAAGCTCGCTCGTGTCGCTCGCCAGCAGCGAGAGCTTCCCTTCCTGGTCCTTGGCCGTGAACCCCTTGGCGTCGGTGGGCACGATGAAGCCGCGAATGGAACGCACGTCGTCCAGCTCCCCCGTCTTGGCCCAGATGATCGCCATGTGGGCCATGGACCCGCTGGTGATCCACATCTTGGCACCGCTCAGCACCCAGTGGTCGCCGTCCTCGCGCGCCGTAGTGATCAACCCTCCGGGGTTGGAGCCGTAGTCAGGCTCGGTGAGCCCAAAGCACCCGATGACCTCGCCGGTCGCGAGCTTGGGCAGCCACTCCTTGCGCTGCTCCTCGCTTCCAAAGGTGAAGATGGGATACATCACGAGGGCGCCCTGCACCGAGGCAAACGACCGCAGCCCCGAGTCGCCACGCTCCAGCTCCTGCATGATGAGCCCGTAGGCCACGCTGTTGAGCTCGGCACACCCGTACTGGGCAGGGAGGTTGGCGCCGTACATCCCCAGCTCGCCCATCTGCGGAATGAGCTCCTCGGGGAAGGTCCGCTGCAAGTAGTGCTCCCGGATGATCGGCATCACCGCGTCATCCACCCAGCGGCGCACGGTGTCGCGCACCGCGCGCTCCTCCTCGGTGAAGAGCGAGTCGACGTCGTAGAAGTCCACGCCCTGGAACGTCATGCTGCCCCCTCTCCCTCGTGATCTCCACTCACGTATCGCGGTCTCACGTCAACGGCACGGCTCGCCACCGGGGCGATCCCCACCTCTCGCGCCTTGCGGCGAAATGCGGGGCCGTGATCGGCTTCCTGTCCCGACTCGGCCTGCCATTGGTGCACCATCTCGTGCAGCAGCGTATGCCCAACTTCCTCCCACCCGTCCTGCTCGATGTGGCGGCGGCTGACGGCGATCTCGGTCGGCCGGCCGGTGCGCACATCGATGGTCAACTCACCCAGGCGGGTGCGCATCCGGCTGGAGACGCGAAACTCGATGGGTCCCAGCGCTCCCGAGAAATGTCGCCGGTTGAACTCGCCGTGCAGCTCCTCCAGACGGGTCAGCAGCTGGCGATCGCCCCGGAGCATCCGGGGGCGGCCCCGCCGACGGGGGGCCCGCACGAACTCCTCCACGGGGAATCCCTCCAGCACGTGCTCGGCCTCCCTGTGCTCGGCAGGGCCCGCAGTGGGGGAGACATAGGCGACGACCGCCAACAGCACCCGGTCGGATGCGTACGCGTAGCCACGGTGAAGACGCAATGCCCCGTGCTTGGTCACGCTCACCAGGACGGTGCGATTCTCGTGCATCTCGAGACGCGGGATGTCGGGAAGGCCCAGTTCCCTGAGTCGTCGGGTGAGGAGCTCTTCGTCGGCGCGTCGCGCCGACGCCTCAGCCCACGCTCGCCGCGACTTCCGCCGCATTCGGCTTGCGCACACGGGGGAAGCTGTGGACGTCAGACCGCTTGAACAAGCGGTGACCCGCCTCCCAACGATACTGCTCCACGTGAATCGACTCGTCCTCGATGGTCACGCGGTGAAAGACCGAGGGACGCTTCCCTCGGCTTCGCGTCGACAGGGTGCCCGCGCAGGAGACGACCACCTTACCATCCAGCATGTCCGCCTTCTCCTGGTGGTCGTGACCACAGAGCACGAGATCGGCACCGGATTCGAGAATGCGTCGTTGTGCCTGACGCCAACGGGCCAGACCCATCCGCCGCGAGAGCTCGCCGCGCAGCACGTTGTGGTGCACCACCAGCACGCGCACCTGGTTGGGCTCGGCCTCCGAGAAGACCTGCCCCACGCGCTCGATCGCCTTCCTGGGCAGGTGGCCCTTTACCGCCAGGTCGCGCACGCGCCAGGTCAACGACCCCCACGTGACGCCGTGCGAGGTGAGGGCGCTGGCGATCACCGCCTCGGGAACCTTGAGGGTGGGCGCCAGCACGGGGCCGAAATAGCGCGTGAACTTGCGGTACTTGGCCTGCGTGCCGAACGGAATGAACGGACGCCACCACCACTGCACGTCGTGATTCCCCGGGATGGCAAACACCGGGGCGGTGCGCTCCAGCTCGCGCACGAAGCCTCGCGCGGCCTGGAACTCGCCGTGGCGGCTGCGCTGTGAGATGTCGCCCGACAGCACGATGACCCGGGGTTCGAGGTCCAGCACCAGGTCCTCGACGGCCTGGATCTGCTGCAGTTCCGCCACGTTTCCGAAGTGGGGATCGGAGAGATGAACGATGCTGAATGTCACCTGGAAGGTCGCCTCACTTGAGATACTCCCGCATCACGCGTTTCACGACGAGGTACGTGAGCAAGTACCAGATCGCGATGGACGCGGCGCCCACCAATCGCGGGGTGGGCTCCGCCGGCATTCGCACCAGAACATAGATACCCACGACGACCGTGCTGGCCAGCGCCACGAGCCGGCCGAGCCGGCTCGCCCGACGCTCGATCGCCTGGCGACACGCACCACAAAGCTCGCCGAGCGGTAACTCCACCGGCCGCTGGCACCGCGGGCACTCGTGCTCAAGCAAGACGCCCAAGAACGGCGTCTGTGAACTCTGTGGTCGTAGCATTCCCTTTGAGGTCCGGCGTGCGCACCGCGCCCTCCAGCAGCGTCGCCTCCAGCGCGCCGCGAATGCGATCCGCCGCCGCCGTCTCCTCCAGATAATCCAACATCAGACAGGCTGCCAGCAACAGCGCGGACGGGTTGGCAACGCCCTTCCCCGCAATGTCCGGTGCCGCGCTTCCGTGATCTCCGGTCCAATGCCGTCGCCCGAATTGAGGGTGACGCGGTGTGCGGTCATGGCAATCCGGGAACCAGGCTCGTCAGCGCGTCCCACAGCGCTGCCCAGGGGTCCTCACCCTCTCCTCGGGCCACGGTGCGCCACTCCACCGTTCCGCTGCGCACTTCCGCCACGACCATCGTCAGCTCCGCACGCGCGACCCCGGCGCTGTCGGCGGCGAAGTACGCGAGGCTCGCGGGGACCAGGGCGTAGCGGTTGCCGGTCACGCCGGTCAGGTTGCGCATCTGGCTCCGCAGGGGATCGGGGATCTTCGTGAGGCCGTCCGCCCGCAGCAGGGCCGTACCCATCTGTTCGGGGTCGGCGAGCATGCCCGGGGCCTGCCTCGCCATTCTTCGTAGCTCGGCCGGCATCACCCAGTCCGCCTCGGGCGCCCGCTCTTCGAGAAACAGCTCGATCAGGCTGTCGGCGTGCTGCAGCGCCTCGTCGCGGGGACGGATCAGGCTATCCCACTGGAGCCTGGGCTCGGCGACGATGAGTGTGAGGGGATAGACGGTCACGGGCTCCCCGGCCAGGCCGGCCGTGGGCAGCGGAGCCGTAACCGGCTCGACCGGCTCCTCGGTCTCCTGCGTGGACGAGCAACCCCACGCGGCGACGACGCCGAGCAGGGTGAGGACGGGGATCAGGCGTCGCGCCATTGCGGCTCCCGTTTCTCGATGTAGGCCTGAATGCCCTCGTGGGCGTCGTGCAGCGCCATCAGGTCGCGGAGATACAGATTCTCGGCTTTGTGCAGGGCCTCTTCGTACCCCGAGGAGTAGGACTCCATCTGCGCCCGCTTGGCGAGCATCAGCACGGGGCCGGACTTCGACGTGAGCTCGCCGACGAAGCCCTCGAGGCCGGCCTCGAACTCGTCGTCGGGGAACACGCGGTTCACCAGGCCGTGCGCCTCGAGCTCTCGGGCCGAGATCTTGTTGCCCGTGAGGATCCACTCCATCGCCTTGCGGCGCGGCGCGGCCCGGGGCAGCACCACACACGCCACGGGAGGGATCACACCCAGCTTGATCTCGGGCACGGCGAACGTCGCGGACTCTTTCGCGACCACCAGGTTACACCCGATGGCCAGTTCGAACCCCCCGCCCAATGCCATGCCGTCCACCGCCGCGACGGCGATGACGTCCAGCAGCCGAATGGTCTCGGGGATGCGGTGAAACACCTGGAGCATGCGGGCGACCTTGTCCTGCGTGTGGTCGGCGATGTCGACCCCGGCGCTGAAGGCCTTTCCCTTCCCCCGGATCACCAGCACCTTGAGCTCGGGATGCGCCTTGAGCTCCAGGAGCGCGTGGTTGATCTCCTCCATCATCTCAATGTTCATGACATTGAGTGGTGGCCGGTCGAGGGTCAGGGTCGCGACGCTCTCCTTGAACGTGAGTTCGATGAGGTCGTAGCTCACCCGGGTTTCTCCCTGCGATTTTGTGCGTGACGACGGCCCACCAGCCGGCAGCGACGAGCGGCGGCGGGAATCAGTGGAGGGTCAGCCCTCCGTCCACAAAGATAACCTGCCCCGTAATGTGCCGGGCGTCGTCGGAGCAGAGGAAGATGGTGACGTGGGCGACGTCTTCGGGCTCGCCGATGCGCCCCAGCACAGCGCCCTTCTCGGCGTCTTCCAGCACCTCCGGTGGCAGGGTCTCGATGAGCTCGGTGCGCACGAAGCCGGGGGCGATCGCGTTGACGTTGATGTTGTAGGGTCCCAACTCGACCGCGGCGGACTTCGTGAGGCCCACCACCGCCGCCTTGCTCGCCGCGTAGTTTGCGACGCCGAATCCGGGCATGTACGCCTGGTGGGAGGCAACGCTCACGACCTTGCCGTAGTGCTGGTCCCGGAAGTACGGGGACACGGCCTGGATGCAGTTGAACGTGCCGGTGAGGTTGGTGTCGACCACGTCGCGCCACGCCTTGTCGGGCAGCCGCCATAACGCGCCGTCGCGATGAATCCCCGCGTTGTTGACCAGGTAGTGCAGGCCGCCCAGCTCGGCGTGCGCCGCGCCCAGGAACTCCTCCAGCGCATCACGATTGCGCACGTCGCACGCAGCGCTGTAGACCGCTACGCCACACGACCGCAGGGTGGTCTCCGTGAGCAGCGCCTGGGCGGTGATGTCGCGGTTGGGGAGTTCGATGTAGTTGAAGGCGACGTTCACGCCGCGCCGGGCAAACTCCAGGGCGACGGCTCGCCCGAGGCCGGTCGCCCCCCCCGTGACCACGGCCGCATGGCCCCGCATCTCCCGGCGGGCGACGCGCTCGGCTTGGGGCTGCTCGGCGAGCATGGATCCAGACCGCCGCTCGCCCCGCGGGCCGAATTCAACCGGATCGGGCGGGTCGTACGGGATGGTTCACCTTCTGTTTCGAGAGCTTCGAACGTACGCCGCAAACGACCAACTGGCAACCAGTTCCGCCACCCCGGCAGGCTGCTATTCCCGTCCTACCCCCGCGCTCGCCTCGGGGGCCCGAGTCGCCTCCTCACCCCACCCCGACAGGGCTCGGCGCACCGCCCCCGCCGCCTCGAAGATGAGCCACAGCTCCAGCACGAAGATCGCGCCGCCCACGGCCAGCAGGACCGCCTGGCTATCCGTGTAGTACCGGATCAGGTTGAGCACCATCGCCCAGGTCGTCATGAACAGCAGGAAGATCATGGGAATGGCCGTGACCCAGATCTTCCGCTTGAGGTTCAGGAGAAACAGCGTGACGACCAGCAGGCTGAGGGCGCCGGTGAGCTGGTTGGTGGTTCCGAACAGGGGCCAGAGCCGCATGCCGCCCGCGCCGCGATCGATCCCGAGCGCGAGCACGGCACAGCTCGCCACGGCGATGAACGTGGCGAGCCAACGGTTCTGGGCCGCCTTCACGCCGTACTGGGCACCGAGCTCGGAGATGATGTAGCGCTGCAACCGCACGCCCGTGTCCATCGTGGTCGCGGCGAAAGAGATCACTACCACTGCGGCGAAGATCACCGCGACCTGCCGCGGAATCCCGACCCCCTCGGCCAGGACCCCCACCCCGTTGACGAACGCGGTCGTCGCCCCGCTCGAGGCCTGCGCCCAGCTCCCGTAGTGCTGGTGCCAGCCATCGATCCCCACCACCAGGGCAAAGCCGGCCGTGGTAGCCACGATCGACGTCAGGGCCAGGGTGCCCTCGCCGATCATCCCGCCGTACCCCACGTAGCGGGCATCGGTCTCCTTGTTCAGCTGTTTGGCGGACGTGCCCGATGCGACGAGGCCATGGAACCCGCTGATCGCCCCGCAGGCGATGGTAATGAACAGCAGGGGGAACCAGCTCGGCGCGTCCGCCGGCAGGTCCGTGTTCACCGCCGGCGCAATGACCTCCGGATTCACGATGAGCACGCCGAGGAAGATGATCCCCAGCGCCACGAACAGCTGGTGGCTGTTGACGTAGTCGCGCGGCTGGAGCAGGACCCACACCGGGAGCACGCTCGCGAAGAATGCATAGACGAACAGCGCGATCACCCACCCCGCGCGCATGCCGTCAACGTGGGCAGCCGCCTGGGCCGCGGCCACGTCACCCCCGGCGGCCTGGAGCTGGGCCGCGCTGGCCGCGAAGCCGAACACGTCGGGCAGCGTGAACGGCACATACGGTCCCAGCCAGATGAGCACGTAGAGCACGCCGAGCGCCGCCAACGAGGGCAGCAGGATCCCCGTGCCCGTCCGGTAGATCAGCAGTCCCACGATCACCGCCACGACGAGACTGCCCCACACCGGGAGCACGGCCCCTGGGTTGGCGACGAACAGGTTGGCGATCACCACGGCGAACACGGCGTTCACCAGCAACAACAGGAAGAAGATGATCAGCAGGAACAACACCTTCGCCCGACCGCCCACGATCCGCTCCGCCAGCGTCCCGATCGAGTGGCCCTTGTGCCGCACCGAGATCCACAGCGTCCCGAAATCGTGCACCGCACCGGCGAAAATGGTGCCGAGGGTCACCCAGAGAAACGCCGGCAACCACCCCCAGATGACGGCGATGGCCGGCCCCACGATGGGGGCCGCGCCGGCCACCGACGTGAAGTGGTGCCCGAACAGCACGTGGCGGTTCGTAGGCAGGTAGTCCACGCCATCCTCCAGCTCGTGGGCCGGCGTCACGAAGTCAGGATCGAGTTGGTAGATGCGCCGCGAGATGTAGCGTGAGTAGATCCGATACCCCGCGAAGAACGCCAGCAGCCCCACCACCAGCAAAGCGATCGCGCTCACCCGAGACCTCCTATGGCGTCACGCGCGTAATGTAGGGAGGACGACCGAGGGGGGCGAGCGTCCCCGACCGGCTCCCTGCTTGCCCGGAGCGAGCGGAGATGCGAGTAATAGGCACCGCATACGCCCGGAAGAGATCCCATGAGTGTAGAAACTCGCGCGCTGCGCTTGTCGGCGATCGGCGCCCTGTTCCTGGCCGCGCTCGGCATCGGGTTCGCGTGGCTCACGGCCTCGGGAGCCATCCTGCTGGACGGCTTCTTCAACCTCATCTCGTTCGCGATGGGCCTGCTGTCGCTCAAGGTCGCTGGCTTGCTGCAGCAGCCGGACGACGAACGGTTCCACTTCGGCTACGCGTTCTTCGAGCCGTTTCTCAACACGATCAAGGGACTCGTCACCGTGGCGGTAGCCGCCTTCGCCGGGGCCTCGGCGGTGGACGCCCTGCTGCACGGCGGCCGCGACCTGGTGTTGGGACCCGCAGTCGGATACGCCGTGGTCGCCACGGCCGTGTGCGTGATGGTCGCGCTCGTCCAGGTGCGGGTCGCCAAGCGGGTGCATTCCCCCCTGGTGGAGGTGGACGCGCGCGGCTGGGGTCTCAACGCCGCGGTGAGCGGCGTGGTCGGCGTCGCGTTCCTGGTGGCGTTCCTGTTCCAGAACACGCGCTGGTCGGGGCTCATTCCCTATGTCGATCCGGCGCTGGTGCTCGCCCTGGTCGTCGTGGCGATCCCGATCCCGATCCGCATCGTCGTGCAGAGCGTCGGGCAGCTGGTCAGCGCGGCGCCCGACCCCTCGGTGCAGCAGCGGGTGCGCGAGGCGTTCGACGGCGCGGTGGCGCCCTACCAGTTCCCCAAGACATCGCTCCGCATGCAGCGAGTCGGGCGCTACTTCTACGTGTTGAACCACATCCTGGTGACGGGTGACTTCCGGGTGAGCCGGGTGCGCGAGCTGGACGACATCCGCCACCGCGTGCGGGACGCGATCCAGTCGGTCGAGGACTCGCTGGTCATCGACACGGTATTCACGGAGGAGGAAGCGCTCGTCAGCTGAGAGAGGCGCGCTCCGACTCGTGAAGGCACGCAACGATACGTCGTAGCGCCGCGAGGCCGTGCACGTCGGTCTCCTGCAGGGGTACGTGGTGCACGGTGTGACCGCTGAACGTCGCAGCCGCCTGATCAAGATACCGCGACTCGCGCTCCCGCCGCCGCTCGAGAAACTCCCCCGTCACATCATCGGGGAGCACCCGGTTCAGGAATACCGCTCCTACCGGGATTCCGTAGCGATCCAGCGTGCCCACGGCCTTCTCCGCCTCCAGAAGCGGGAGCCGCTCCGGCGTTGCCACGAGCACGAACGCGCTGCGCCGCGCGTCGGTGAGCACCGCACGCGCGCGCTCGAAGCGCGCCTTGCGCTGCTCGAGCGCCGCAAGCACCCGGTCGTGCGGCGGCGCCCCGTCACCGGCCGCCGCGCCCGCGACGCGCCGCCACATGCGCCCGAGCGCGTTCACCTTCTTGCGGCGGCCGATCAACCCGCTGATCCAGGTCGCCATCTGCTCCGGCAACGACAGCAGCCGCAACGTGTGCCCCAGCGGTGCCGTGTCGAAGATGAGGCGATCGTACCGGTCGCCCGCCTCCTCCATGATCCGGGTGAACCGATCGAACAGCGCGGCCTCCTCAGCGCCCGGCGACACGCGGGCGATGTCGATCTGACGCTCGACCTCGGCCATCAACCTGGGTGGTGTGGTGTCGGCGATGCGGGCCTTCACGTCGGCGATGTAGCGATCCGCCTCCTGGACCGGATCGATCTCCATGGCCCAGAGCCTGGACAGGACCTCACGTGGCTCGGGACCCACGGCCAGCTCGAGGATGTCACCGGTGGAGTGCGCCGGGTCGGTAGACACCAGCAGCGTGCGTTGCCCTCTCTCGGCGGCTAGCAGCGCAAACGCCGAGGCCAGAGTGGTCTTGCCTACGCCTCCCTTGCCGCCGAAGAACAGCACCTCCCGCGCTAGCAGCACCGGAAGCCCCCCTGGGGGGAGTGCTCCATCCCCATGCGCAGATGCCACCGGTGGAACTGCTCGATGAGCTCGGGATAGAGTTCCAGCGTGTAGAACGCCACGGGGTTCGGCGCACCGAGCAGGTCCGAGAACCCGGCCAGCAGGAAGAGGTCCCGTTGCTCGAGATATTCGCGGTAGATCTGCGAGCGATACGGAGCGACGAACATCCCCTCGTAGATCTCGCGGGCGACACGCAGCCGGCGCCGCAGGCCACTCCACCACCTCATGTGCGAGAGGCGCGCTCCCTACTCATCGAGCCCCATGCCCCACCGCATGAGACTCACGGGGAGACCGCCGTAGCTCAGCACGGCATCGTGAAAGCCGCGCAGCGAGTAGTCGGCGCCCTGTGCCGCGCGATAGGCCTCGCGCAGCGACCGGAGCTCCCGCCGCCCCACGGCATAGCAGAGCTGATACGCCGGTTCGGCACAGTAGCGCCGCACCTCGGCCTCCGCGTGCGAGTGATCCACCTGGATCTTCTCCATCAGCTGGGCCACGGCCTCGTCGAAGCTCATGCCGCGAGTGTGGAGGCCCACGTCGAGCACGATGCGTAAGGCGCGGAATAGCAGCGCGATCTTCTGGAAGAGCAACTCCTCCGGGCCGGAGAAGAAGCCTTCCTCGGCCATCATCTCCTCGCAGTACAGGGCCCAGCCCTCGATCGTGAGCGGGGTATCCACCACCTTGCGCACCGTGCGCTCCTGCGCCTGCGCGAAGAGGAATTGCAGGTGATGGCCGGGGTATCCCTCGTGCAGCGCGGTGGACGCCAGGTTGTATACGCAGTGATCGCGCAGCATGCTCCGTTCCGCCTCCGGCCCCATTCCAGGCTCCGGCGGGGTCACGTAGAACCAGCCCGTTCGGTCGGGCGAAAACGCCCCCGGCGGATGATAGGCGGCGAACGGGATGAGCGGGCGCAGGAAGGCCGGCGTGGCGACGACCTCGAGCGCTCCCTCCGGCAGCGACACGAGCCCGCGCTCCTCCGCGAAGCGTCTGGCACGCTCCATCTGTGCCGCGTAGGCGCCCACCAACTCTCCGCTCGACGGGTGTTCGGTGCGCAGATGGTCCGCGACATCCTGCCACGGGACCCCGGGCTCGATCGCCTCGGCAGCCTGGGCAAGCTCCGCCTCGACCTGCTCCACCAGGGCGAGACCGTAGCGCCACAACTCGGGCGCGGTGTTGCGCAGGGCATGCTGGTAGTGGAGACGGAAGTTGAACGCGTGCTCGCCGATCGCGAAGTCGCCATTCGCCTCGTTCAACAACTCGTCCTGCAGGTGCTGTCCGAACTCGCGCAGCGCCGTCGCGGCCTCGTCGCACGCCTGCGAGAATGCCTCGTCGTCGGGAGGCTCGAGGTGGCGGCGCACCTCGCCGATGAGCGCTCCGCCCTGGGCGACCACGTCGAGGCCGGTCTCCACGAACACCGATGGACAGTCACGCAGCGTCGCCCTTGCCTGCTCCAGGTAGCCGGGTACCGCACGGATCCGCGCGGCCGCCGCACGGGCGCGGTGCTCCCACGAGCGATCCTGTAGCACCAGCAGCTGGTACAGCCCCTCCAGCACGTGCGAGACCCAGAAGTTGGGATTACGCACGTGCGGCTGCTCCTTGTCGAGTCGATGGATCATGACCCGGGCGTCATCGAGCAGCGCCGTCCGGTCAATCTCCCCCTGCAAGCTGTCGGGCTCCACATCCTCCATGGCGTCGGTCTCGGACTTCAGCGCCGCCACGTACTGACGGACATCGTCCTCGCCGTGGGTCCCCAGTCGATGGTCGTGTTCGACCACCCCGGCGGCAGTCGCTGCCACCGGATCCAGATTCCAGCGCAGGTCGAGGTAGGAATCGACGATGTTGGTGAACGCTGCAGTCGTGCTCACGGTACTCTCAGTCAGGGAGCCAGGGTCCCGTTACGTGTCGCGTCGCCCTAGTGTGCCGACGACGGTGAGTCGCGTCAACCCAGTGCGAGGGCGTCGCGCAACCACTCCGCAACATACGTCGCGACATCTTCCCACTCCGGTTCTCCCACAGTCCAGTGTGCGTGATCGGGGAATTCCCGATACGTGGCATGGGGGCCATACCGAGCGGCGATCTGTCGCGTTACCGCCGTCGGGGTGATGCGATCCTCCACCCCCGCGACGATCAAGACCGGACACCGGACGTTCTCTTCCCGGACTTCGGACGCCCGCCCGCGATCGAACAACCAGAATCCGGCCTCGCTCGCCGCGCGCCCCGACTCGTGGACGAATCGAGCATAGGCGTCCCACTGCTGGTCGGGCGGGAGCATCTGCAACATCGAGTCGACGGCCTCGGCGAAGGTCTGCCGGAAGGGCTTGCGCCAGAATCCCCACGTGGTGAGCGCGCTCCAGAACGCTCGGATCACCGAGGGGCGCAGCGCGAACACGCCGCGCGGCGGGGCAGGGTTGAGCTGCACGAGCGCCTTGCCGTGCCCGCGGCTCGCCAGAATGGCGCTGAGCAGACCGCCCATCGAATGCCCCATGAGAATGGGATCGGTGCCGAGGCTCACTACCTCCTCTTCCAGGTCCCGCACGTAGTCGAGCAGGCTCGTCGTGCCGAGACGAGGGTCGGGCTCGGCCGCGGGATCGACATCGTGGTAGCGCAGGGTGGTCGCGACGCAGCGGTACCCACGTGCCTCGAAGAAAGACTTGAACTTCGCCCAGTACCACCCGCCGCCCCACATCCCGTGCGTCATGAAGATGGTGTCGGTCATTACCGCCCCCCCGAAAGACGCTCCATGGTGTCCCAGAACATCTTCTCGAACCCCTGGAACAGCCGCGCGGCGCGGCGAACTGCGCGCTCAGGGACGCCATGATCCAGGCCCTCCTGAATGATCGCGAGTGCCGGCTCCTCGAACGACGGCATCTTGGCGAACGCCTCCAGGAAGCCCAACTCCGCCGCTGCGAACCCGTGACGCGCTTGCAGGGCGTTGCTCATGCGGCCGCAGTTGTACCCCCACGCCTCGAAGTTCACCAGGATCCCGCAGGTGAACTCCGCGGCCGAAGCGTAGGTGGACTGCCACGCCATGAACGTGGCATACGCGAACCCTTCGGCGGCGACCTCGTAGTCCACCAACGCTGCTTCGTCCATGCCGATCTTCCGTGCCATAGCGAGCAAGCCACCGAGCCCGGCGATCTCGCCCTGGAGAACTCCCGCGAAGAAGTCGCGAGCCGACGTGTGGCCGAACCGCTGCACCAGCGTGGCCATTGACCGCAGATCGCTCTGCACGATGTGGTATTGGTGCCCTACGAACGGTCGAAGCGCTTCGGCTCCAACATCGCCGGTCCCCAGCGCCGCCGGGTACGGGTGCTCCCGAATCTCCCGGTCCAGAGACCTCAGCTCGGCACGGATCTCTGCTACGAGTTGCGCCGCTCGCTCCATGTGGCACTACCTCCCTTCCCGGGCCGAGCCGTAGTAGACCGTCGTGTCATACTCGAATCGCACCCGCCCGCCCGCGGCGTGCTCGAGAAACAGGTCGTCGAGCGCCGCGAGCATCGGCGCGTGCTGCGCGCTCTCCGGCCCCTGCGCATAGGAGCTGGAGAGCAATCGCCCGCGGAGCCCCTCGCGGTCGAACTCCTGGGAATTGTGGAGAGTGCGCACCTGATATCCATGTGGCGCGAAGAAGGTACGCAGCTCCGCTTCGTTTTCGTACCGCGCCCGCACGTCGCCGTACTCGGGACACCATCGCTCGAGGAAGATCTCGTAGGATTCGAGGAACAGGGTGCCGACCGTGCGGCGGTGATTCCACACCAGGACGACCCATCCCGAGGGCCTCAGAATGCGCCGGACCTCCCGACGTGCTGCCACGACGTCGAACCAGTGAAACGCCTGTCCGGCCACCACCAGATCCGCCGCGTCGTCCTCCAGCTGGGTCTCCTCGGCCCGGCCCGCCACGCTGTGGAAGTCGCCGAATCCCGCCAGCTCGACCTCGGCGGCCCGCCGCATCGCGGCGTTCGGCTCGACCCCGTACACCGTGTTGCCGTGCTCCAGGAAGAGCCGTGTCAGGATTCCCGTCCCCGAGCCGAGATCCGCCACGACGTGCTCCGGGGCCAGGCCCAGCTCGCCCCGTAACAACTCCAACAGCGCGCCAGGATACCCCGGCCGACACCGCGCGTACTCCTCGACCCGTTGCGTGAATCGCTCGGTCGGGTCCATCAGTCACGCCGGGAGATCGGGTAGAGATCCTCCGGCACGTTCTGATAGTCGATCGTCCTCAAATCGGCGGGCCCGAGCCCAGGAGCGTCCACGATGACGACCGCTCCCGCCAATCCCGTCTCGACGAAACCGCGGCGGAAGTGTACCCGCGACTTGAGCACGGCGATGTCCACTTCGGTAAGGTCAATGCCCAACCGCTCGAAGATCTCGGGGGTCGTCACCTGATGCAGCTGGGGCGTGAGGATCACCCGGTTGTTGTTCCCGAACCGCAGCACGGCCACGGTGTCCGACCGACCGTACACACCGAGGTACTCCACCACGCCGTCGATGGACACGGGGTTGCCGGCGAACCGGTCGGCGTACCCGCCCACTGACACGCTCACCTCCTCACCAACCGCGGCCTGCGACGCGATCTCCCGAATGGCGAGGGAGTCGGCGATGGTGGCGATGCAGAAGTTCCGCGCCCGCTGCCGGATCAGCTCCTCCAGGACGTGGGTCGAGTTCCCGGTGCGATCGGCGTGGTCGGCTACCACGACCGGAGTATGCCCCGCCATCGCCGCCGCGATCGCCTGCGTGACGCCCGCCCGGGTCTTGGGAAGCCGCTTCCCCGCGAACTCCTCGCGCATCCGCCAGATGTAGTCCGACATGTCGTCGGCGACGCGGTCGGCCAGCTCCTGGTCGTCGTTCGCCACGACCATCACCGTGGCGCCCACCTCGGGCACGTCGGCGTACGCGAACCCGAACGCCACCGAGACGAACACGTCGGGCACCCGGTTCTCCCACCGGCGCGCCCGCTCCATGATGTCCATCGCCGGCGACTCACCGGTTCCCTGGAACACGCTGGGTGTGATGACCCCGGGCTTGCGCGTGGCCATCGTCGGGGTGTAGGTGCCGCGAATGGTCCGCAACATGATGCGGGCCGCCCGCTCGCCCTGGAGCCGCGCATCGTAGTGCGGGTAGCGCTTCACGATGAATACGGCGTCGGCGGCGTCGGACAGCTCGTGGTCCTCGTTGGCATGGAGATCGAGCGTCACGAAGATGGGAATGTCACCCACCACGTCGCGCACGCGACGCACGATCTCCGCCTCGGGTCGGGAGACGTCGGTCACCGCCATCGCGCCATGCAGCGCCAGGAAGACCCCGTCCAGCTCTCCAGCCTGCCGCAGGTCCTCCGCGATGCCGTAGCTGTACTTGTCGAACGCTTCCTTGGTGATCCAGCTGCCGGACGAACCGCCCTTGGCGCCGCGCGGCGACACGATGCCCACCAGCTCGATGCCGCGGTACTCGCGCGCGCCGCTCACGAATCCACCGATGTAGCCGCCGCGCTCGAGCACCGCGTCGCCGCCCACCGGTGGGCCGTAATACTCCCACTCGGCGACGCCCGTCGGCACCGGGCAGAAGGTGCAGGTCTCGTGCGAGAAGGTGGCCACCCCGATCCTGACGGTGTCCTGTGTGCAACCGGCCAGCGTGACGAGCAGGGCCGGAATGATGAGTCGTGTTGGTGACATCATGGCGATGCCTCTTGATTCCTGGTTCAGTCGGTCGGTCCTGCGCGTCAGCCGCCTCCGCACGTTGCGCACCGTGGCCTCATCAGGGCAACGCGATGGCGCCCACGGGAGGTGTGGTTTCCGGTGGGCGCCGGTGTCGCGTCGCCTGTTCGTACGAATACGCCAGCCTGATCAGTGTCGGCTCCGACCAGGCATCGCCGAGGAACTGGAGACCCACCGGCAGGTGGCCCCGCACGAACCCCATGGGCACGGTGATGGCGGGGAACCCGGTCGGCGGCGAGATCTTAAAGCTGTTGTTGCCGTGCGGCGTGGTGAGATCGCCGATCAGTCGCGGCGGGTTGTTCCACGAGGGATAGACCACGGCATCGAGGTGATGCTCCTCGAGCACACGGCGCATCCCGACACGCAGCGCGGCCGTGTTCCGCGCGGCCTCCCGGCACCCTTCGTCCTCCTCGGGCGGCTGGTCGAAGCCCTGGAAGAACCGCAGCCGCTGCTCGATGGGGGGGTGGAACCGGTTCGACTCGATGATCTCATCGAGGGTCTTCACCGGGGCGTCCGGCCCGACGCTCGCGAGGTAGGCTTCGATGTCGTGGCGGAAGCGGCGGCACCACATGGTGCCCTCAATCGTGTCTAGCTCGGGCACAACCACCGAGTCGATCACGACCGCCCCAACCGCCCGCAGGTCGACCAGCGCCTCCTCGAAGCGCTGCAGCACCTCGGGATCGGCCGTCTCGGTGTTGGACAGCTGCCGCAGCACGCCGATGCGGGCGCCGCGCAGTCCGTCGGCCACGAGATGGTCGGTGTACCGCTCGGCCCTGCGGCCGGGCTCGGACCAGGGGTCGGCGGGATCGTGCCCCGCAATCACGTCGAACACGATGGCCGCGTCTTCCACGGTGCGCGTCATCGGCCCGCCGATGTCGCGATCCAAGTACAGCGGCACGATGCCGTCCCGGCTCGTGAGCCCCATGGTCGAGCGAATCCCCACGAGACAGTTGTGCGACGACGGGCCGCGGATCGAGTTCCCTGTGTCGGTCCCCATCCCCACCGCCCCGAGGTTGGCCGCCACCGCACCGGCGGTCCCTCCGCTGGAGCCGGCGGTCACCCGGTTCAGCGCATAGGGGTTCCGCGTGTAGCCGGGCAGCGCGGATCCCACCGTCTCGTACGGCGAGAACGCGAACTCGGCCATGTTCGACTTGGCGAGCACGATCGCCCCGGCTTCCCGCAGCTTGCGCACCTGAAAGGCATCGTCCGGGGGCACCGACCCCTGCAGGGAGAGCGAGCCGGCCGTGGTCGGCATGTCGTTGGTATCGAAGTTGTCCTTCACGATGACCGGAATGCCGTGCAGCGGCCCCACGAAGTCACCGGTACGGCGGAAGTACGCATCGAGCGAGTCGGCGCGCTCCAGCGCCCGGCCGTTCAGGGTGATGACGGTGTTGAGCGCCGGGCCCCGCTTGTCGTACGCCTCGATGCGCGCCAGGTAGTGCTCCACCAGGAGGCGCGCGGTGAGGCCCTGCTCTCGCATGGCCCGGTGGATCTCCGGGATGGTCGTCTCGTCCACCCGGAACTCCTGTGCGAGCGCGCTCCCCGCTGCGAACAGCAACAGGGCCCAGACGAGTGTGGCGGCTTTCGGGAGTCCCACCATGGCCTCCTCCTCACCGGTCAGCGTCGCTTGCCGTCACCCTGCAGGAAGGTCTTGAGCCGCGTCTCCTCCGACAACTCGCGATGTCGCTGCGCCCGCGCCGCACGGCGTCCTTGATCAACGGCCGAGACCACCACCAGGAGCAGCGTCGCGGCCACCACCACCGGCGCGACCGGTGTGGTGGAAAGGCCCACGCCCGATCCCAGGACCACGAGGCTTCCCACCGCGATCTCGGCCCGCGCGAGCGTCGAGGCACCGATCGACGTGCGGATGCGCTTGCGCAGCTTCACCCCGCCGGAAAGGGCGGCCAGCAACCCCACGAGGAAGAGCAGCATGCCCATGGTCAGGGTGCCTCGGCGATCTCGTCCCGCGCCGCCACCATGTTATGCAGGTCCACGTCGGTGATGACGCTGTCATTCCCTACCAGGGAGTGGTTCACGGTCGAGCCTGCGACCACGGCGTTTTCCCCGATGATCGCGTCCCGCACCGTGCTGCCGCGCACGACCGCCCCGGCGTCGATCGAGACGTTCGGCCCGATCGTGCAGTCCTCCAGGGTCACCGCGTCGGCGACGAACACCGGATCGACCAGCGTGACGCCGTCCCGCTCCTCGGGGGAGCGTCGGCCACCCTGCTCGAGGAGGTGCAGGTTGGTGGACAGGACCGTCTCGACCTTGCCGCAGTCGTACCAGCCGCCGACCTCGGCGGTGAGCAGCTTGCGCCCGTGATCGATCATGTACTGGAAGGCATCCGTCAGGAACCACTCACCCTTGAACTGCGGCCCCGCGAGCGTGTGGTCGATTCCCTCGAACAGCGTCTGCCAGTCGCGGATGTAATAGAGACCGATATTCGCCAGCCTGGAGATCGGCTCCGAGGGCTTCTCCACGATGCGCCGCATGTAGCCCTGCTCGTCAGTCACCACGACCCCGTAGCGCTGGTAGTCTTCTACGTCCTTGGCCCAGATGATGCCGTCGGCATCGGTGCGTTGGAGCAGCGAGAGGTCGGCATCGAACACGGTGTCCACGAACACGATCAGCACGGGACCGTCCACGTAGGGGCGCGCGAGGTTCACGGCGCCCGCCGTGCCGTCCTGCACCTGTTGCTCCACGAACCGCGCGGGGATGTCGTACGTCGCGCCGACGTACTCCTCGATCTGCTCCTTGAGATGGCCCGTGATGAAGATGAGCTCTTCGACCGAGAGGCCTTGCAGCTTGTCGATCACGTAGTCGAGCACCGGACGGCCGGCTACCCGCACCAACGGCTTCGGCAGGTGCTTCGTGATCGGCAGCAGGCGCGTCCCCTTGCCGGCCACCGGCAGGATGACCTTCACCTCACGCCCTCCCGTAGCGGTCCTTGAGACGGACCACGTCATCCAGCTCCGGGGTGGACACCTCCAGGAGATCGGTGGACACGACCGCCTCCATCTGGTGCACCGTGCCGGGGGTGACGTGGTACGCCTCCCCCTCCTTCATGGGCCGCTCCACCAGCTCGTCCGAGCCCCGCTCCTGGACGCGGAACACGATCTCACCCATGAGCACAAAGATCGTCTCATCCTTGCGCTCGTGATACTGGAGGCTCAGCAGGTGTCCCGGCTCGATGTGCAGGATCTTGCCGACGTAGCGATCGGTCTTCGCCCAGATGAGCTCGTAGCCCCAGGGCTTCTCCACGCGGTACGGCGTCTCCACAGCCGCTCCTTGCTCAGAGAGTGAGATGTACCAGCAGCGACGACGGCGTGGTCACGCAGGCCCGCACGCAGACCCCACACCCCACACACCCTTCAGCATACAACACCGGTCGGCCGGCGTCATCGAGGCCGATCGCCTGTTCGCCCAGCGGACAGACCCTGGCACAGACTCCGCACTCCACGTCCTGGAAGGCGATGCACCGCTCCGGCACGAGCTCGAGGGTGGCCATGCGGTACCCTTCCCACACCCGCTCGGGTACCTCCAGCGCATCGGTGGGGCACACCTTGGCACACAGCATCTCGTTGCACACGGTGCACGGCTGCACCGCCGGATCGATCATGGGAGTGCCCACCGCGAGACCAGCCCCGGGCGGCGCCGTCACGATGGCGTTCGCCGGACACACGTCGATGCAGTCGCCACAGCGCGTACACGCCGCGAGGAAGGCGACCTCGTCCATGGCCCCCGGCGGTCGGAACACCGGGAGAGGGGCCACCCGCCGCTCCGCCCGGCGCACCACCTCGTTCACGAGGCGCCCCACCGTCTCCCGGAAGAAGGCGCGGCGGTCGCCCTCGCTACCGGTGAGGAAGTCCGGGCCGAACTGGTCGTCGAGCGGTCGTGGCATGAGCCCTAAGGTATGAGCCCGCGCAGCGGGGCGGCAGGCCGCCAATCTGCCCCCCGGGGACCGCATCCGACCCTCTAGCCGATGTGAGGCAGCGCACAGCCGCCGACACGTCACTGCCGCCACCGTTGACCCTGGTGGCGCCACTCCCTCCCGATGCGCCACCGACCCGACAGTGACACTATACGGTGGCGGGCCGGTTGGGGTGGCTGTCGCAGCGAAGAAATTCCGTCGGGAGCGCCCGCCGGGGCCGGTGCCCGACCCCGCCCCTAGCGGACGTCCCACAGTGCCAATAACTTAGCTGTCCTTCAACCGACGGTAGGTAGTGCGCCCATGCGTCGGACAGGTAGAACGAGGCTGCCCGTTCAGCAGCCCGCTCTCTTCGTGCTGAGAGCGGGCCTCTTGCTCTTCTGCCTTCCGGTCGCTCTGACCAGCTGCAGGCTCGGTGATATGGTGACGTCCCCCGAGGACCCCACAGTCGAGCTGGAGCTGCCCCGGACGATCGTAGGGGTGGCGGATTCCGTCCTGCTCACGCCCGTCGTGCGGGTGGATGGCGAGACGCAGGCCGGCGTGCCGCTCTCGTGGCGCACCAGCGACAGCGGGATCGCGACAGTGAATGCGGAGGGATTCGTACAGGGTCGTGCGCGGGGCAAGGTCGTCGTCACAGGCAAGGTGGAGGGCGGCGCCGTCTCGAGCACTGACGTCGAGGCTTCCGACACCGTCTGGGTCGTGGCCGCGACGCTCGCCCTGTCGCCCGCCGAGACCACCCTCACCAGCGCGGGCGATACCCTGTGCCACACGTACGAGGCCCGGGACGCGCGCGGCGAGGTCCTCGCCGATGCTGCCCCTAACCTCGCCGTCGCAGACGACCCCGATTCCACGGTCTCTCTCACTGCTGGCGGCTGCGTGGTGGGGCGCGTGAGCGGGCGGGACGCCACGTTGGAGGCGACCCTCGACACGGCGACAGCCACGGCCACGGTCACCGTGCTACAGACCATTACGGCCCTGCAGATCGAGCCCGACACCGTCGAGCTGTTGAGCCTCGGCGCCTCGAGCCAGCTCATCGCGGAAGCCAGTGACCGCCGGGGGAATCCGGTCCCGGCCACCCTCGTCACCTGGACGTCGAGCGATACGACGGTGGCCGTAGTGGACTCTACCGGCGAGATCACGGCCCGGGGGGCCGGGGAGGCACTCGTCCGCGGCACCTCCGACGCCCTGACCGACAGCACGACGGTCATCGTGACGCCGCCGGACTTGAGCGTGACTCCCACCGCGGTGAGCCTCTCGGCTGCCGCGGGGAGCGTGGCGCCCCAGACAGAGGATCTCACGATCGACAACCTGGGCACCGGCTCGCCCACATGGTCGGGGAGCAAGTCCAGCGATTGGCTCAGCCTCTCCAAGACGACGGGCGGGATGCCCGACGTCGTGCAGCTCACGCTTGATCCCGACGGCCTCGCGGAGGGTACGTACCACGACACGGTGGTCATCACCGCCCCCGGAGCCAGCGGCAGCCCGATCGAGGTGCCGGTGGAGTTCACCATCGAGCCGTGCGCGGTGATCAACATCAACCCCGATGCCGAGCCCGGCGGCGCGTTGTCCGACAGCGACTGCAGCGCGCCCCACCGCAGCGCCAGCTTTGCGAAGGTCTACGCCTTCGACGGGAGCCCGGGAGAGACGATCACGCTGTCCATGGAGGGCGCGTTCGTGCCCTACCTGATCCTCACCGACGGGGCCGGCACGGTGCTGGATGAGGGTGTGTGCTCCAACGACCTCGGCGTTGCCTGCCTCGACTACGACCTGTCGGCGAGCGACATGTACCGGGTGGAAGCTGCCTCGCGAGATCCCGCCATGACGGGGAGCTTCACCCTCCGGGCCGTAATCCAGGATGCGCCGGGCGCGCCCACCGTGCTGCGCCAGCGCGAGAGCGACAGCACCACGGCCATCGCCGCGGGCGGGACGACCAGCGAGACCACCGTCGTGCTCCGGGCCAACGTGACCGACACCGATCTGGGGGACACGCTGAGGCTTGAGGTGGAGGTGAGGCCAGTGGGCCAGCCCTTCACCGGATTCGCTACCGACCAGAGCGCACCTGTGCCCGGCGGCACCGGCGTGGACATCGCCGTGCTAGTTACCGGCCTGCTCGACAACACCGGTCACCGCTGGCAGGCCCGTGCCGTGGACAAGACGGGGCGGGCGAGCGCGTGGGTCGCCTTCGGGAGCGACCCGGCGTTCGTGGTGGACCAAGGGCCCGAGACACCCGACGATCCCACCAGCCTGGAGCAGGTCGAGAGCGACAGCGCCACGATGATTCCGACGGCCAGCACGATCGACGAGAACACGGTCGTGTTGAAGGCCGTCGTCACCGACCCCGACCCCGGCACCACGCTGCGGCTCGAGGCCGAGGTAAAGCCGGTCGGATCCGGATTCAACGGCAACGGCACGGTGCTCGGCGGAACCGTCGCCTCCGGTACGGTCGCCACCGTACGCGTCACCGGTCTGGCCGACGATACCGATTACAAGTGGCGCGTGCGCACGGTGGACGAGACGGATAGCAAGAGCGGCTGGGTCGAGTACGGCGTCGGCGATCCGGACTTCAGCGTGGCGGTCCCGGAGGATCCCGATCTGCCCAGCGCTGAGACCCAGACCAAGGCCGACGGCACCACCGTGCTCGCCGTGGGCGACACCACCGATGAGACCACCGTGATCGTCAAGGCCACGGTGAGCGATCCCGACCCCGGTGAGCAGCTGCGGCTCCTGGTGGAGCTGCGCCCGGTGGGCGTGGCGTTCACCGGTGTCGCCACCGACACCAGCGGCGCGGTGGCCAGCGGCGCCACTGCCACCGTCGGGGTCCCGGGGCTGAGCGAAGACACCGGTTACCACTGGCGGATCCGCACCCTGGACCAGACGGGCAGGACCAGCGCGTGGAAGAGCTTCGGTGGCAACCCCGAGAGCGCGGCGGACTTCCACGTGGCGGTCCCGGAGCCGCCCAACGCGCCGGGGGGCGACCTTGATCAATACAGGGGCGACGGCATTACGATGATCGCCGTCGGCGCCACCACCAACGAGGACATCGTGCGGCTCAAGGCGACCGTGACCGACCCCGATCCAGGCGATATGCTGCAACTGCAGGTGGAGGTGCAGCTGGTGGGCGTGGCGTTCACCGGGACGCCCACCGCCACGGGCCTCGCGGTGGCCGACGGTAACGTGGCGCAGGTGCCCGTGGCGCCCCTTGCGAACGGCCTATACCACTGGCAAGCTCGGGTGATCGACGCGGCCGGTTACACCAGCGCGTGGGTGAGCTTCGGCGGCAACCCGGAGTCGGCCACCGACTTCGTGGTGAACGTCCCATGACGCCTCGCGCCTTTCACGATCTCTTCATCCGAAGCGAGAGGCCGCTTCATGGGCCAGGGAGCACCTATGCCTCCTGAGGTAAGGGAGGGATCCATGATCTGCCCTAGCTGTCGCACGGGTGAGATCCTGCCGCACTCCATGGAGTGCAACCACTGCAATCAGCCCGCGCCGCGGCCCGAGCCGCCCGAGCTACCGGCTGCCGAGGAGGTTGAACGCAACGTCCGCCGGCAGCTGGGCGCGGACTACCAGCTGGACGGCCTGTTGGGTCGCGGCGGCATGTCACTGGTCTATCTGGCACGGGAGAAGGAGCTGAACCGGCTGGTCGCGCTCAAGGTCCTGCCCCTCCAACTCGTGCTCGGCACCGCCGCTGCCGACCGCTTCGGCCGGGAGGCCAAGATCGCGGCCTCGCTCGATCAGCACCACATCGTCCCCATCTACCGCGTCGGGACGACGTCCAGCTTCTTGTGGTACACCATGAAGCACGTCAAGGGACGCTCCCTCGCCGACCTGCTCGAGGAGCACGGGACCCTCGAGCTCGACGCCACGCTCGAGATCATCGGGCAGGTGGCCAGCGCGCTGCACTACGCGCACCGGCGTGGCATCGTGCACCGCGACGTCAAGCCGGAGAACGTATTGATCGACGAGGACGGCTGGGTGTGGGTGTGTGACTTCGGTATCGCCAAGGCATTTGGCGCGATCCCGCTCACCAATACGGGCACCACGCTCGGCACGCCGAGCTACATGTCTCCCGAGCAGTGCTACGGCCAGACCGTAGACGGACGCTCCGACCAGTACTCGCTGGCGGTGCTGACGTATCGCTGTCTCGCCGGAGAGACCCCGTTCGCCGCGAACTCGCTCGGACTCATGATCCGCAAGCAGTGCCTCGAGGCTCCCAAGGAGCTGTACGAGCTGCGCAGCGACCTGCCGTATCGGGTCTCCAACGCCGTGCGCCGCGGCTTGAACAAGAAGCCCGACGACCGCTTCGCCGACATCGCGCAGTTCATCGAGGCGCTCGGCGGGCGCATGTCCGTGCGGTTCACGAACCCCACTTTGCAGGAGCTCTCTCACCCCACCCCGCTCCCGGTGGAGTCGCCCCCGCGCGAGCAGCGGCGGCGCTGGCGCCGGCCTCGGGCGCGCCTCGTCGCGGCAGTCGCCGCCCCGCTGGCCGTGGCCGGGGTGGTGCTGTGGCAGTACCCCGAAGCGACACTGCAGGACGCGACGGGCGGCGAGGGCGCTCCACCGCCGTCGACTGTGGATTCGGCGCTGACCGCGGCGGCCGCGGGGCAGCCGGTCCAGGACGAGCGCGCCGATGAAGGGGAGCAATCACCGGCCACACAGCAGGACCCGCAGCAGCCGCCCGTCACGGCGCCGCCCCGCACTGATCGGGCGACGCCGGCAGCCGTAGCCACGCAGCCGGCACGCCTCTGGGTCCAGTCGGAGCAGTGGGGGTACGTGTACCTCGACGGCCGCCAGCTCCAGATGACGCCGATCCTCGACCTCCCGATTCCCGCGGGTACCCACACGGTGCGCATCGTGCGCGACGGCTTCGAGCCGTATGAGCAGGTAATCGTGGTCGAGCCCGGCGATTCGATTCGCCTCACGGGAATCGTCCTGCGGGAGCAACAGCCGTAGGTGCCACGCCGGCTTCTGGGGTGCCTGGTGCTCGTCGCGGCTTTCGCCGCCCCGAGTGCCCGCGCTCAGACGGCCGCCGAGCAACTGCAGTACGGCATCGAGGCGTACCGCAACCTGGAGCTGGACGCGGCAGTGGGGTTCCTGCGTCGAGCCCTGGCGGTTCCCGCTGAGACCGGCCTCTCCCCCAGCGAGCGCACCACCGCCCTGAGCTATCTCGGGGCAGCCGAACTGTTCGGTGGAAGGCGCAACGCCGCCACCACCGCATTCCGCCGTCTCGTCGTCCACGATCCCCGCCACCACCTGGACGCGGTCGTCTTCCCACCACCGGTACTGCAGCTGTACGACGAAGTGCGGCGCAGCACGCGCGTGGTCATGGCCGTCGCGCCGGCCGACACCGCGATCGTCCTGGCACGCGACACCTTCACGGTGCGGCTGTATGCTGCCGCCTATCACGGCATTCGCGCGCGGCTCATCCGCGACGACGGCTCCGTCCTGCTGTCGCTGTACGACGGCGAGGTCGGTGACAGCTTGCTGCTTCACTGGGATGGGTTCGACAGCACCGGGGCGCCTGCGGCCGGGCGCTACACCCTGCTCGTCGAGTCGCTCGCGCCCAACGGCACCGTCGAGCGGGTCGTGCACTTCCCGGTCGAGGCGGAGGTCGTGCGTCTCGATACGCTGCCCCACCCACCACCGCCGCCCGACTCGCTCCTGCTTCCCGAGCGGCAGCCGGCTGGCCCCGCGCTGCGCAGCCTCACCGCCGGTGTGTTCCTGGGTGGCCTGGCCGTGGCCCTGCCCGCCCTCGCCGGATCCGGCAGCCAGGCCGGCGACGCGCGGTTTGCGGTGGGTGGCGCGGTCACGGTGGCGGGGTTGATCGGGTACTTCAAGCAGAAGCCGGGCCGTCCCCTTCCCGACAACATCGCTGCCAACCAGGTGCTCCTGGGCGAGTGGCGCGGTCGGCTGGACACGGTCGTCCGGGAGAATGAGGTGCGGCGGGACGCCCGCCTCCGGATCCGGACGGGTCCGCCGGTGCACGAGGACCTCGGGACGCAATGAGCCACAGGGCCGCGACCGCCTCGACGGCGCTGCTGGTGTTGCTGTCGCTCGCGCCCGCGCACCTGGCGGGCCAAGCGCCGGTCCGCTTCGCAGTGGGGGCGACCGCGATGCAATACCGGGTGCACAGCGAGCTGAACGGCGAAACGGAGGCGCTGAGCGCTCCGGGACTCGGCTTCGAGGGCGCCGTTTCGGTATGGCGCATCGCGCTCGAGGGCCGCTACCTGCAGGCCGACCTCGAGCCGAGTACGACCAGCACCCTCGCGCGGGACGCCGCCGAGGGACACGTGCTGCTCACCGTGCGCTTGACCCCCTGGCTCGGCCTGTCGACCGGCCCACTTGCACGCAGCTACGCGACCACGCTGGGCACCCAGCGCTGGGTCCTGTGGACCTTCCGCGCACGAGGGATTCCCACGCTCGTGCCGGACCTCGTGCGGGGCTACGCCGAGCTGTGGGGTGCACTGCCCCTGGACGTGAGCGTGCCGGAGAGCTGGAACAGTGGTTGGGGAGGCGACGTGGGCCTCGCCGTGGCGCTGCCCCGCCTCCCGGTGTGGCTCCGCTTCAGTTATCGCATCGAGCAGTACCGGCTCGGCGATGGGGCGCGGCAGGAAACGATCGACGGCGCCGTGCTGAGCCTCGGGGCCGGCCGGCTCTGGTAGCCGAGCGCCGACCCGGCCGGTTCATACTGCTCATCGCAGCTCTCCCCGATTCCCCCTACGGACGGCGACTTGCCCGACTCCCGGTACGCTGGCGCCGGAGGCTGCAGATTGGTAAATAGGTCCGATATGCAGCGGCGGAGAGCTACTCCCCAGTCTCTCTATCTGACGTGAACCACCCGCCAGTGATCTGCCCGAAGTGTGGAGCGGCCGAGCTCCTCGAGGACTCGGGGACGTGCCCCATGTGCGGCTACTCGGCGCCCGACGACAGTGCGGCCGGCGAGGGCATCCCTCCCGTCATGGAAACCAACATCCGTCGGGAGCTGGAGCACGAGTTCCGCATCGAGCGCGTCCTGGGGCGTGGTGGGATGTCGATCGTGTACCTGGCGCGCGAGCTGGAGCTGAACCGCCTCGTCGCCATTAAGGTCCTGCCCCTCCAGCTCCAGATGGGCCCGGACGCCGCCGACCGCTTCAAGCGGGAGGCCAAGATCGCGGCCTCGCTCGATCACCCGCACATCGTGCCGATTCACCGGGTGGGGACGACGGACACTTTCATGTGGTACTCCATGAAGTGGGTGAAAGGCCGCTCGCTGCGGAACGTCGTGAAGGAAACGGGACCGATGAGCCTGGAGGACGTCCTCCGCGTCATCGAGCCGGTAGCCGGCGCCCTGGACCACGCCCACCGTCGCGGCATCGTGCACCGGGACGTGAAACCCGAGAACGTGCTGATCGACGAGGTCGGATGGGTCACGGTGTGCGACTTCGGGATTGCGAAGGCGTTCGGCTCGACCCCGCTCACCCAGTCGGGTGGCACCCTGGGCACCCCGGCGTACATGTCCACCGAGCAGTGCTACGGGCAGGCGCTGGACGGTCGGTCGGACCAGTACTCGCTGGCGGTCCTCACCTACGAGTGCCTGGCGGGCGTCCTGCCGTTTCAGTCGGAATCACTGGGCGACATTGTGCGCCAGCATTGCATGGAGCCGCCTCCGCGGATCACCAGCTCCCGGGCCGATCTGCCGGAGCCGGTGGCCGATGCCATCCTCACGGCGATGAGCAAGCAGCCCAACGACCGCTTCGAGACCGTGCTGGACTTCGTGCAGGCCCTGGGCGCGCCGCCCGCGCGCGCCACGCCCACGTTCACCACGGTACCGACCCAGGAGACCCTCGCCACGGCCCCGACCGAGATGGTCGGCACCACGACGGCGCGCATCGCCAAGCGCTTTGCGCCGGCCACGTTCGGCGCAGCCCTCCTGCTCGCGGTGTTCGTCATCGTGATGACCACGCGCTCCCCAACCGGCGCGGGGGAGTCGGAGAACAGCACGCCGACGGGCCCGGCCGCCATCGCCGCCCCCGAGACCACGGTGACACGCGACACGGCGCCACCCGATCCCGGAGCGCAGTCTGGGTTCCTGTTCGTGGCCTCGAACCCGTGGGGGCACGTGTATGTGGACGGCGAGCGGGTGGGCGAAACACCGCTCGCGAGCTACCCCCTCGAGCCGGGCCGCCACGAGCTGAGCATCGAGCGGGAGGGGTACGAGCCCTTCCGACAGGTCCTCGAGGTCACCGCCGGCCAGGAGGTTCGGTTGACCCGAATCGTGCTGAATCGGGTAAACACACCGTGATACGCCGCAGGATGGCTCCGTTGTGGGCTACCCTGGGGCTCGTGTTGCTCGCCGGCCCGGCGGCCGCGCAAGCCCCCGCGACCCTGCTGAGCGAGGGGGTCGCCGCCTACGAGAACCTCGAGTTCGCGCTCGCTGCCCGACAGCTGCGCCGGGCCGTCTCACCCGACGCCCAGCCCGCGTTGTCGCAGGCCGAGATGGAGCACGCCCTGGTCTACCTGGGAGCGAGTGAGGTGCTGCTGGACGAGCAGGACCAGGCGATGCAGACGTTCCGCACCCTGGTGTTGGTCAACCCGCGCCACCGGCCCGACGAACTGGTCTTCCCGCCCCGCGTCACGCGCGTGTACAACGAGGCGCTCCAGGCGACGAAGGCGGTGGACGTGGAGGCGCCGCCGCGGACGTTGCTGGTGACGCGCACCGAGCGCATCGGGTTCCGGGTCTTCCCGAGCTCAGAGCACCGCATCCGGGCGGCCATCGTCACGAACGAGGGTGCGACCGTCCGCGTGTTGTACGACGGCGTCGTCGAGGGCCCGCGCACCCTCCCCTGGGATGGTCTGGACGGCCGCGGCCGGCCGCCGGCGCCCGGCAACTACCGCCTCGAGATCGAGTCCATGGTGACACGGGGCAACACGCTCCGCTCGGTGTGGATGCCCATCACCCTCCAGGCACGACCCATGGAGACGGCCGCGACCTCGAGTGCGCCACCCGATTCCCTGCTCAAGCGCGAGAAGCGCTCGGCCGTACCGGGACTCAGCATCCTCATTCCCAGCGCGGTCGTGAGCGCGGCGCTGATCGTCCCCGCCCTGGGGGGCGATGCCGAGAACAGCGGAGCGCGCATCGTCGTGGGCGGTGCCGTCGGCCTGGGTGGGCTCATCGGATTCGTGCTCATGAAGCCCGGTGCGGAGCTCCCCGACAACGTCGCCTACAACGACTCCCTGCGAGCCGATTGGAGCCGCCGGGCGGCGGAAGCGGAACGGGGGAACCGCGAGCGGCAGGGCGTCACGCGGTTCATGGTGTTTACCGGACCGCTCCGCCGGGTGGAGGGCAGGTAGACAGCAGGCATCACTCCGCCCCTATCTTTCCCGAGTGAGCACACCACAGCCGACGTTCCGTCCCGCCTATCTCGAGCTGAGCCAGCGGCAACTCCAGGAGCGCGCGCAGCGCGCCGTAGCCTCCCTCGCCGACTGTCGTGCTTGCCCACGGGATTGCGGGGTGAACCGCTTGGAGGACAAGTGGGCCGCGTGCAAGACGGGGCGCTTCGCGGTAGTGAGCTCGGCGTTTGCCCACTTCGGTGAAGAGGACTGCCTCCGTGGGCGGAACGGCTCCGGCACGATCTTCTTCTCCCACTGCAACCTGCGCTGCGTGTTCTGCCAGAACTTCGACATCAGCCAGGCGGTGCGGCCGGGACCGGCCGCGCCGGGCTCGCCCCCGGAGGAGGTCGCGGGCGTCATGCTGGCGCTCCAGAACCGGGGCTGCCATAACATCAACTTCGTGACACCGGAGCACGTGGTACCGCAGGTGATCGAGGCACTGGTGATCGCGATCGAACGGGGGCTACGCGTGCCCGTCGTGTACAACACGAGCGCGTACGACTCGCTCGAGAGTCTCCAGTTGATGGACGGCATCGTGGACATCTACATGCCGGACTTCAAGTACTGGTCGGCGGAGCAGGCCCGCACCTACCTCATGGCCGAGGACTACCCCGACGCCGCGCGCGCCGCACTCAAGGAGATGCACCGGCAAGTGGGTGACCTCGTGATCGATGCCGAAGGGATCGCGCAGCGGGGCATCCTGCTCAGGCACCTCGTGATGCCGGGCCAGCTCGACGAGACCAGGGCAATCCTCCGGTGGGTCGCCAGCGAGATGAGCCCCCACACCTACGTGAACCTGATGGACCAATACCGCCCGGCCGGAAGGGTCCACGCCTCCCGGTTCGAGGAGATCAACCGGCGGCTCACGCCCGCCGAGCTGCGGGAGGCGCAACACATCGCGCAAGAGGTGGGGCTCACGCGGCTCGACGAGCGGAGCACGCAGGACCAGCTGCGGATGCTGTTGCGGGAGTTGTAAGCAGGGGAAGGTTCGTAGCCTCGGCGACCGGACGATCAGAACTTCAGCAACGCAACCAACGTCCCGAGCACAGTAACGGTCGTTCCGGCCCAGAACACGAACATCCAGCGGGTGAGCCTGCCCTCGAGGGCGCGCATCTCGTCGCGGACACTAGAGACAGCTTCCCGCACCTCCGCCTTCACTTCGACGATGCGCTGCTCGAGCTTCACGTCGAACCGCGCGAAGTTGAGCTCGTTGAGCTCCCTGAGTTCCGCCCGATTCGACGTGTCGATCTGATTGAGCCAGTTCACGAGCTCGTCGGCCACGTCATGGCCCAGCCTCTGGTAGAACGCCTTAGAGAATTTCGCCGTCACGGGCATTGATTCCTACGCCTGAAGTGTCCCGCCGGCATCATAACAATACGCCTACGGAGGGGATCGTCCAAACCACCCCCCGCGGATCGTTCTCTCGCCCTTCCCGCCAAGAGACCGTCCCCCACGTTAAGTTTCCCCGACATGTTTGCCCTGACCATCGCGCTCGTCCTCCAACTCCAACTCCCCTCGCCCGTCGGCTACGTGAACGACTTCGCAGGGGTGGTCGACCCCGCGTCCGAGCGGGCGATGACCGCGATCATCGAGGAGGTGCGGACCAAGAGCGGGGGCGAGATCGCAGTGGTGACGCTGCCCGATCTGGGTGGTCGCTCACCGATGTCGGTGGCGCGCGACATCGGGCGGGAATGGGGCGTAGGTTCCCGCGGTGGCCCCGGCGACCCGGCGCGCAACGCCGGCGTCGTGCTGCTCTTGAAGCCCGGCGCGCGACCAGGTGATGGACGAGCCGACCTGTTCATCGCCAGCGGCAGCGGCGCCGAGGGGTTCATCACCGATGCGCGCGCGGGACGGATTCGCGACGCCATCGGACGCGCGTCGGTCGAAAGCGGCAGCTACGCCGAAGGGCTCGTGGTGGGCGTGTGGCTGCTGGGCCAGGCGTACGCCGAGGAGTTCGGCTTCGAGATCACCGGCGAGCGGCCACCGCGGGCGCCGGAGCGGGTACCGAGCGGCGGGAGAGGCAGCTGGGGCCTGCTGGTGGTGCTGTTCCTGTTCTTCATCTTGCCCGGCATTCTGAGGGTGGCAAGTCGTAGCGCCAGGATGACCAGCGTCCGCGGGGGCCACTACGGCCGCGGAGACTCGGCCAAGTGGATCCTGCTTGGCATGCTGCTGGGCGGCGGCGGGCGGGGTGGCGGAGGCGGTTGGGGCGGCGGCGGCTTCGGTGGTGGCGGCTTCGGAGGGTTCGGCGGCGGTGGTGGCTTCGGTGGCGGCGGCGCAGGAGGGAGCTTCTGATGGCGAAGAACGCACACGCGAAACTGGATGCCTTGGCAGCCCAGCTCGAGCGCAAGCTGGGCGACAACCTGGTGACGTTCGCGCTCTATGGCCCGGCCGTGCGGCACGACGCGCGGGAGCAGGACCGCGAGCTCACCACGCTGCTGATCCTGAACGATGCCTCGCCCGCGGCGCTGCGCCCTGTCGAGGACGAGATCGCGGGGTGGGTGAAGAAGGGCAACCCGCCGCCGCTCATCTTCGCGGAGCACGGGTGGCGCGGCGCCACCGATGTCTTCCCCATCGAGGTCGAGGACATGCGGGAGGCGCATCAACTGCTGCGGGGCCGCGATCCCTTCGACGGAATCACGACCACCAAGGAAGACCTGCGGCGCGAGCTAGAGCGGGAGATCCGCGGGAAGCTGCTGCGTCTGCGCACCGAGTTCGCCGCGGCGGCACCCAACGGCAAGGCGCTGGGCGAGCTGTTGCTCGACTCGGCCGGCACGTTCTTCGTGCTGTTCCGCGCCGTGCTGCGCCTGGTCGGGCGCACGCCCGCCCAGACACCCAAGACACTGGTGCACGAGACCGCCGAGGCGGCCGGGCTGGACGCGTCCGCCTTCGACTGGGTGCTCGACAAGATCGTGGGACACAACGTGCAGGCCCTCAAGGCGCACGACTCCGTGGGCGACCACTATGTAGAGCAGATCGAGCGGCTCGCGCTCTTCATCGATACGTACGACACCACCAGCGCCCCGAGCGCAACTTCGTAGGAGTGGCAGTATGAAGCGTGTACTCGCACTGACGTTGGC
>JBDHBX010000001.1:0-290985 GCA_039592335.1 Gemmatimonadota bacterium | reverse complement strand
TCCGGACAGCGCTGTTCGAGGGCCTGGCGCCCGACGGGGGACTGTACCTGCCGGAACGGTTCGACCCCCTCGACTTGTCGACTATCCACGACCTTCGCGGCGCCCAGCTCCAGGAGACCGCGCTCACCGTGGCGCGACGGCTGTGGGGCGACGACACCGAGGGCGCCCACCTGGCCGAGGTGATCGGTGAGGCGCTGAACTTTCCGATCCCGCTCGTGCAGCTCGATGAGCGCACGTACGTGCTCGAGCTGTTCCACGGTCCAACGTTCGCTTTCAAGGACGTGGGGGCGCGCTTCATGGCCCGGCTCATGGCCGGTTACCTCGGCCGTGAGGCCCGGACCCTCACCGTGCTGGTCGCCACCTCGGGGGACACCGGTGGGGCGGTGGCCGACGCCTTCCTTGGGCTCCCGAACACTCGCACGGTGGTGCTCTACCCCCAGGGACAGGTGAGCCCGCTCCAGGAGCGGCAGTTCACCACCCTCGAGGGGAACGTGCAGGCACTCGCCGTGTCGGGCACGTTCGATGACTGCCAGCGGCTCGCAAAGGAGGCGTTTGCCGATCGGGAGCTGCGGCGGAGCCTGCACATCACGTCCGCCAACTCGGTCAACATCGGGCGGCTGCTGCCGCAGATCTTCTACTACTTCCACGCGTGGACGCAGCTGTCGGGGGAGGGCGAGGTCGTGGTATGCACGCCGTCGGGCAACTTCGGCAACCTCACCGCAGGTCTCATAGCCAAGCGGCTCGGGCTTCCGGTGGCCGAGTTCGTCGCGGCGACCAACGTCAACGACGTCGTGCCCGAGTACCTGGCGACGGGGACGTTCCGCCCGCGACCCTCCCAGCGCACGATCTCGAGCGCCATGGACGTGGGGAATCCGAGCAACTTCACCCGCATGCTGGCGCTGTACGACCACGATGTCGATGCCGTGCGGCGCGACCTCACGGGGTCGGCGCATACCGACGACGCCACCCGCGGCGCGATTGCGGAAGTGTTCGAGGCGCACGGCCGCGTGCTGGATCCCCACTCGGCCGTGGGGTACCTGGCCTCACGCGCGGTGCAGCGAGAGCGGCCGGACGCGCGGGTGATCTTCCTCGCCACCGCGCACCCGGCCAAGTTCGCGGAGGCCGTGGAGCCGGTGATCGGGCGGCCGGTGCCGATGCCCAGCCGGCTCGCGGCGCTGCACGACCGGAGGCGCCGCATGACGCGCGTGCGGCCGACGCTGGGTGAGCTCGAGCAGGTGTTGCAGGCCGAGGTCGCGTCATGACATCCAAGGAGGTCGGCGCATGAAAAGCGTGAATCGCATGCTCGTCTGCGCGGCGTGCGCCGTGGTGCTTGGCGCCGTTCCGCGCGCGCTCCCCGCACAGCAGGAGGTCGGAGCGCAGCTGCACGCGCTGTTCGAGGAGGCCTGGGCCGTCGACCTACGGGAGTACCCGGTCTTCGCCACGGCCGTGGGAGACCACCGCTACGACGACCGCCTGCCCTCCGTGGCGCCGGACGATCACGCGCGGCGGGCCGAGGCGAGTCGGGCATTCCTGGAGCGGCTCCGGGCGATCGATCGGTCCGCCCTCGACGTCACCGACCGGGTGAGCTACGACATGTTCGAGCGCCGGCTCGAGGACGCGATGACGGAGTTCGCATTCCGCAGCTACGAGATCCCGATAACGGCCGATGCCGGGTTCCACGTCGCGTTCGCCAGGCTGCCGCGGTTTGTGCCGCTGTTTACCGTGGAACACTATGAGAACTACATCGCGCGCCTGTGGGGCTTCCCCGCGTACCTGCGGCAGAACATTCAGAATATGCAGGCCGGGTTGGCCCGCGGCTTCTCGATGCCACGCGTCGTGCTCGAGGGCTACGAGGTCACGATCGCGTCGCACGTGGTGGACGACCCCACCGAGAGCGCGTTCTACCGGCCGTTCGCGTCCTTCCCGCACTCCATTCCGGCCGGGGAGCACGCGAGGCTGGCGGCGGCGGGGCGAGCGGCGATTGCCGAGGCCGTCGTGCCAGCGTATCGGGCCTTCCTCGAGTTCATGACCGGCGAGTACATGCCCAACACCCGGACGACCATCGGTGCCTCGGAGATGCCGGACGGGCAGGCGTACTACGCGTATCTGGTGCGCTACTTCACCACGCTCGAGCTCACGCCCGAGGAAGTACACGAGATCGGACGCCGGGAGGTGGAGCGGATCCGCGCGGGGATGGAAGCAATCATCGAGCAGGTGGGGTTCGAGGGGACCTTCGCCGAGTTCCTCGAGTTTCTGCGCACCGATCCGCAGTTCTACGTAGACACGCCCGAAGCGCTGTTGCGCGAGGCCTCGTTCATCGCGAAGCGGATGGACGGCAAGCTCCCCTCGCTGTTCAAGACGTTGCCACGGCTGCCATACGGGGTCGCACCGGTGCCCGACCACCTGGCGCCCAAGTACACGGGGGGGCGCTACGTGCCCCCCGCCGAAGGGAGCACCGAGCCGGGATACTACTGGGTCAATACCTACAACCTGCCGGCGCGGCCGCTGTACACGCTCCCGGCCCTCACGCTGCACGAAGCGGTGCCGGGGCATCACCTCCAGGGCTCGCTTACCAGGGAGCTGGACGGCCTTCCGGAGTTTCGCCGCCGCAGCTACATCAACGCCTTCGGTGAGGGGTGGGGGCTCTACTCGGAGTGGTTGGGGATCGAGGCGGGCATCTACACCGACCCGTACAGCAACTTCGGGCGCCTCACCTACGAGATGTGGCGCGCCTGCCGTCTCGTGGTGGACACCGGGATCCACGCCTTCGGGTGGACCCGAGATGAGGCGATGGACTTTCTCGCCTCCAATACAGCCCTGTCGCTGCACGAGGTGCGCACCGAGACCGACCGCTACATTTCGTGGCCGGGGCAGGCGCTCTCCTACAAGATCGGTGAGTTGACCATCCGGGAGTTGCGGGGCCGGGCGGAGGAGACGCTGGGGGAGCGCTTCGACGTGCGCGAGTTCCACGACGTGATCCTGGGCCAGGGCACGGTGCCGATGAGCGTGCTGGAGGACCAGGTGAATGCCTACATCGAGGCTGAATTGGCGCAGGGGAGCGAGCGATGACGAACGATCGGGTGAGCCGGCGTGACGTGTTGAAGGCCGGCCTCGCGGGGGTGGGTGCCGCGGTGCTGGGTGAGGCCTGCAGTGCGTCCCAGGCGCAGCAGGTCACCCCGGTGGGGCGGGCGCCCGGGCAGGCACCGGAGGAGCCGTTCGCGCCGCCGCCGCTGGAAGTGGTGCGCATCGGGTTCGTGGGAGTTGGCGGGATGGGCACGGTGCACTGCGAGAACCTGCTGCGCATCCAGGGCGTGCAGTTGACCGCCGTGTGCGACATCGTCGAGGAGAAGGTGCGCCGCATTCAGGACATGGTGGTCGAGGCGGGACAGCCGCGACCCGCCGGCTATTCCCGTGGCGAGTGGGACTTCGTGCGGATGTGCGAGGAGGAAGAGCTGGACCTGGTGTTCAATGCCACGCCGTGGCGCTGGCACGTGCCGATCTCGGTGACGGCCATGAAGAACGGCAAGCACGCGGCGACCGAGGTGCCGGCGGCGGTGACGCTCGAGGAGTGCTGGGAGCTGGTGGAGGCGGCCGAGCAGTACCACAAGCACTGTGTCATGATGGAGAACGTCAACTACGGCCGCTGGGAGATGATGGTCTTCCACATGGTACGGCAGGGTATGTTCGGCGAGGTGCTGCACGGCGAGGGCGGGTACCTGCACGACCTGCGCGGCATCAAGTTCAGTGCTGAAGGCGAGGGCCTCTGGCGCCGCGCGCACTCCACGGAGCGCAACGGCAACCTCTACCCGACTCACGGTCTCGGTCCCGTGGCCAACTGCATGGACATCAACCGCGGCGACCGGTTCGAGTACCTCGTTTCCATGAGTGGGCCGTCACGCGGACTGCAGCAGTACGCGCAGGAGCACTTCCCCGCCGGCTCGCCCCAACGGCAGGAGCGGTTCGTGCTGGGCGACGTGAATGCCAGCCTCATCAAGACGACCAGGGGGCGCACGATCTACGTGGTGCACGACACGAATCTCCCCCGGCCCTATAGCCGCATTCACATGGTGCAGGGGACGAAGGGGCTGTTCCTGGGGTACCCCAACCGCGTGCACATCGAGGGACGCAGTCCGGAGCACCGCTGGGAGCCGGCCGAGGAGTACCTCGAGGAGTTCGAGCACCCGCTGTGGCGCGCCAAGGGCGACATCGGTGAGGGGACTGGCCACGGTAGCATGGATTACTTGGAGGACGACCGCCTGATCACGTGTCTTCGGGAGGGAAAGCCCACCGACATGAACGTCTACGACGCCGCGGCGTTGAGCGCGGTCACGGAGCTGTCGGAGCGCTCGGTGGCGAGCCGCAGCCAGCCGGCGGACTTCCCCGACTTCACCCGGGGGCGGTGGAAGACGAACCCACCGCTGGGGATCGTGGAGGCGTAGTGGCCGACCTGGTCACGACGTTCACCGCGCGCTACGGCGGGCCGCCCACGCACGTCGTACGCGCCCCCGGACGGGTGAACCTCATCGGGGAGCACATTGACTACAACGGGCTCTCCGTCCTGCCCATGGCGATCCAGCGGCGGGTCACGCTGCTGTTCCGGCCGAGGTCCGACCCCATCGTGCGCGTCGCCAACACCGAGAAGGAGTACTCGACCAGGTCCTTTGCGCTGGGCCTCTCGATCGAGCCCTACCCCGACGGTGACTGGGGGAACTACCTCAAGGCCGCCGCCCAGGGAATGGCCGAAGCGTTCGGCGGCCACTTGAGCGGGTTCGACGCCGCGGTCACTTCGAGCATTCCCGTCGCCTCCGGTCTCAGTTCCTCCTCGGCGCTCACCGTTGCGGCCGCCGTGCCCCTGCTGGAGGTCAACCGCCTCGAGATGGACCGCACGGCGCTGGCCGAGCTGTTGGCCCGGGCGGAGCGCTACGTGGGAACGGAGGGAGGCGGGATGGACCAGGCGGTGTGCCTCGGAGCGCGCGAGGGTACCGCTTTGCGGGTGGATTTCGAGCCACTGCGCCTGACTCCGGCACCGATTCCGAACGGCATCGCGATCGTCGTCGCCTCGAGCCTCACACAGGCGGAGAAATCTGGTGCGGTGCGGGACATCTACAACCGCCGCACCCGGGAGTGCCGCGGCGCGCTGGATGCCGTGCTCGGCAAGGTGAAGAAGCGGAAGGGCCTCGACTCGTATCCCTCGCTGCTCGCCAAGTTCAAGCCGGCCGAGCTCCTTGAGATGGGCGCCGCCGCCCTCGAGGGAGACCTGCACCGTCGGTTCCGCCACGTCGTGAGCGAGGCGGCGCGGGTGGCGGAGATGGAGGCCGCCCTCGCGGCCGGGAAGTTCGCCGAGGTGGGGCGACTCCTCAATGCGTCGCATGCCAGCCTGCGGGACGACTACGATGTCAGCACGGACGAGCTCAACGAGCTGACGGAACTGGCAGTGGCGGGAGGCGCCAGCGGCGCGCGGCTCACGGGAGCGGGTCTCGGGGGGTGCATTATCGCCGCGTGCAAGCCCGACGACGCGGAGCCGCTGATCGAGAGTCTGAGGGAGGGATTCTATCAGCCGCGCAGGGCGACCAAGGATCTCGAGCGGCGCCTCTTCGTGGCGCAGCCCTCCGCGGGCATGTCGGTGGAGCGGCTGTAGGGGCGAGCTGGGCCGTGACGAGGCGGAGCGGCTGCGCGAGGCATTGGAGAGCATGAACGAACGCCTCTTCGAGCTGCACGGCTCCGTCACTGAGCTGCACGAGCGCATGGACTTTGCTGAGCGGTTGCTGACCAAGGGTAAAGAGAATGCCTGAGGAAATCGCTATTCTGATCATGGTAGCCATGCTCGGAGGCTTCAGCCTCTCCGGGCTGAGCATCATCCTCAAGGCGCGGGGGCGTCGGCACGGCGAGGTGGGCCGGGAGGAGGTCGACCGCCTCAGCGACGCGGTCGAGAGCCTGCACGACCAGGTGTATCAGCTACGTGACTCGATGGCGGAGCTGCATGAACGGGTGGACTTCGCCGAGCGGTTGTTGACGAAGGGTGGGGGAGAGGGCGGGGCGCACCCCTAACCGCCCGCCAGGCTAGATCAGGCCCACCCTCGGCAGGATCCGGAGGATCCCCCATCCGGCCACGGCGGCCACCACAAGAGACAACGTTCCCGCAAGCACGCTGCCGTACAGGAAATACCCCGTCCCGAACAGCGCGGCGTAGACCGCCACGCATCCCAGCACCCAGCCGAGCATGGACGCGCTCACGTCCCCCGTCACCGGCTGCGTCGTGACGGCCGCCCGCCAGCCACGGCCGAACGGGCGGATCCTGTCGTAGAATGCCTGCAGGGTCTCCCGATCGTCGGGGGGCGTCAGCAGTGTTACGGTGAGCCACCCCACCGTCGTGATCACTACCCCCAGCAAGAGCATGAGCGAGGGATGCAGCGGCGTGAAGCCCAGTGCCTCGTGCACGAACTGGAAGTAGATCGCGACCACGAACGAGATCACCATGCCCGACAGCTCGCTCCAGGCGTTCACCCGCCACCAGTACCAACGCAGCAGGAAGATGAGGCCGGTCCCGGCGCCGATCTGCAGCAGGATCTGGAAGGCCTGCATGGCGTTCTCGAGCCATAGCGCCACGATGGCCGAGAGCATGATGAGCCCCACGGTGGAGAGCCGCCCTACCCGTACGTAGTGGCGCTCGTCGCGATGCGGAGCGAGGAAGCGGCGGTACACGTCGTCCACCATGTAGGACGCGCCCCAGTTCAGGTGGGTGCTGATGGTGGACATGTACGCCGCAGCCAGGGAGGCTACCACCAGGCCGAGGAGGCCGTGCGGCAGGAACACCAACATCGCCGGGTAGGCGAGATCGTGACGTACGATCGACGGGTCGAGGTTGGGGAACCGCGCCACGATCGTGTCGAGGCTCGGGTACACGGCCAGCGAGGCGAGCGCCACGATGATCCATGGCCAGGGCCTGATCGCGTAGTGCGCCACGTTGAACCAGAGGGTGGAAAGCATCGAGTGGTTCTCGTCCCGCGCCGCGAGCATGCGCTGGGCGACGTAGCCGCCCCCTCCCGGCTCGGAGCCGGGGTACCAGGTGCTCCACCACTGCACCGCGATCGGGATCACGAAGATCGGCAGGGCCGCGCGCCAATCGCTGAAGTCGGGCAGCAGTGCGAGCTTGTCGGCCAGCGCCGGGTTGGACACGAGTCCCGTGAGGCCGCCGACCTCCGGCTGCTGCAGGGCGTAGAACGCCGCCGCCAGCGACCCGATCATGGCGATGGCGAACAGCAGCAGATCGGTGACCACGACCCCCCACAGCCCCGACGTGGCGGAGTAGAGCACCGTGACCGCCCCGGCCACGATGACGGTCGTGTACTTGTCCACCCCCAGCAGAACGCCGCCGATCTTGATAGCCGCGAGCGAGACCGTGGCCATGATCATCACGTTGAAGACCACGCCGAGGTACACGGCACGGAAGCCGCGCAGGAAGGCGGCCGGCCGACCCGAATAGCGCAGCTCGTAGAACCCCATGTCGGTGAACACGCCCGAGCGGCGCCACAGCTTGGCGTAGAAGAACACCGTGCACATGCCGGTGATCACGAACGCCCACCACAGCCAGTTCTGCGCCACGCCGCCGTTGCGCACCAGGTCGGTCACCAGGTTGGGTGTGTCGGTGGAGAACGTGGTGGCCACCATCGACGTGCCGAGGAGCCACCAGGGCAGCTTGCGGCCAGAGAGGAAGAACTCGGTGGTGCCGGAGCCGGCGCGCCAGGCGAAGATGAGTCCGACGCCCACCGCGACGACTCCGTAGAGGGCAACGACCATCCAGTCGAGGTTCGTGAGCTGCATGCGCTAGTCCGTCTCTCCGTGCCTGCGGAACCAGGCCGAGAGATTATCGGGGTAACGGCTCTGCGAGACAAGCTCGGCAAGGCGCGCAACCACCTGGTCGCGGTCCTCGGGGAACGTCATGCCGAACCAGCGATCTCGCGATGGGAGCACGTTTACCGCGACGGTGCCACTGGTGAGCTCGTCGCTCACGACGCCCGCGAGCAGGAACTCGGCAGCCGGATCCGTGGCAGCCGATTCGAGAAAGCGCGCGAACCGGCTCTCCAGACGCGGAAACACGGAGAGTGTGCATCCCCACAGGTTCATGGACGCGATCTCGTCGCCTGTCAGGTGCAGCGGCTCGCCCGAGACGTTCACGCCGGCGATTCCGGTGGGACCGCGGCGGATCTCGCGGACCTCGGCCACCGACTCGAGCAAGCCCCCGGCTGCAACCGTGCAGATGCCGCGGGAGACGCCTCCGCTCCCCGAGAGGGTGTCCTGCAGCCGATACCCCACCATGGCGAGTGAGCGAGCGCTGCGCTCGTCGAGACCCATCAGGAACTCTGCCAGCGCGGCGAAGGAGGAGCCACCGTAGAAGTCGTCCGCGTTCATGACGGCGAAGGGGCCGTGCACATGTGGAGCCGCGGCCAGCACGGCGTGCGCCGTGCCCCATGGTTTGACGCGGTCGACCGGTGAGTCCCCCAGGCTCTGGAACGCACACCGCACGGTCACCGCGCTGCCCACCAGCCATGCGGCGTGCTCGCGGAAGGACTCCTCCTGCTCCGTCCGGATCACGAACACCACATCACCGAACCCGGCGCGGCGGGCATCGTAGATCCCGTAGTCCAGCAGGGCCTCGCCGCTCGGGCCCACCGGGGCGAGTTGCTTGGGACCGCCGTAGCGGGTCGAGAGTCCGGCCGCGAGGATGACGAGGGCGGGACGGATCGGGGCCTCCTGCCGATGGGCGATGCGCCGCGGTCGCGCCAAGATATTGTCTGGCAACGCGTTACGCCAGGCGAGCGGGACTGGCTTCCCCGCGCGGGGGGCGCGCCGCCGTCCGGCGTGCCGGCAAACCCGGCGACCAAGTCTGCATCGTGCAGAGTGAGGTGCAACGGTTCCGAGAGCTCGAGAGTCTAACCAAGCAGAAACGCAGGAACGCGTGGGAGTGTTGAGATGACCGCAGTCAGCCTTGTCTACGATGCCGTGTTCGTGTCCGGTAAGTGCCCCGCCGTTACCGGGGTGAGACGGCGCGCGCGCACACTGCCGGTGCCGGCTGGCAAGGACTACTGTCTGCTGGACGAGCGAGGAAGACGGTTGGGTACCATTCCTGCAGCGCTCGTGAGGCCCGGCGTGGGCCGCAACGCTCCCACGCTCCTGCTGAATCGCAAGTAGGGGGCATAGCCTCCAGCTGGCGGGATACCTCCTTCTGTGGTGCTGCGCGCCGGTCGAAAGGCCGGCGCGCTTCGTTATGGAGCTGGGTCTTGCGATTTCCGGCCGGAGTCGGGAGGTTAAGCGCCGACCAGGCAACGGGGGGATGGTGGACGACGGGAGGCGATTCTACTGGACCGCGCGGCTGATACTGCTGGTGGCGGTCCCGGCTCTTACGGGGCCTACCGAGGGTGAGGCGCAGTTCGTTGCGGTCGGGGCGGGTGCCCTCTTCACCAAGAACAACGTGGATCCGGTGGCGGAGCTGTTCGTGACCTCCCCCCCGGTGGTGTACGAGTTCCGCGCCTACCTCACGACGTCGTGGGTGCTGGACGAGATCCAGCCCACGTTCATCACGGCGGCGGACCGCGCCGTCTGGCGCACGGGTTATCACACCACCACGCTTGGCGCTGGTGTGTTGTGGCTCCAGCCGGCCAACTACACGCCGTATCCCATTCTCGTCAGTACCACGCTGATCTTCCTGCCCATACCCCGCACCATGCTGGTCGGCATCGGGTCGGTGCAGCCGTTCCAGGACTGGAGCTGGTCCATCGTGGCGAAGGTGGCGGTGACGTTGGTGGCGGGGAAGTAGGAGCATTCGGGGGCTTGCCCCACGGGTTACAATAGAGGCAGGACATCCATGGCCCTCCTCCACCTCTACCGCGCCCCAGGGCTCTCACCAGCGCGTACGAACGCGCTCCTCCTGGCTGCCCGGCAGCGGATCTCCCCCGACATCGAGGACATCGACACCGAGTTCTGCTTCAACATCGAGGCAGGCGGCGGCCAGAGTGGTGCGGAGCTGGAGGCGCTGGCCTGGCTGCTGCGCGAGACCTTCCAGCCCGAGGGGTTCGGGCTGGAGAGCGCGCTGGACGGCGACGGCCAGGTGCTGGAGGTCGGGCCGCGGATGAACTTCACGACCGCCTGGTCCACCAACGCGGTCTCCATCTGCCACGCCTGCGGGCTCACCAAGATCCGGCGCATCGAACGGTCGCGGCGCTACCTGCTGCGGGTGAGCGCGCCGCTGGGCGACGCGCAGCGCGCGGCGTTTCTGGCCATGGTCCACGACCGCATGACGGAGACGCCGTACCCAGAGCCGCTGCAGAGCTTCGAGGCTGGACTCGCGCCGGAGCCGGTGCTGGCGATTCCCGTGCTGGAGGAGGGTCGGGCGGCGTTGGAGCAGGCCAACCGCGAGATGGGCCTCGCGTTCGACGAGTGGGACCTGGACTACTACACCGACCTGTTTGTGAAGCGCGTCGGGCGCAACCCCACCAACGTGGAGTGCTTCGACATCGCCCAGTCGAACAGCGAGCACTCGCGCCACTGGTTCTTCAAAGGACGGCTCGTCATTGAGGGGCGCGAGATGCCGCAGCACCTCATCGCCCTGATCCAGGCTCCCCTCGAGGCGAATCCCAACAACAGCACCATCGCCTTCCGCGACAACTCGAGTGCGATACGGGGGTACCCGATCCGTACGATCGTTCCCGCGCGCTCCGGCGAGCCCTCCCCGTTCGTGTTCGCCGACGAGAACTATAACGTCATCTTCACCGCCGAGACCCACAACTTCCCCTCGGGCGTGGCCCCATTCCCCGGGGCGGAAACGGGCACCGGTGGGCGCATTCGCGACGTGCACGCGACGGGGCGTGGCGCGCTGGTCGTGGCTGGGACCGCAGCCTACTGCGTCGGCAACCTCAGGATTCCCGGCTACGAGCTTCCCTGGGAGGACGGGGACTTCGCCTACCCCGGCAATCTCGCCTCACCGCTGGAAATCGAGATCGAAGCCTCCAACGGCGCCTCGGATTACGGCAACAAGTTCGGCGAGCCGGTGATCGTGGGGTACACCCGCTCGTTTGGGATGCGGCTTCCCAACGGCGAGCGGCGCGAGTGGCTCAAGCCGATCATGTTCTCCGGCGGCATCGGGCAGATGGACGCGCGCCACACGGAGAAGGAGGCCCCCGCGACCGACATGCTGGTCGTGAAGCTGGGCGGGCCGGCCTACCGTATCGGGATGGGTGGTGGCGCGGCCTCCAGCATGGTGCAGGGCGAGAACGTGGCGGAGCTGGACTTCAACGCGGTACAGCGCGGCGACGCCGAGATGGAACAGAAGGTGAACCGCGTGATCCGCGCGTGCATCGAGCTGGGTGAGCGGAATCCCATCGTCTCGATTCACGACCAGGGCGCCGGCGGCAACTGCAACGTGCTGAAGGAGATCGTGGATCCCGCCGGAGCGCAGATTGAGATCCGTGAGGTCCCGTTGGGCGACGACACCCTCTCGGTGGTGGAGATCTGGGGTGCCGAGTACCAGGAGAACGACGCGCTGCTGCTGCGGCCGGAGCACGCCGACCTGTTCAGCGCGTTGTGCGAGCGCGAGAAGGTCGTGTTCGCCTACGTTGGCCGCATCACCGGCGACGGCAAGATCGTGGTGTACGACGGCGCGGACGACTCCACGCCGGTGAACCTCGAGCTGGATGCCGTGTTGGGGGACATGCCGCAGAAGAGGTTCGAGCTGGACCGCGCATCACCCACGCTCGAGTCGCTCGATCTGCCTCGGGATCTCACCGTGCGCGCCGCTCTCGAGCGGGTGCTGCGGCTGCTCTCGGTGGGCTCCAAGCGATTCCTCACTACCAAGGTGGACCGCAGCGTCACGGGCCTGGTCGCGCAGCAGCAGTGCACCGGGCCACTGCAGCTCACGGTGGCCGATGTGGCGGTCATCGCGCAGAGCCATTTCGGCGTGACCGGGGCGGCGACCTCCATCGGGGAGCAGCCGATCAAGGGCCTGCTCGACACCGCTGCGATGGCCCGCATGTGCGTGGGGGAGGCGCTCACCAACCTCGTGTGGGCGCGGGTCAGCGCGCTGGAGGACGTAAAGTGCTCGGGCAACTGGATGTGGGCGGCGAAGCTGCCGGGTGAGGGAGCGGCCCTGCACGATGCTGCCGTGGCGCTGCGCGACATCATGATCGAGCTGGGTATCGCGGTGGACGGAGGGAAGGACTCGATCTCGATGGCGGCCCACGCTCCCGACGGCAACGGCGGCGACGAGATGGTGAAGGCACCCGGCTCCCTCGTGGTGTCGGCGTACGTGACGTGCCCGGACATCACCCAGACCGTGACGCCCGATCTCGCGCTCCCGGGTGAGGGGCGCTTACTCTGCGTCGATCTGGGGAGCGGCAAGCACCGCCTCGGCGGCTCCGCCCTGGCACAGGTGTACGGCCAGGTCGGTGATGCGGCACCCGACGTCGAGGACGCGGCGTTGCTCAAGCGCGCCTTCAACGTGGTGCAGCAGCTCATCGCAGAGGGTGTGATCAGCGCGGGCCACGACCGCTCCGACGGGGGGCTCGTCACCGCGCTGCTCGAGATGGCTTTCGCGGGGAACTGTGGCATCGAGGTCGATCTGGGCGATGCGGCGGTGGATCCGATCGCGCTGCTGTTCTCCGAGGAGCTGGGCCTCGTCCTGGAGGTGAGCGCGGAGCACGAGGCCTCCGTGATCGAGGCGTTCGCGCGGGCCGACGTCCCGTGTGCAAACATCGGCGCCACCGCGAGCGACTCGGGGATCCGCATCCGGGCGGGCGGCGAGGTGGTGCTCGAGGGAGATGTGCGGGATCTGCGCGACCTCTGGGAGGAGACGAGCTTCCAACTCGACCGCTTGCAGGCCAACCCCGACAAGGTAGAGCAGGAGCGGACCGGCCTGCGTGACCGCACGGGACCCACGTTTGCGGTGCCGTTCGATGTGGCGCCAACTGCACCCGCGCTGCTTGAGTCGAAGACGAAGCACCGCGTGGCGATACTGCGCGAGGAGGGGAGCAACGGCGATCGGGAGATGACCTCGGCCTTCTTCGCGGCCGGGTTCGAGCCATGGGACGTGGTGATGTCCGACCTGCTGAACGGGCGCATCGATCTGGAGCGCTTCCGGGGGCTCGTCGCGGTGGGCGGTTTCAGCTACGCCGACGTGCTCGACTCGGCCAAGGGCTGGGCCGGGGTAATCCGGTTCAACGAGGGGCTGCGCGAGCAGTTCGAGCGCTTCCGTGACCGACCCGACACTTTCAGCCTGGGCGTGTGCAACGGTTGCCAGCTGCTGGCCCTGCTGGGGTGGGTGCCGTGGCATGGGATCGCCGACGAGCAGCAGCCGCGCTTCATCCAGAACGCGTCGGGGCGCTTCGAGTCGCGCTTCACGGCGGTACAGATCCAGCCGAGCGCGGCGCTCATGCTACGCGGCATGGAGGGCGCGACGCTGGGCATCTGGGTGGCGCACGGGGAGGGACAGGCCTTCTTCCCCGAGGCGAGCATCCTCGACCGCGTGCGGAAGGAGAGGTTGGCGCCCCTGCGCTTCGTGGACGACGAGGGGCAGATCACTGAGGCCTATCCCTTCAACCCGAACGGCTCCCTCCAGGGAATCGCCGGGCTCTGCTCCCCCGATGGCCGGCACCTGGTCATGATGCCCCACCCCGAGCGGGCTTTCCTCAAGTGGCAGTGGGGCTGGATGCCGCGCGAGCTGGACCGCTCCCTCGCCGCGTCCCCATGGCTCAGGATGTTCCAGAACGCCCGCGAGTGGTGCGACGAGAGCCGCGGGTGAGCCGCAACTAGCCAACTCGCGGCCCACCCCTTAGAATGATCGGCCCGACCCTTGACGATATCCCTGGAGTACGCGCATGCCCGAACGCATCTCGCTCGAGAACTTCGTGCAGAAGATGGAGGACCTCCACACCGGCATGACGGGTGGAGAGTACAAGCACGGAGAGTACGATCAGCGGCTCGCCCGCATCATCAGTGAGCTGCGTGATCGCAAGATCGACGCCGACCGGCCCAAGATCAGCGCGGCCATCGACGATCTGCAGACCCGCGGCGTGATCACGCCGGCGGTGAGGGAGCATCTCATCGGTCGGTTGGGACTGACGTAGTACCCCCCCTCCCCCTGATCCCTCGCGAGTACGGCGCCTACGCCGAGCTCCTCTTTCCCGTCGCCACGGGCCTGGCGGCGGGCATCCCGGGTGGCGCGGCGTGGTGTTTCGCCGCGTCGGCCCTCGCCTGGCTCCTGCTGTACGAGCCGGCCGTGGTGCTGCTCGGCGTGCGTGGCGAGCGGCTGCGGCTGGGCGCCGGCACCGGCGCCCGCCTCTATGCCGTGGCCGTTGCACTGGTGGGTTCGCTGCTTGGGGTGGTGGCGCTGATTCTGAGCCCGCCGCCGGCACGACTCGCAGCCCTCGCACCCGTGGGGCTCGCTCTTCTCCTCGTACCTGTCGTGCTGCGCGGCAAGCAGAAGACGCTGGCAGCGGAGATCCTCGTGGTGGCCACGCTCGCGGCGGTGCTCCTCCCCGTGGCGGCGGCCGCCGGGGTGGACGGTCGCATCGCCTGGATGGCATTCGGCGTGTGGCTGGTGAGCTACGTGCTGATCACGCTCCTTGTCCACGCGGTGAAGGCCCGCCACAAGCAACTTGTCGAGAAGCAGTGGACGGTCTGGCTCACCCCGCTGCTGGCTGGCCTCACGGCCGTAGCCGGGATCGCGTTGGCGGCCACCGGGACCGCACCGCCCACGGTCGGCCTCGCGCTCCTACCGGCTGCCCTGTTCGTGCTGGTGGTGGCGCTTCTGAGAGTTCACCCGCGGAAGCTGCGCGTGGTGGGGTGGTCCGTCGTAGGGGTGAGTGCGCTGACGCTGGCGCTGCTGCTCCTGGCGTAACCGGTGGCGGTGGCGTGGGGTGCCGAGCGCTCGCGCGTCAGGCCCCGGGGAGCCGGCGTTGCTCCTCTGCTACCTTGGCCAGGACCCGCTCGGTGAAGTCCATTCGGTCGGCCACATCTCCCAGCTCCTCGCGCAAGCCCTCGACGCTCTCCCGCAGCTGGTCCACCGACTCGGTGAGTTGGGTGACGTCCCCGCCGCCCTTCGAGAGGCGAGTCTTCACCCAAGCTTTTGACACGATCAACAGAGCGCCGATAACACCCATGGTGACAATGAGCGTCTCGAGGACGGCGCGGATTTGGTAGGGCTCCATGGGTCAAATATAGCCGTGATGACACCACCGTACACGACTGTTTCACTCCCGCTTCACGAGCCCCTCCGGTAGTGCAAAGCAACCGGGCGGTGCAGGTCGTACGTTTCGCTAGCGGAGTCGTTCTCCCCTCCTATTGGGAGTACGCGCTTGGGTGGGTAGATCGAATTCGTGGTGGATTGGGCATGCTGGCGAGAAGGCGGATTGCATGATGATCAAGAGCTGGGCTGCTGCGGCACTGGTCCTGGTGCCGGTCTTGGGCGTCCCTGGCTGCGGCGACGACCCATTGGGGACCGCCGATCCGACCGATATCGCGTCGTGGATGGAGTTCTATGAGGTCCCGGGCGTGAGTGTCGCCGTGATAAACGACTTCCAGCTGGACTACGTAGAGGTCCATGGGGTCAAGAGCAGATCCACGCAAGAGCCGGTGACGGCCAGGACCCGGTTCCAGGCGGCCTCCATCAGCAAGTCGGTGTCCGCGCTCGGTGTCGTGAGACTCGCGCAGGAGGGCGTGATCTCGCTCGACGGCGAAGTCAATCACTACCTCACATCGTGGCAGGTTCCTGACAACGCGTTGCAGAACACCGAGTTGGCCGAAGTCAGGAACGACTATGCGTTGGGGTTTGCGGTCTGGTCCGAAGAGGGGCAGCAGTACTTCGGGCACGGCGGTGCCAACGACGGCTTCCGGTGTCTCATGATAGCGCACCGCAGTGGAGGCTATGGAGTCGGCGTCATGACCAACAGCGACAACGGATCGGAGCTGTTGGAAGCGGTCGTGAAGCTGATTGGTGAGAGAGAGGAGTGGCCCGGCTATGACTAGTACTCCGCAGCAGAGCCGCTGGCCGAGGGTGGTCGGCACGATCGGAATCATCCTGGCCGTGATCATGGTGGTCGACCAGGTGGACGACGTAATCACCTACCTGACGTGGTCGCCGGATGACTGGCGCCGCATCTTCGCGCCAGAGGTGGCTGACCTGATCGTCCGGGCGATGCCGCCGCTGGCGTGGCTGGTGGTATCCGCAGCGGTGGGAATCGGCCTGGGGCTCCTGCTGTTCGTCGGCTCGATCTTCCTGCGCCGGCGTCGTCGCAACGGGGTGACGCTTTGCAGGGTGTGGGCGTGGCTGGCCATCGTGTGGGCCGTGCTGGAGATCGTGCGTGCGATCTCGTGGTTCAAGGGGTACTCCGGGGAGCTGGCCGGGGTACCGGCGGGGCTGTGGCAGGGCTATGCGGTCTTCGGGATCGTGATCGCCATGGCGGTGATGATGGCGTATCCGCTGTTTCTGCTGTTCTGGTTCGCGAGGCCGGACGTCCGGACAGAGTTCGAGGAGTGGCCCGCCTGACCGATGTACTCCACCTGCATCTTCTGCAAGCGTCCGCTCGGCAGCAATGAGGCCGTCGAGTCGTTCCCCGTGGGACGGCGCCTCGCCTTCGATCCGGCAAAGGGCCGCCTGTGGGTGGTGTGCCGCCGCTGCGAGCGGTGGAACCTCACCCCGCTGGAGGAGCGATGGGAAGCACTGGAGGAGTGTGAGCGCCTGTTCCGCGACACGCGCATGCGCATGTCCACCGACAACGTGGGGCTCGCCAAGCTCAAGGAGGGCCTGGTGCTGGTGCGGATCGGCGAGCCGTTGCGTCCCGAGTTCGCGGCGTGGCGCTACGGCGATCAGTTCGGGCGCCGCCGCCGCCGGGCGATCATGTGGACTGCGGCGGGGGGCGTGGCGGTCAGTGCGGTAGCGTTCGGGGCGATCGCGGCGGGCATTGGTGCGGCGTTCATGGCCAATATCCCGAACCTGATCATCAACATCCCGGTACGGGCGAAGGTACGGACCGATGACGGCAAGATTCTCAAGCTCCGCACGCCCGACATCAACTCGGCGCGCTTCCTCATGGAGCCGGGTGCCGACGAGTGGGTGGTGCAGGTCAAGAAGCGCACCTTCGAGGGAGACGCGGCGAAGCGGGTGGCCGCGGTGGTGTTGCCGGCCCTGAACCTCATGGCCGGATCCAAGGTCGCGGTGGCCAACGCCGTCGCGAAGCTCGAGGAGGCCGGCCATCCGGAGCGGTTCCTCGCCCGTGCGTCCCACGAGCTGGATCCCAAGAACTGGCAGCCGGGCTACGGCAAGCCGCTGTTTCCCGGCAAGCGCGGGGTCATGACCAAGCTCCCTGCGCCGACCCGCCTGGCGCTCGAGATGGCGCTGCACGAGGAGCGGGAGATGCGGGCGCTCGCCGGCGAGCTGCTGGAGCTCGAGCTGGCGTGGCGCGAGGCGGAAGCGATCGCGGCGATCAGCGACAACATGTTCGTACGGCCCGAGCACGAGGCGTTCATCGAAAGGCACCGGCCGGCGAGCGCGACCTCCGAGACGGCGCTGGTTGGGAAGAGCGGGGAAGGGGGGGGCGGTTGACCACGCCCCTGGCCCGCCCCGGACCCACAGCGTACCCTATCCCAATCCATCACTCAACCTTCCGAGAGGTACTCCCATGCATGTAATGCGAGCCCTGGTGCTTATTGTCTGCTCGGCGGGCGTCCTGGCGGCGCAGGAGACTGTCACGGTGAGCGCCGAGAGCGTGCGCGACGCCCAGCTGCGCCAGCTGGAGCTGCAGCGGACCATGCTGTTAGCGATGGCCGACTCCATGCCCGAGAACCTGTACCGCGACAAGGTGACGCCGATCCAACGTGACTTCGCCCAGCAGCTCTTCCATGGCACGTCGGTCATTGCGTTCATCTGCGTGCGCTTCATGGGAGCCGAGCGGCCGACCGTGCCCGACACGGCCGTCGTGTTCAACAGTCGGGAGGGGCTCACGAGCTACATCAACGCGACCTACGATTTCGCCACGCAGGTGCTGAACGGGCAGTCGGAGGAGGATCGTGCGGTGGTGACTGCCTTCTTTGGCGGTCTCGAGATCCCCAAGTGGCAGGTGTGGGACGAGATCCACCAGCACACCGTGTGGACCGCCGGCCAGGTGGTGGCCAACTTCCGCAAGCACGGCATGGCCCCGCCGGGATTCGGGTTCTTCTAGGGTTCCGAACTGTAACGAGAGAGGTAAACGGGCGGCCGCCGACGGGCCGCCCGTTCGGCATCCGGCACCGCCGCCGCCCCGCGGGGTACTAGCCCTGCAGATGCCAGGCTGAGGTCGCATCGATTCACCCGGATTCAGGCAGTATCTTACCCGCAGACGAATCGCCGGGAGTGTCGGGTGGCGGACCAGTTCGCACACTTCAAGACGGCTATGGCCGGCCGGTATCCGATCGAGCGGGAGCTCGGCCGGGGCGGCATGGCCGTCGTGTTCCTCGCCCAGGACCGCAAGCACGATCGGCACGTGGTGCTGAAGGTGCTCCGTCCCGAGGTGTCGATGACACTCGGCGCGCAGCGGTTCCTGCGGGAAGTGCGCATCGCCGCCAAGCTCACCCATCCCCACATTGTGACGCTGATCGATTCCGACGAGGTCGACGGGTTTCTCTTCTCCGTCATGGCCTACGTGGAGGGAGAATCGCTGCGGGAGCGCCTGTTCCGCGAGGGCCGGCTCTCCGTGGGGGCGGCCGTCGACATCGTGCGACAGGTGGCGAGTGCATTGGACTACGCGCACAGTCGCGACGTCGTGCACCGGGACGTCAAGCCCGAGAACATCCTCCTGTGCCGCAACGCCGCGGTCGTGACGGACTTCGGCATCGCCCGGGCCATCAGGGCGGCCACCGAGGGCGAGCGATTGACCGACCCCGGAGTGGCGGTGGGGACGTCGGTGTACATGAGTCCCGAGCAGGCGAGTGGCGAGATCGAAGTGGACGGCCGCAGCGATGTCTACGCCTTGGGGTGTGTGCTCTACGAGCTGCTCACGGGGGAGCGGCCCTTCGGCGGAAAGAACCACCAGGCGATCCTCGCGGCCAAGGTTCGGGGGGAGCTACCCAGTCTGCGCGAGCTCGGTGCGGCCGTCCCCAAAGGGGTGGAGCGCGCGATCGTCCAGGCGCTGGCGCCGGAGCGGGACGACCGCTTCGACTCCGCCTCCGAGTTCGTAGCGGAGCTGGACGCAGCGATCCCGGCCGGCGCCGAGCGGGGTCCCTCGATCGCCGTGCTGCCGTTCACCAACATCAGTGCCGATCCGGAGAACGAGTACTTGAGCGATGGCATCGCTGAGGAGATCATCACTGCGCTCAGCAAGGTGCAGGCGCTCCAAGTGGCACCGCGCTCCTCCTCCTTCGCCTACAAGGACCAGAACCGCGACATCCGCGACATCGGTAAGGAGCTGGATGTGAGCACGGTGCTCGAGGGCAGTGTGCGGCGCGCGGGCGGCAAGCTCCGCGTCATGGCGCAACTCATCGACGTTACCGACGGCTACCATCTCTGGTCCGAGCGGTACGATCGAGACATGGAAGATGTCTTCTCCATCCAGGACGAGATGGGGCGGAGCATCACCGAGTCGCTCAAGGTGCTCCTCACCGAGGAGGAACGGGAGGCCATCGCCAAGGCGCGGACGGGCAACGTCGAGGCGTACGACTACTACCTGCGTGGTCGCCAGTTCTTCCATCAGTTCCGCCGCCGGAACCTGCAGTTCGCACGGGAGATGTTCGATCGCGCGATCGAGGTGGATCCCGGGTATGCGCTGGCGCACGCTGGCCTCGCCGACTGTTGCTCGTTCCAATACATGTACTGGGGGTTCAAGGACGCAGATCTGAATATGGCCGAAGCGGCGAGCTTGCGTGCCCTCGAGCTCGCACCGGAGTTGGGGGAAACGCACGCGGCGCGGGGTTTGGCGCTCTCCCTCAAGGGTGACAATGAGGCGGCGCGGCTCGAGTTCGAGACGGCGATTCGCATGGACCCACGGCTGTACGAGGCGCGCTATTTCTACGCCAGGACGTGCTTCCAGGAGGGCAAGCTCGAGGAGGCGGCCCGGCTCTTCCGGGAGGCGGCGGAGGTGCGCGAGGACTACCAGTCGCGCTTCTTCGCGGCGCAGTCGCTCGCGGCGCTGGGACGCGACCATCAGGCGGAAGCGGGATACCGGCGGTCCTTCGAGGTGGCTGCCCGCCACGTGGAGTTGAATCCCGACGACGCGCGTGCCTTCAGCATGGGGGCCGTCGCGCTCTGCCGCACGGGAGACAAGGCCAAGGGACTGGAGTGGGCGGAGCGAGCGCTCGAGCTCGATCCAGACGACGCCGGAATCGCGTACAACGTGGCGTGTTTGTTCTCTCTCGAGGGGGAAGCGGACCGCGCGTTCGCCAGCCTCAGGCAGGCCGTCGATGGCGGGTTCGTCAGAAAGGACTGGTTCGAGAAGGACCCCGACCTCGATCCCATCCGTGAAGATCCACGGTTCCAAGAGTTGATGGCGGCGCTGTGATCTGAGGCGCCGTCAGCTCACGGAAGCTCCACGGCCCACACGCGGTCCGACACCCACTGGGCCGAGCTCATCCCGCCCACGATGACCAGCCGACGGCCCGCCACGACGATGCCCCGCAGGTCCATCACCGGCTGGCGCAACTCCCCCCAACCGTGCCACCGGTCGGTCTCCAGGTCGTAGCGGAACACGGCCCGCCGCGGCTCCGCTGGCCACGTGTTGTAGCCGATGCCGTCGTAGTTGTAGGGGTTGTTGGTGCCGCCGGCGAAGATCACGGTGCCGTCCAGCCCCGCGGCACCGGCGCGGTAGAGGGGTGGACCGGGGTGGTCCGCAATGCGCCGCCACGTGATCTGCGTGGGGTCGTCGGGGTCGATGTCCCCCCGCCATGAGCCGCCCTCCATGGTGAAGCGCGGTCGATCCGGGTTGGTGCCCACGCCGTCGATGTAGATGATGCTGTTCTCCACGACGGCGCCGGTGTGGCCGAACACGGGCCGCCCAGGAATCGGCGTCGCCTGCCGCCAGGTGTCGGTCGCGGGATCGTAGAGCTGCACGTTGGGCACGTTGTCCCGGTCGTGCCATCCGGACACCAGGTAGACGAGCGAGTCACGCCACACGCCCGAGACGGCGTCGTCGACCGGGACGGGAATCGGCGCACCGGTACTCCAATCGCCGCTCTCCGGGTCCAGGATGTCCACGTTGGGGAGGGATTGCTCGGTGCCGTCCTGGGCCACGGTGTAGCCGCCGAACAAGAAGATCCCGCCGCCGACGGCCTGCGCGGTCGCCGCCAGCCGGCCGGGTCCCGGTACGGGTGTGATCTCGCGCCAATACTGTTCACCCACGTTCCAGCGGAAGGCCCAGTTGACCACCCCGTCCCACCGCACGGTGGAGTCGAGCCCGAGAAACGAAAACACCGCCATGCCACGGGAGGTCTCGACCGCGGCGACGGCGTTGTTGGACACCGGGCGCCGCAGAAGTGGAGCGGCCTGCCAGGTCGGGCTCTGGAGGCCCAGCGCGAGGATCAGCGGCCAGAGCATGCTGGTGGCGGTCACTCGGGTGAGTACCGCTGCCTGAGCTTGGAGTTCCGGAAGACCAGACCGGAGCAGGCCGTGAAGAGGGCTACCACGCCCAGGATGATCGCGAGCCGCATCCAGGATTCACCCTCCGCCTGCCGGCGGGAGGCGTATGTCACCAGGGATCGGATCCACTCCACACCTCCCAGGATCAACAGGACCTGGAACAGACGGGGCACCCAGGCGCGGCGGACGAGCAGCAGCACCGGCAGCGCCAGGCTCGCCGCGACGAGTGCCGTGACGTCGTTGCGCGAGAAGTGCGCCGCGAGCAGCAGGAAGCTCATTAGGACAGGTAGTAGTCTTACGATATTCATGGAGGAAGAAGTAACGTGCGGGGTGGCCTCGGACAACGGCTCGAAGCGGTGAAACCGGCACGTAGGCCGGGACGTATCCAAAGCAGGAGCACCGAGAGGGAGCGGACGTGCATCGGTACACGACACTCGCGCTCACACTGCTTGTGTTGGGCTGCGGCTCGGACAGCACGGGCCCGGGCTCCAATGGCGATCCCATCGTCGTGGAGTACATGGAGGGCCTTACCGGCTTCGGGGCCCAGCTCGATACGCTGCGTGTGGGGCTCCACATCCCCGGCATGTCGGCGGCTATCGTAGAGAACGAGGAGATCGTCTGGTCCATGGGCTTCGGGTTCGCGGACGTGGATGAGGGCCGACGTGTCACCCCCGCGACCAGCTTCCATCTGGCGTCCCTCACCAAGACGTTCGCTTCCACCGTCGTGATGCAATTGGTCGAGCAGGGACTCGTGGACCTGGACGATCCGGTGAGCCAGTATGGCGTGGATCTCACGGCCAACGGGACGGTGCTGGTGCGGCACGTCCTCACGCACACCTCCGAGGGCGTGCCGGGCACCACGTTCCAGTACAACGGAAACCGGTTCGGTGAGCTCGATCGGGTCATTCTCGTTGCCAGCGGGCGCGCGTTCGGTGAGCTCCTCGTGGAGCGGATTCTCCAGCCGCTCCAGCTGCATCACACCGCTCCCAACACCAGGAGTCCGTACTTCGCGCTCACGGACCTCGACCGGGATGCGTTCATCGCCAACATGGCGGAGCCCTATGAGTGGCAGGGGGGACGAGTGGTCCGGTCCGCCTATCCTTCGTATTTCGGGACCTCCGCCGGTCTCATCGCCTCGGTCGAGAACATGGCCGCGTATTCCATTGCCATCGATCAGGGGCGATTCCTCCAACCCGCGACCTGGGACTCGGTGTTCACGCCCGCCGAGGACCCCAGTGGCGACCCCCTGGCCTACGCGCTCGGGTGGTTCATCCACGTGCACGAAGGGATCGAGCTGCAGTGGCACTACGGCTGGTGGGACGCCAACTCCTCGCTGATCGTGCGGGTGCCGGAGCAGGGGCTCGCCTTCGTGGTGCTGGCCAACACGAGCATGCTGAGCCGAGCCTACGGGCTCGGGGGAGACAGCAACGTGCTGCGCTCGGACGTGGCCAGGCTGTTCATCGAGTCGTTCGTCACAGGCGACGAGCCACTGCCGGCCCTCCGCTAGGTGGGGCTATGGGTAGAGGCGGGTCACCGTCCAGCCATCGCCTTCGCGCGTGTACCGCAGCCGGTCGTGCAGCCGGTTGAGCCGTCCCTGCCAGAATTCGATGTGCTGCGGGACCAGACGGAAGCCACCCCAGAAGGGTGGCAGCGGCACGTCGCCAGGCGCGAACTTCGCTTCGTGCTCGCGGTAGCGCCGTTCCATCTCCCGCCGACTCTCGAGCTCCGCGCTCTGCTGCGAGGCCCAGGCACCGAGCTGGCTTCCGCGGGGGCGCGTCTCGAAGTAGGCCTCGGATTCCTCGAGCGGGAGCTTCTCCACCATTCCCTCGACGCGCACCTGTCGCTCCAGGATCGGCCAGTGCATCACGATGGCGGCCCGCGGGTTCTCGAGCAGCTCCGTGCCCTTCCTGCTCTCATAGTTGGTGTAGAAGGCGAAACCGTCGTCGCCGAAACCCTTGAGCAGCATCATGCGGGCGGAGGGCACGCCATCCGGCGTGCTGGTAGCCAGCGCCATGCTCTCGGGCAGGAAGATACCCGACCGGCGGGCGGCGGCGAACCAGTCGGCGAAGAGGGCGATGGGGTCGGGACCGGCCTTGAGCTCCGAGAGGCCCGTGGCCATTCCCCTTCCCATAGTGAAGATCGTGCGAAGGCGTCCGATGAGCGACATGCTGTTGTGGGTGATGAGCCGCTGAAAGGAACCGGGTTCGGCGCGGTTGGGCAAGGGTCGCGGGGGCCCGAGCGAGGGGCCATCTTACGTCTCTCATGGTAGAGCTATCACAGCGTTTGCGTGAGGCGCTGGCCGGCCGCTACGCGATCATGCGGGAGGTCGGTCGCGGCGGGATGGCCACGGTGTGTCTCGCGGAGGACCGCAAGCACCGCCGCAAGGTCGCGGTGAAGGTGCTGCGTCCGGAACTCGCGGTGACGGTCGGATCCGACCGATTCCTGCGCGAGATCGGGATCGCGGCGAAGCTCGCCCACCCGCACGTCCTGCCGGTATACGACTCCGGTGATGTGGATGGCTTGCTGTACTACGTCATGCCTTTCGTGGAGGGCGAGTCCCTGCGCCAGCGGTTGGACCGTGAGGGCCAACTGGAGGTCGGTGAGGCCCTGCACATTGCGCGCGAGGTCGCGAGCGCCTTGGGGTATGCCCACAGCCACCACGTGGTGCACCGGGACATCAAGCCCGCCAACATCCTCGTCTCCGACGGGCACGCGATCGTGACCGACTTCGGGGTGGCGCGGGCGATCGGGGTCGGCAGAGGGCCCGGAGCCCAAGTCATCACCGAGCCGGGAATCGCGGTGGGAACCCCGACCTATATGAGCCCCGAGCAGGCAAGCGGCGAGCAGGCACTCGACGGCCGCTCGGACATCTACTCCTTGGGCTGTGTGTTGTACGAAATGCTCGTGGGTGAGCCGCCGTACAAGGGGGACACGCCGCACGCCGTCATCGCCCAGTGCTTCGCTGCACCGATTCCGTCCGCCCGCCGCAAGCGGTCGGCCGTGCCGGAGCACGTGGATGCCGCCTTGCACAAGGCGTTGGCCAAGACGCCCGTCGAGCGGTTCGACACCGCGGAGGAGTTCGTCGAGGCGCTGGTGGTCCCCGGGAAGGTCAAGCTGCCCGAGCCGGAGGCGAGCTCCATCGCGGTCCTGCCGTTCCAGAACATGAGTGCAGACCCCGATAACGAGTACTTCAGCGACGGAATGACCGAGGAGATCATCAACGCGCTGACGAAGCTGGAGGGTCTCCGTGTCGCGGCACGCACTTCCGCCTTTGCGTTCAAGGGAGCCAACCGGAACCTGCAGGACATCGGAGCGCAGCTCGGTGTGTCGACGATCCTAGAGGGCAGCGTACGGCAAATGGGTACGCGCCTGCGTATCACCGCCCAGCTAATCAACGTCGCCGATGGATATCACCTCTGGTCGGAGCGCTATGACCGGGAGATGGAGGATGTCTTCGCGATCCAGGATGAGATCGCCGGCGCCATCGTCTCCACGTTGCGGGAACGGTTCGTCGAGGAGCAGCACACTCGCGTCGTCAAGCGCTACACCGACGACGTCGAGGCCTACCAGCTGTACCTCCAGGGGCGGTATGTGGAGAAGACGCGCCGCCGCGGCGGCTTCGCCAAAGGTATCGAGTACTTCGAGCAGGCCATCGCCACCGATCCCAACTATGCCCTGGCCTATGCCGGCTTGGCCGACTCCTACAACCTGTTGGCGTGGTACCGCTTCCTGCCCCCGCGCGAAGCCTTCCCCAAGGCGCACGTGGCCGCGCTCAGGGCGCTGGAGATCGACGAGATGCTCCCCGAGGCGCACACCTCCCTCGGGGTGGTGAATCACTATTACGATCTGGATTGGCACGGTGCCGAGCGGTGTCTCACGCGGGCGCTGGAGCTGAATCCCCGGGATGCCACGGCGCTGCATTCCTACTCGGAGTACCTGGCCTCGCGCGGACGGCTCGAGGAGGCGACCGAGAACATCACGCGAGCGCAACAGCTCGAACCCTTGGCGCTCTCCATCAACGCCGGACTCGGCTGGGTGCACTACTTCTGCCGGCGCTACGACGAGGCCATCGAGCGATTCCTCAAGACGATCGAGCTCGATCCGGAGTACGTCTTCCTCAACTGGTTTTTGGGCCAGGCCTACATCAAGAAGGGGATGCTCAAGGAAGCACAGACGGCGCTGCGGCGCGGGATGACCGCCTCGGGTGACCATCCGGGCATGGCGGCGTACCTCGCCTACGCCTACACGCAAGCGTACCGCATGGACGACGCGCGCGACATTTTGGCAGCCCTCAAGGTGCGTGCGAAGGAGGCGTACGTCCCTGCCGACTACTTCGCCGTGATCCACATGGGGCTGCGGGAGCTCGACGAGGCCTTCGAGTGGCTGCAGCGGGCCTGCCAGGAGCGTGCGCTGCACATGGTCTTCCTGGAGGTGGACCCGCTGTTTGACGACCTGCGGAGTGACGAGCGCTTCGACCACGTTCTTGGTTGCATCGGATTGCATCGGGGGTAGCATGGCCATACGTGCGGCAGTGATGACGGAGCCGGGGGCGCCGATCGCGCAGTGGCAGATTGACGACCCTGTGGTGGAGGACGGGGGAATCCTGCTGGAGACGCTGGCCAGCGAGGTGTGCGGTACCGACGTGCACCTGCACCACGGACGTCTTGAGGGCGTGCCCTACCCGATCATTCCGGGCCACGTGAGCGTGGGCCGCATCCTGGAGAATCGAGGAGTCGAGAAGGACGCGTTGGGGGCGCCCCTGCTTCCGGGTGACGTGGTCACGTTCTACGACGTGCACGAGGTGTGTAACGCCTGTTACCACTGCACGGTGGTGAACCAGCCCAACCGCTGTCCCGAGCGACGGGTGTACGGCATCACGTACTCGGCGCACGACGGGCCGCTCGGAGGGTGGGCCGAGAAGATCTACCTGCGACCCGGTGTTCGCGTGCTCAGGCTGCCGGAAGGGCTGACCGCCGACGATGTGATCGGTGGGGGCTGCGGGTTGTTTACCGGCTTCGCCGCGGTCGAGCGCAGCGGCCTGACCATGGGCGACACCGTGGTCGTGCAGGGATCGGGGCCCGTGGGGCTCGCGGCGGCGGCGTTCGCGCACCTGCGGGGTGCCGGCGCGGTGATCGTCATCGGCGCTCCAAAGGCCCGCCTCGACCTCGCACTGGAACTGGGTGCCGACATGGTCCTTTCGCTCGAGGAGCATTCGCTCGAGGCTCGCGAGGACGCCATCCGCAACGCGACCCATGGGAGAGGCGCCGACGTGATCATCGAGGCGAGCGGCAATCCCGTCGCGATCACCGAGGCCTTGGATCTGCTACGGGATGGTGGCACCTACGTCGTGGGCGGGCACTACACCGACACCGGGACCGTCACCATCAATCCACACGTCCACATCAACCGGCGGCATGCGGACATCCTGGGGCAGTGGGGCACCGACTTCCGACACATCGTGCGCGCTCTCCACATGCTGGCCCGCCATCGGGAGAGTCTCCCCTTCCACAAGGTGATCGGTGCGCGCTACGGGCTCGAGCAGGCGGATCGGGCCCTGGATGACGTGGCCAACCTGCGGGTCACGAAAGCAATTATCGAACCGCGGCTCTAGAGCTCTCGAATCGCCTCGATTGGGTCCAGCCTGGCCGCGCGGCTGGCGGGGTACCAGCCGAACACGACGCCGACGACGAAGGCGAAGAGCACGGCCATCACGGCCCCGGGGAGATTCACCGTGATGACGAAGTCCCGCCCGAACTGCTGGGCGATGAGCTCGGTAACCTTGATGAGCCCCGTTCCGCCGCCGATCCCAATGGCCGCGCCCAGCAGCGCGAGTGTGAGCGATTCGGCGAGGAACAGCTTGCGGATGTCGCGGTCGTCGGCTCCCAGTGCCTTGCGGATCCCGATCTCCCGCACGCGCTCGCGCACGGCGATCAACAGCACGCTGAAGAGCCCGATGCCGCCTACCACGAGCGTGACGCCGGCGATGGTGAAGAGTACGCCGTTCCAACCGATCAGGATCCCGTCCGCCATGGCGAGGATGGACTGCACGTCAGCGGCCTCGTTCTCGATCTCGAAGTCCTCCACCCCGTGGTGCCGTTGGCGCAACCGGACCGTGGCCGCCTCCATGACCGTGGCGAAGTCGGCGTGCCCAGCCACGTCGACCAGCACGTTGTCCACCTGACCGGCGCCCTTGTGGTACATCGTGACATACGTGTAGGGCACGTAGACGCGGCGGGCGAGGAACGAGTAGTCGACCGGGATCATCTCGAACTCAATCGGCGCGACGACCCCAATTACCCGGAAGCGGATCCCGGCGATCTCGATCGCGCGCCCGATGGGATCGGCGGCGCCGAAGAATGGCTCCACCAGCTCCTCGCCGAGCATAGCGACGCGCGAGGCGTTGATGATGTCGAGTGGCACGAACTCGCGACCCCGCACGACCGGCCAGTGGCGGTAGCTGAGGTATCCGGCGTCGATCCCGTCCACCGGCACCGTGCGCTGATCTCGCACGGTCCTGGCCAACTGTCGTCCCGTGAAGTTGCGACCGTACGTCGCCGCCACACCCGGTACCTCGCCGAGGGCTCCGATGTCCGAGAGCCTGATGCCCGTGTGGCGCAGCTCGGCGGCACGCGTCGCGTCGGACCGCGGCCCCCTGTCGTAAAACGCCACGGTCCGCGGCATCCCCTGGCGCTGGATTTCATCGGTGGCCATCCGCTTGACGGCGGCCGCGAGTGAGGTCATCGACACCACGGATGCGGCGCCGAAGACGATGCCGAACAGTGTGAGCAGCGAGCGCATTTTGTGCGCCCGGATCTCCCGCGCGGCATCCAGGCCGAGTTCCGCCCAGTCGGTCGCCCAGCGCCCGAGCGGGCCGCTAGCCATAGCGCAGCGCCTCCACCGGTGAGAGCCGCGCTGCGCGTATCGCGGGGTAGATGCCGGCCACCACTCCGACGCTGAGCGAGGTGACGATCGCCACGGCGGCCATGGGTCCTGTGACGGCAGCCGGCATGCTCATAAAGTGCGCCACGGTGCCGGTGAGTGCGGTGCCGAGCCCCAATCCGACGAGTCCGCCCAGCATTGTGATCACGAGCACCTGCACCAGGACCTGCCCGAAGATCTGGAACGCGGTGGCTCCGAGGGCCATGCGCGTGCCGAACTCCCGCACCCGCTCCACCACGGAAGCCAGTAGGATGTTCGCGATCACCACGCCGCCCGCGACGAGCGAGATGACGCCTACCACCAGGAAGATGAAGTTGAACAACATGAAGAACTGGGCGTCGTCGTTGGCGAAGCTCCCGGAGCGCTCGATGGAGAAGTCCTCGACGCCGTGGCGCAGCGAGAGCATGGCGGTGACCTGCTGCCGTGCGAGTTGCACGCCGGTGGGCGCGGCTGCCTTGAGCGTGAGGAACACGAGATGGTCGTCGGTCCCGGTGTACTGGCTGAAGGCGGTGGTGATGGGGATGTAAGCCCGCTCGTTGCGGTACTCGAGTTGATTGCCGCTCCACGGGGCGAAGTAGAACTCCTCCCGCTCCATGATGCCCACCACGCGGTAGTTCTTTCCGGCGAGGTTGACGAGCTGGTCCAGCGCGTCCTCCGCGTGATTGAACAGGGAGTCCGCGTACTTCCATCCCAGCACCATGACCCGGGCCTTGCGCCGCACGTCGAGATCGCTCAGGTAGCGGCCCATCATCGGCCGAATGGCGTTGATCACGGCGTAGTCGGGTGTCGTGCCGACGACGGGTCCCGAGAAGTGTGTGCTGCCCACCCGGTACTCCATCTGGTCGTAGAAGCCGGGGGCGACGGCGGACAGGGTCGTGGCGTGGTCCTTGAGGTAGGCTGCATCCCGATAGGTCAGTCGATCCGACGCGAGCTCACGCGCGGAGGGCTGCTCCGGCAGCTCACGGTCGCGCACGATGATCGTGCCGAACCCTCCGACCTCGGCCACGAACTCCTGGGTGATCTTCGTCTGGCCGCCGAACAGGGCGAGCACCGTCACGATGCTCCCGGTCCCCAGGATGAGTCCCAGGAGCGAGAGCAGCGTCTGGCCGAGATGGCGTCGGGCCTCGTCCAGCCCGACGAGGAGCGACTCCCAGAAGTTCACGCGGCCACCTGCCCGTCGGCGATGTGCACCGTCCTCTGCGCCTCAGTGGCGACATTCGCGTCGTGCGTGACGAGCACGATCGTGTTGCCGCTCTGATGGACCTCGCGGAACGTCTTCAGGACCTCCGCGCCGGCCGTGGAGTCGAGGTTGCCGGTCGGCTCATCCACGAGGAGGATGGCCGGCTCGCCGATCAGGGCCCGAGCGATCGCCACACGCTGCCGTTCCCCGCCGGAGAGCTGGTCGGGCCGGTGGCCGATGCGATTCCCCAACCCCAGACGTTCCAGCAGCGCATGCGCGCGCTTGCGCCGTGCCCGCCGCGAAAACCCGCCGCGGTACTGCAGCGGGAGCGCGATGTTCTCCTCGATGTTCAGTCTGGGCATGAGATTGAAGGTCTGGAACACGAACCCCACCTTCTGATTCCGCACCCGAGCGAGGGGCCGGCCCTGCAGCGTGCTGACGTCCGTCCCATCGAGGTGGTAGGTCCCGGACGTGGCCGAGTCGAGGCAGCCCAGGATGTGCATGAGCGTGCTCTTGCCGGATCCCGACGGGCCCATGATGGCCACGTACTCGCCGGCTTCCACGTCCAGGTCGACACCGCGCAGCGCCCGGACGTCGACCTGTCCCAGCCGGTAGACCTTGGTGATCTCGTGTGCCTCGAGCAGCGCCATGGTCAACGCCCCAGACGTGCGCGGCGAGCCGCCTCGGCGGGATCCTCGAGCGCGACCGAGTCACCCTCGGCGAGTCCGTCGAGGATTTCGACGTAGGAGAGGTCGCTCAAGCCTAGCGTGACCGGTGTCGGCTCGGCGGAGCTATTCACCAACCGGTAGGCGGTGGGGCGTCCCTCCACATAGAAGATGGCTTCCACGGGGAGTCGTACGACGTCCTCTCGCGTGGGACCCGAGATCTGCACGTTCGCCGTCATGCCGGGACGCAGGATGTCCGCTCCATCCTGGACCTCGATCTCGACATCGAACACACGGACGCGCTCCTGGAGGCGGGCGGCCGGAGGCACGAGCCGCACGAGGCCGCTGGCCGTATCCCCCGGGAAGGCGTCCACCGTGATCGACACGATATCGCCCGCGCTCACTTTGCCGATGTCCACCTCGTTGATCGCAGCGTTGATCAGCAGGGTCGAGAGATCCGCAATGGTGAACAGCTCGGTGCCGCCGCCGAAAGCGCTGGTGCCACCCACCACGGTCTCACCTTCCTCGACGCCGCGCAGGATCACGACACCCGCCACGGGTGCCGTGATGCGGGCGGACTGCGCGTCGTCCGTGGCGCTGACGCCGCTCTCCTCCATCAGGCGCAGCTGGGCCCGACTCGCATGCAGATCGTTCTCCGCCTGCTCCAGCGCGACCCGCGCGGTCTCGAGATCGGCGTCGGAAATGAGCGAGCGCGCCTCGAGCTCCAGGGCACGCTCGTATTCCCTCCGCAGGTTGTTCACCGAGATCTCGGCGGCGCTGATGTCGCTGCGCAGCTGTGACAGGAAGTTGGCCTGGGCGATATCCGGAACGATCGTCGCCAGCAACTGGCCGGCCCGCACCGAGTCGCCCTCCCGGACGTGCAGCGTGCGCACGACGCCCGAGATGGGTGACTTGACGACAATCTGGCGCTCCGGCTCGACCACGCCGGTCTCTTCGATCTTGACCTGGATGGCGCCTCGCTCGGCGACGCCGACCTCGAACGGGTAGGCTGGAGCGTTCTCGTCACCGCCGGCCGCGGAACAGCCGATACCGACCGCCGTGAGCAGCACGAGCCCGCCCGCGATGGGGATGGCACGGGATGGCATATGTGGAGACCTCGATTCCGCCTCGGAGCCTGAGGATCTGTCCGATCACCCCCCTTACGCCGCGGCGTGCGCGGGGGTTTCACGGGGGCGGCCCGGACGTATCATCTCGATGAAATCTCTCCGAAATGGAGGAGGCCCCGCAAGCGCACGGTACCCGCGGGGCCCGGGACTGCGGGGCGCTAGAACAGCTTGCCCGTGAGGGTGGGATCCTTGTCGGTGCGGGTGCCGATCTTGATGTGGGTGGAGAGCCGCACCGTCCCTTCGGCGTGCAGCATCGCGTGCACCCGCACGATGGCCGCGAAGATCTCCTCCAACTCTCCTTGCAGGTTGGTGCCGTTGGAGTGGAGCTGGGCGATGAGATCAGCCTCCTCCAGCACGCGGTGCGCGCGCTTCACCTCCTCGCGCACCGACACGCCGGTCCCGATGGGTATGACCTGCACTTCCGCAATGGCTTTCATGGTCGGTTCTCCGATGACCACCACATGGTGAAGAGGAGCGTATCGGCGACGGTCGGCGTCGCCTGGGCGACACCGAACATGATGCTGGAGTCGTAATCGCCGCGATGCCGCACCGTGGCCTGTGAGCCGTCGATCCGGAAGTCCACCAAGCCGTCGGTCACGACTCCGAGCACCGGCATGGTCTGGTCCACCGCCAGCGCCCCCGGCGACGCGTCGGTGAGACTGAACGTGCCGCTGAACGTCGTGTCGGCAGCCTGGTCGATCGCCACGGTTCCCACGACCACCAGGGTGCCTCGCGTTACGCTGTCCTGGTAGGCGAGTCGGTAATCCCAGATACCGAGAAGCTCCGCCGGATCGGGGCCGGAGTCATTCCCGCAGGCGCCCGCCACGAGCAGCAACGCCGCGAGGGAGAGGAATCCCGCCGCGGCGCCGCCTATACGGACCGAATGCGATCTGCGCAGCACGCTCACTCCTGCGAGTGCTCCTTCTGGAACTCTTCCGCACTCCGCACCCCCCGGTCCAGCTTGGCCTGATAGAGTCCCAGTGGTCCCGCGCAGGCGTCGCGCAGCTTTGCCAGGCGGGCGACCATCTGCTCGGCGTCGAGCGGCGGGTCGGTGGAGAGCGTGTCGCGCCACAGCGCCTCTGCCTGGTCGTGGAACGCGACCACCGCATCCATCTCTGCGTCCTTGAACTGCTTGCGCACCACGTGCTCCCGCACGTCGTACACGATGCTCCCGAGGAGCACGTGGACCGACTCCCGTGTCCCCATGCCCACCGAGGACAGCCGCTTGATGAACTGATTGCGCCGGGTCTCGCTCATGTGCCCTCCTGCCTATTTCGCCTTGGCGAGCCGCGTTGGGCCGGCCGCCGCTGTCTCCGGGGGACATCCGTCGGCGAACAGCTTGAAGTTCTCGATGTAGCGGGCAGCCAAAGCGTCGTACTTCTTCCAGTACTCGTCCTTGTCGCCCCAGGACGCGGAGGGATCGAGCACGTCCTCCGGCACGTCGGGGCACTTCGTGGGCACCTCGAAGCCGAACAGCTTGTCCTTGCGGAACTTCACTTTGGAGAGCTTGCCGTCGAGCACCGCGTTGAGCAACGCACGGGTGTGGCGGATGCTGATTCGCTTGCCCACACCGAACCGCCCGCCCGTCCACCCCGTATTCACCAGCCAACAGGTAGCGCCGTGCTTGGCCATCTTCTGGCTCAGCAGGTCCGCATAGGTGAACGGGTGGTGCACCATGAACGGGGCCCCGAAGCAGGCGCTGAAAGTGATCTGCGGCTCGATGCCGAGGCCGATCTCGGTGCCGGCAATCTTCGACGTGTAGCCGCTGATGAAGTGATACATCGCCTGTTCGGAGTTGAGCCGCGCGATGGGCGGCAACACTCCGGAGGCGTCGCAGGTCAGGAAGATGACATTCTTGGGATGCGATCGCGCCATCCGCTCCGGCACGGTGTTCGGGATGAACTCCAACGGGTACGATGCCCGGGTGTTCTCCGTAATGGCGTCGTCGTCCAGGTCCACGAACCGTGTGGTGGGATCGTAGATCACGTTCTCCAGAATGCAGCCGAAGCGCCGCGTGGCTGCGTAGATCTCCGGCTCCGCCTCGGCGGACAAGCGGATCACCTTGGCGTAGCAGCCGCCCTCGAAGTTGAACACGCCGTCATCGCTCCACCCGTGCTCGTCATCCCCGATGAGCAACCGGTTGGGATCGGCCGACAGCGTCGTCTTCCCGGTTCCGCTCAGCCCGAAGAACAGCGCGACGTCGCCACCTTTGCCAACGTTGGCCGAGCAGTGCATCGCCAGCACGCCGTCGAGCGGCAGCAGGAAATTCAGTACCGTGAAGATGCTCTTCTTGATCTCGCCGCCGTACCCCGAGTTGCAGATGATCGCCATCCGCTGTGCGAAGTTGAGGATGATGGCGGTCTCGGTGCGGGTGCCGTCCACGCGCGGGTCGGCCTTGAAGGACGGCGCCTGAACGATCGTGAACTCGGGCACGTGCTTCTTGTACGCGTCCTGGGTCTCCAGGGGAATGAACATGTTCTGTGCAAAGAGGTTGTGCCATGCCTTCTCCGTGATGATGCGCACCGGCATGCGGTAGTTGGGGTCCGCACCGGCGTAGCAGTCCTGCACGAACAGCTCCTCTCCCTGGAGGAACGCCTGGAGTCGCGCCAGAAGGGTATTGAACTTGTCCGGCGCGAACGGCCGGTTGTATTCCCCCCACCAGATCTTGTCGAGTGTCGACTCCTCCTGGACCACGAACTTGTCCGCCGCAGCCCGCGCCGTATGCGGCCGCGTGTCCACGAGAAACGGCCCGCCCTGGGACAGGTGTCCCTCACCGCGGAACACCGCCTCCTCGTAGAGTGCCGGGGCCGGCAAGTTCCAGAACACGCGGTCCAAGTCCACGAGCCCGTGGTTCTTGAGTCCGAAGTCGCTCTTCAGGTCCGTCGCCTGTTTGATGGCGGGCGTGTTGAACTTGAGGTACTTCGCCATGGTGCCTTCCTCAGTCAGCAGGGAGCGGGGAGCCGTGATCCGTGCCCGGGCGCCGCGCCCGTCGCCTGTGATCGTCTACATCCAGTCCCGCACGAGCTTGCGGTCGCCGATGTACAGCTCGTTCGGAGCGTTCGGGTCGAGCGCCCACTTGATTCGCTCGATGCCATCCTTGATGTCCTTGATCGAGCCGCACGTGGAGAGTCGCAGGTAACCTTCCATGCCGAACTCCACACCCGGTACCGTCACGACCCGGACCTTGTCCACCAGGAATTCGGCCAGCTTCGTGGAGTTCTTGTTGTAGGTGCTGAAGTCGGCGAAGCTGTAGAAGGTGCCGTCCGGCTTGGTCGCCCTGACGCCGTCGAACGAGCCGAGCTGCGCCATCATCACGTTGCGGTTGTTCTCTAGCGTGACGCGCAGGCTCTCCACGCTCGTCTGGACACCGTTGATCGCGGCCACGGCCGCGTGCTGCAGCAACGCGGACGGCCCGGAGGTTTGATGGCCCTGGATGTTGGTCATCACCTCCACGAGTTTCTTGTTGGCCACGGCCCAGCCGATGCGGAACCCCGTCATGGCATACTGCTTCGAGACGCCGTTGATCACGACCAACTTGGAGTTCTCCGACAGGTCCTTGGCGTAGTTGTAGCAGTTGATCGGCCTGCGGCCATCGAAGATCAGCCGGTGGTAGATGTCGTCCATGAGCAGGTAGAGCCCGCGCTTCTCACACAGCTCCACGATCGCGGCGATGAACTCCTCCGAGTACATCGCGCCGGACGGGTTGTTGGGGCTGTTGATGATCACGGCCTTGGTGTAGGACGTGATGTTCTGCTCGATCTCCTGAATGCGCGGGTGGAATGAACCGTCCTCGGGCCGCACCGGCACCGGCACCGCACCGCAGAGCTTCACCATTTCGGGATAGCTCACCCAATACGGGACCGGGAAGATCACCTCGTCCTGCGGGTTCAGGATCGCCTGAAGGCACACCATGACCGATTGCTTCGCACCGCCGGAGGCGATCACGTTCTCCGGCTCCACCTTGCGGTTGTAGAACTCCTCGGTGTACCGGATGACGGCCTGCTTCAAGGCGGGAATGCCGTCCGCGGGCGTGTAGCGCACCTCACCCGAGCTGAGCAGGGCCGCCGCCGCCACCAACGCGTCAATGGGCGGCTTGGTCTTGGGCTCGCCGCCGCCGAGATGAATGACCGGCTCCCCTTTCGCGCGGAGGATCGCCGCGGTCTCGTTCAGCTTCAGGGTCGCCGATTCGCCGATCGATTTGCCAATCAGGCTGATGGTCATCGGACTTCCTCTGACGTGTACGTCACCTGCTATCGAGGGCGTGATGCGAGAGGACACCACCCCACCACCCTACCAGGAATTGGAAACGTATAGCCGCGGATGGGAATTGCAACGTGCCCTCCAGCCGTCCCGAAACCACGTCCCCGCAACCCATGAGCCGGGCTGTGGGGACGCGGGCACGTGGCGGTGCGGAGGTCGCTCACACCTGGGTGAGCTTCAGTAACTCCTCCTCGATCACCCCCTTGAAGAGGAGGATCTTGTACCCGTTGCGCTTGAGGGCCACGGCGTCTTGCATCGCCGCCTCCGCTGCCCCGCGGGCCGTCGTCTCGTCCAGTCGCTGGCCCGTGATCGCCGCCTCCGCCTCCGCGGAGCGCCACGGGATCGGGGCGGCGCCGCTCAGCACCACCCGCCCCGCGACGACACGGTCGCCGTCGAACTGGAGCGCGAGCGCCACTCCCGCCAGCGAGAAGTCCCATGAGCCCCGGGCCCGCACCTTTCGGTAAGAGCTCCTGAGTCCGGGTGCCGGTGCGGGGAGCGTGATTTCAGAGACGAGCTCATCCGGCTCCAGCACGGTCTCACGCTGTGGGTCGGTGCTGGGCGGAACGTAGAACTCCTCCATCGGCACGAGACGCGTGCCCTGCGATCCCGTGACCCGGGCGCTCGCTCCCAGGGCGATGAGTGCTGGAGCGGTATCTGACGGGTGCACGGAGTAGCATCGCGCGCCGCCCAACACGGCGTGGAAGTGGTTCTCGCCCGCCAGGGCGTAGCACGTGGTGCCGCCCTTGCGCAGGCAGTGGAACTCGCCCCGGTAGTACCAGCAGCGCGGCTTCTGGCAGATGTTGCCGCCGATGGTGCCCTGGTTGCGGAGCTGCGGGCTCGCCACCGCGGCCGCGGCCTGCGCCAGGGCGGTGAACCCGCGATTGACCAGTGGATCGCTCGCGACCTCCGCGATGCTCGTGAGAGCGCCGATGCGGACACCGGCGTGCCCAATACGGTCGATGCCCTTGAGCTGTTCGATCCCGGAGAGGCTCACCACCTTGGAGCACTCGAAGACCTCATCCCGCAGGCAGCCGATCAGGTCGGAGCCGCCGGCGCAGAGACGCGCGTCGTCGGTTCCCAGGTGCTGGAGCGCCTCGTCGAGAGAGGTCGCGCGCACGTAGCTGAATTGCGGCAGCATGGCTCACGCCCCCTTTCCGGCGTCGGTCAGCGCCTGAATTACTTTGAGCGGACTCGCCGGCGTCTCGGTGATGCGCACGCCCGTCGCGTCGTAGATCGCGTTGGCGAGGGCCGCCGCAGTGGGAATCGTAGCCGGCTCGCCGATCCCCTTCGCCCCGGCAATGTTGGCCTCCGGGTCGGGCACGTCGATCGGCACGCAGGTCATGTCGGCCGGCACGTCGAGCGCAGTCGGCAGCTTGTAGTCGTGCCAATTCTTGTTCACCATCTTGCCCGTCTGGTCACCATCGAGCACCCGCTCCTCGGTCATGCCGAGCCCGATGCCCATGGTGATGCCGCCGAACACCTGGTTTTGGTAGGTGAGTCGGTTCATGACCCGCCCGCTATCGTGGGCGGCTACGAAGCGCAGGACCTTCACCTCCCCGGTCTTGGTGTTCACCTCCACCTCGCAGAACTGCGCGGCGAAGGGACAGGTCACCTTGTCGGCCGGGTTGGGGCCGCGGTGGCCCACGCCCGTGATCATGCGTCGCCGCCGGAGGCTACGCAGCTCGGACAAGGCCTTGGCCTGCGAGGTATCGTCGGCCGGAACGACCTTGCCGTTCTCGAGCGTGAGCGAGGCGGCGTCCACCTCCAACTCCTCGGCCGCCAGCGCGAGGATCTGCCGTTTGGCGTCGAGCGCGGCCGACCGCACGGTGGGCGACTCGGTCGGTACCGTCTTGCTGCCGCCACTCGCCGTGGCGTACGCGGTGGTGCCGGTGTCGGCGTGGTCGATCTGCACGCTGTTGGGATCCACGCCCAGCTCCTCGGCGACCACCATGGCCATGACGGTCTTGGTGCCGGTGCCGATGTCGCTGGCCCCCATGTTGAGGTTGACGCTGCCGTCGGCGAACACCTTTACGAACACCGTGCACGGAGGCCCGCCGGCGCCGTAGCCCCACAGGGCGCCGGCCATGCCGACGCCGCGCTTGATGTGTCCGTCACCGTCCGCCGCGGTCGCCGCCCGTGCCTCGCTCCAGCCGAACGCCTTGGCGCCCTCCTCGAGGCACTCGCGGAGGCCGGTCGTGGTGTAGGGTCTCCCGTCCCGCGCCTGGCTGAAAGTCGGGATGTTCTTGAGCCGCAGCTCCACCGGGTCCATGCCGATCGCCTCGGCCAGCGCGTCCATCGTCTGCTCCAGCGCCCAGGAGCACTGGGGGTGCCCCGGGGCGCGAAACGGCCGCGCAGGTCCCGCGTTGATGTAGATGTTGGTGAGCTCGGTGCGGACGTTGGGGCAGGTGTACAGGTCTCGCACCTGCCAGTCGAGCAGCGAGACACCGCCAGCGCGGTAGGCCCCGCTGGCGCCGCTTCCCACATACTCGAACGCCGTGAGCGTGCCGTCCCGTTTCACCCCCGCCTTGAGCCACATGTTGCTGGGCGGTCGGTTCCCCACCGCGAGGCACGTCTCCTCGCGGGTGAGCACCAGCTTCACCGGTCGGGCCGTCCGCTTGGCCAGCAGCGACGCGATCAGGGTGTACCTGCCGGGCTGGAGCTTGGCCCCGAAGCCGCCGCCCATGTAGTGCCCGATCACACGCACCTTGGAGAGCGGCATCCCGAGCGAAGCGGCGACCGTGTTCTGGATGTTGTACACGCCTTGGGTGGACTCCCACACCGTGAGCGCGTCGCCGTCCCACCGGGTGACGCATCCGTGCGGCTCCATCGGCGTGTGGATCTCGCACTCGGTGCGGTAGGTCTGCTCCAGGATCACGTCGGCCTCCGCGAACCCTGCCTCGATGTCGCCGCGACCGTAGTGCTGGGTGTCGCCTACCTGGTTGCCTTCGTCCTGCACCTTCGGCGCGTCCGCGTCGAGCGCGCGGCGCTCGTCCGAGACGAACGGCAGCACCTCGTAGTCAGCGCGGATCGCCCGCACGGCGTCCCATGCCTGGTACGGTGTCTCCGCCGCCACGGCGGCCACCGTCTCGCCCTCGTAGCGGCACTCCGGATTGAACAGGCGGGTGCGGATGAACCCTGAGTGCGGTGCGGTGGCGGCGTCATCCGGCGTGAACCCACTGAGCACCGCTCGCACGCCGGGCATCTTCTCGGCGGCGGTGGTATTCACGCCGTTCACCCGCGCGTGCGCGTGGGGACAACGCAGGATCGCGCCGTACAGCATGTGGGGCAGGGTGAGGTCGGACGGATAGACGGCCGTGCCGCTCACGCGCTCGTACCCGTCCACCCGCGGCCGCTTGGTGCCGACGACCTTGGTCTCACCCCACGGATCCGGCCCCTGATCGGGAGCGGGCGCGTGGGGAACGTCCCCCTCGATCCAATAGAGGCGGTCACGTTCGTCTCTCATGACGCACCTCCCTTGCGCAGCTCGGCGGCCCGCTGGACGGCGGCGAAGATGTGCGGGTAGGCGCCACAGCGGCACAGGTTCCCGGACATCTGCTTGCGCGTCTCATCAAGCGACGGGTTCGAGTCGGCCCGCAGCAGGCCCTCGGCCGCCATGATCTGGCCGCAGGTGCAGTAGCCGCACTGGTAGGCGTCCTCGTCGACGAACGCCTGCTGGGTCGGGCCGAGCTCCTCCCCCTGCATCAGGCCTTCCACCGTGGTGATCGCGTTGCCCTCGACCTCCACCGCCAGCGTCATGCAGGCGTAGCGCGGCACGCCGTCGATCAACACCGTGCAGGCGCCGCACTCACCGCGGTCGCAGCCCACCTTGGTACCGCTCAGCCCGAGCCGCTCGCGCAGCACGTAGGAGAGCGACCAGCGGGGCTCGACCTGGAGTTGCCGCTGCCGTCCGTTGATGACGAGCGTCACCTTGGAGAGCCGTTCGCCCTCCGCGGGTGGGGCAGACCCGGGTGGCATAGCCACCGCCGGGCGGGCCGCTGCCGCCGTGAGCGCGCCGGCCCCCACCGACTGGAGGAATCCGCGGCGGCTGAGCCCGCGCTCGTCGCGGGTCTGCTCGTCGCGGTCGTTACCCTCACGCGTCATATCGTCCTCCGGGGGGATAGTCCGCTCCGGTCGGTGACGGGGAGGATCGGCGGCACGGGGCGAGCGCGCCGCGGCCCGATCGTCTCGCGCCGGAGGGAGTCGTCTTCGATGTGACTACGGCTCGGTGCATGAAGTGGCAATGAAGGTGGTGTGAAACGCGGCGCAACGCCCTGCCGTAACCTTAACCCGTTGTGTGGTATGTGCTTGCAGGAGGGGCCACCGGCGGGGTTGGTGGCGGGTGTTCTGCTGTCTATCGTACGGGGCAACCTCCCACTTCAACACTTGGAGTCCTCCATGGCGAACGGAACCGCTCAGGCCTACGCCACCCACCGCCGCTGGGTGCCGATGTACCACTTCGTGGCTGCCGTCCTGCTGTTCGCGAGCCTCGTGTACGCCGTGTGGAATACGATCTCGTCGTTTTCGCTGCAGAGCGTGATGTACCTGGTGCTCGTGCTCGCGGTGATCATCGTGTTCTTCTACTCTCGCGCCTTCCCGCTGGCCGTGCAGGACCGGCTCATCCGTTTGGAGGAGCGTATGCGGCTCGAGCGGCTCCTGCCCGAGACGCTGCGCCCCCGCATCCACGACTTCACGACCGGCCAGCTGGTGGGCCTGCGGTTTGCGAGTGATGCGGAGCTGCCGGCACTGGCGCAGCGCGTGCTGGACGAGAACATGCAGGACCGCGAGGCGATCAAACGGGAGATCGCGCAGTGGCGGGCGGACCACCAGCGGGCGTGAGGTCCCCTGGCACTACCTCACCCCCAGGCGTATCCTAATCGAGGCTGGGATCTCGCCGACGCGGCTGGGAGCGCGCGGATTGGGATGACGATGAGGGAGAGGCTATAGCCTCGCGGGGAGGTGCGCATGTCGTTTCGTGGGACGTCCCGGATGCTTCGCGTGTTGTCGGCGCTGGTAGCGGTCACGCTGCTGGCGCCGCTGTCGGTTTCGGCCCAGGTCCCCGCTGATCAGATCCTGAGCGCCTTCCGTTGGCGCAACATCGGGCCAGCCAACATGGGTGGCCGCATCGTGGACATCGAGGCCGTCGAGCGCGACTTCACGGTCGTGTTCCTCGCCTCGGCTTCGGGTGGCGTGTGGAAGTCGGTCAACGCCGGCACCACCTGGCAGCCGATCTTCGATGATTACGGCTCGGCCTCAATCGGTGATGTCGGGCTGTTCCAACCGAACCCCGACTTCGTGTGGGTCGGAACCGGCGAGGCGAACAACCGCAACAGCGTCGCGTGGGGCGACGGGATCTACAAGTCGGTGGACGGCGGCGAGACGTTCGAGCACAAGGGGCTCGCCGAGACGCATCAGATTGCGCGCGTCGTGCCCCACCTGAGCGATCCCGACGTGGTGTATGCCTGCGCCATCGGTCACCTGTGGGGGTACTCGGGTGACCGCGGACTGTTCAAGACCTCCGATGGCGGCGACACCTGGACGAAGCTAGCGGCCGGGCTCCCCGACGACGGCAAGACGGGCTGCATCGACCTCGTCATGCATCCCACGAACCCCGCCATACTGTACGCCGCGTTCTACCACCGGTTGCGTCAGCCGTGGACCTTCCACAGCGGCGGGCTCAATGGGGGGATCTTCAAGTCGACGGACGGTGGCGCCACCTGGAGCAAGCTCACAAACGGCCTGCCCGCGGGCGAGACGGGGCGCATCGGTCTCGCGATCTACCGGGGCAATCCCGACATCGTGATGGCCTTCGTGGAAGCGGAGCGCACGAACGATCTCGCGATACCCGGCTCGGGTGTCTACCGCTCGGAGGACGCCGGCGCCACCTGGACCTACGTCAACACCTACAACAACCGGCCGTTCTACTACAGCCAGATTCGCATCAACCCGCTGGATGACCAGTGGGTGTACCTGCTCACCACGCGCTTCATGGTGTCGGAGGACGGCGGTGCGACGCTGCGCAACGGGAGCGAGGACCAGGAGATCCACGGCGACTTTCACGCCATGTGGCTCGACCCGAACGATGCCGATCGCTACTACATCGGGGACGACAAGGGGCCGCACCTCACGCACGACCACGGCGAGCATTTCGTCTTCTTCGACAACATCGCCATCGGGCAGTACTACCGCATCGGCGTGGACATGCGGGACCCGTACTTCGTATACGGCGGGCTGCAGGACAACGGTACCTATGGTGGTCCCAGCTTTGCGCGCGACGCGCGGGGGATCCTCAACGACCGCAACTGGAAGCTGCATTGGGGCGACGGGATGGACATCCAGGTCGATCCCACCGACTGGCGCACGCTCTATAGCGAGGCCGAGAACGGGAGCTTCCGTCGCTATGACGTAGAGACACGTCGCTTCTCGGGCACGCCCCCGACGCCCCGCAGCATCACCAACTACGAGGACGTGGTGCCCGCAGAGGAGCGGCAGGCAGGGCGGGAGTTCCGCTACAACTGGTCGGCGCCGCTGGTCATGTCGCCGCACGATCCCCAGACGCTGTTCCTCGGGGCGCAGTTCCTGTTCAAGACCACGGACGGCGGCGACAGCTGGACCATCATCTCACCGGATCTCACGACCAACGATTCGGAGAAGACTCTGCCTGGTCGGAGCGGCGGGATCACACCGGACAACACCGGCGCCGAGGACCACTGCTCCATCACGTCGGTGTCCCAGTCGGTGATCACCCCCGACGTGATCTGGGTGGGCACCGACGACGGCAACGTACAGGTCACCCGCGACGGGGGCGCGACGTGGACCAACGTGCGACGCCACATCCGCGGCGTGCCCCAGGGGATCTGGCTGGGGCGGCTGGAGGCGTCGCACTTCGACGTCGGCACCGCGTACGTGACGTTCGACGGCCACCGCAGCGACGTGTTCACGCCATGGGTCTTCAAGACCACCGACTTCGGGCAGAGTTGGGCCAACATCACCGGAAACATTCCCGACGGGCAGGTGGTGCACGTCATCCGTGAGGATCTGCGGAACCCCAACCTGTTGTTCGTGGGAACGGAGTTCGGGGTGTTCGTCTCATGGAGCGGCGGCGACCGCTGGGCGCCGCTGACGAACGGCTTTCCCACCGTGGCGGTGCAGGACCTGGTCATTCACCCGCGTGACAACGACCTGGTCGCCGGGACCCACGGTCGCTCTATCTGGATTCTGGACGACCTCACCCCGCTGCAGCAGCTGACCGATCAGGTCGCGGCCTCCGACGCACATCTGTTCGAGCAGCGCGTCGCCACCCTGTGGGAAAACACCAGCCGGGGTGGCCAGCGGGGCCACTTCTGGTTCGCCGGCGAGAACCCGCCCACGGTCGAGCCGACGTCGAGCCTGCCCCGCGCGAGATATCGCAATAACGCGGCGGTGACATACTACTTCGGTGCCACGCTGCAGTCGGGTACGCTCGAGATTACCGACGAGTCCGGGCGCTACCGGTACGTCACGGCGCTGGCTGGCGAGCCGGGCGTTCACCGCCATCTGTGGAACCGGGAGTTCGATCCCGACCCGCTGACCGGGCGGCAGAAGCAGGAGGTGGCCGCGGCGTTCGAGCGCGCTCTGGAGCTGGTCGGCGGAGGAACCCGGGGGCGAGTGCAGCGGGCGTATCAACGGTTTCAGCGCGCGGAGACCGCCGTCGAGGCGCGGCGGGCGGTGGGCGTTTTGCTCAACCTGAACCAGTTCCTGGACACCGGCCTCACCGTGGAGGAGTACGGCGTGCCCACGGCGGGACCAGGCTCATACCGCCTCACCCTGACCGTCGACGGGACGAGCTACGTCGGGATTCTGCAGATCCGGGCCGATCCGATGCTGAAGCGGTAGCGCGGAGACCATTGCGCGCCCCGGTCCACCGGATAAGCTCAAGTGTCGGCGCTCGCCGCCGGATCCCCAGTGTGGCGGCCGACGTTGAAGTGATAAGACGAAGTGGAGGAGCACCATGAGCAAGCCGAGTCAGATGTTCCCGCGTGCCAGGATTCCCTACGGTACGTGGGGCAGCAGCTACTTCCCCGCATGGCAAACATCGGCGCTGGCAGAGGTCAACATCGGCCAGTTCGCCGGCGAGTCGATGAACCGCATCCTGGGGCTCCGCAAGGTGCCCAAGAGCGAGCTCGACTACCTCGTGATCGGCTCGACGATTCCCTGGCACTGGAAGTTCTGGAACGCGCCGCTGGTGGCGAGCTGCCTGGGCGAGCGGGTTCCGGGATACCACATGGAGCAGGCCTGTGCGACCGGCCTGCAGGCGATCCTGCTGGCCGGCAACGAGGTACAGTCCGGCTACGACGTGACGGGCGTGCTCACGTTCGACCGTACGAGCGACTCGCCGGTGGGGGTTTTCCCGGAGCGGCGGGCACACGAGCGTACCCAGGCCCTCGCGGACGTGTGGGACAACTTCGGCTTCGATCCCGCGACCGGGAATGCGATGATCACCACGGCCGGACTGGCCGCCCGCAAGTACAAGATCGAGCGCAAGGAGGTCGACGAGCTCGCCTACTTGCGGCACAAGCAGTACTTCGACGCCAAGCGTTCGGGCTTTCTCGATCGGGTGCTCGTGCCGCTCGAAATCCTCAACGTGCAGGGGCGGCCGCTGGGGCGGATCGATGACGACGTGGGTGTCCGCGAGTTGTCGCTGGGCGGCCTGCGGGCCATGAACGAGCTCGACACCTGTGTCACCGGGGGCACACAGACCCACGCCTCGGACGGCATGGCCTGCCTGTTGGTGACCACGAAGGAGAAAGCGAAGGAGCTGAGCCCACGGCCCGAGATCGACATTCAGTTCGTGGCCAAGATCGAGGTGCGGACGAATCCGAGTCTCATGCCGGAGGCGCCCGCCTTCGCCGTCCAGAAGCTGCTCGAGAGGACGGGCCTCACCATGGCCGACATCGCCGTGGTCAAGAACCACAACCCGTTCGCCGTGAACGACGCCATCTTCTCGAAGCTGCTGGAGTACGACTGGTCGTGCATGAACAAGACCGGCAGTTCCCTGGTGTGGGGCCACCCGCAGGGGCCGACGCTCACGAGAATCATGATCGAGGCGCTCGAGGAGGCGGTGGACTTGGGTGGTGGTTACGTGCTGCTCTTCGGATGCGCCGCCGGCGATGTGGGTATCGCGGCGCTCCTGAAGGTTTCGTAGGGAGGCGGGGCATCATGACCAAAACGATGCGGCAGACGACGCTCCAGACGCTGGGCCTCGGGACCGTCAGCGCGATGTTCCAGAACGGAGGGCCGCCGGTCACGGTTGGTGATCTGGTGGATCAAGTGTTCGGAAACTCGGGCCAGCGCGGCTCGATGGTCATCTCGGGCGCCAACGGTATCGTCGGAGCGGGCAAGACGATGCAGCTCGGCTCGCGGCTCGAGCCGTTCGGCGTGCGGATGGTGGCCCTCGACTTCCCCAACGCCCCCGACGGGATCGGCAAGCAGTATCCGGGATTGGTGCAGGCCTTCGGACCCGACGGCGCCAACCGGATCATGGGCAACATCACGCGCCTCAACTACGACGGCAGGACGCTGCCGGGCGAGCTGCAGCAGCTGCGGCCGCGCTTCCTGCTCGAGGCGATACCCGAGATTCTCGACGTGAAGAAGGCGCACTACAAGATCTTCCGTGACGCCTTCCCGGATATCGAGATCCGTTCGGTGACGTCGGGGTTCCCCAGTTCGGAGCTGGGTGTGGGGATCGCGCACCCCGCCTTTCCGCACGAGATCAACAAGGTGTGGGAGGTGGTCGAGGCGGAACCGTCGGCGGTGAGTCAGCTGCTCTGGGCCTTGGGGCTCATGCCGATTCCGGTGAGCGACCACTGGTCGTTCGTGCTGGACGTGCTGTTCTGCGGCGTCACCCTGGCGGGGTTGCGCTACCACGAGGCCAGCAACATGCCCTTCTGGAAGGTGGACAAGTTTGCGCGCAAGCTGCTCGGGCCCAACCCGTTCCGGGCACACGACGCGATCGGGGCGAAGGGGGCGAACTTCCTCACCTGGTCGTGTCTCCACCACCTGGGTCAGCAGTACGGGGCGGTGTTCACGCCCACGCGGGTGCTGGAGGAGCGCAAGACGACGGGGCAGGACTGGTATCCGCCGAACCACTTCCGGCCGTTGGTGGACTGGAAGCTCGACGGCGAGGGGGCAGCCGAGTTCGGGACCTGGATCCTCGGGCCGATGTTCCAGATGACCAGCCTGATGCTGCATGAGCAGCGCGGACATCTGTCCCACCTCAACGCCATCGGTGAGCTGTGCGCCCAGTTCCGTCGCGGCATCCTTGCGGTGATGCGGGCTGCGGGGCCGGATGCCGTGATCGAGACGGTGGAGGCGTACCACCGGTTGCATCCCGAGGCGGCGGGCGCGGCGTGGCATCCCGATGCCTTCGCGAACATGGAGACACCCGAGTGGCAGCAACTCTACGTCAACGCCGAGCACGATGGCACCGTTGGTGTGGTGACGATGAGCCGGGAGAGCTACAACAGTGACGTGGATGCCGAGCTCAACCGGGCACTCGATTGGCTGAAGCGCGAAGGGATCGAGCGGGTGATCCTCACCGGCGACTTCCACCTCTCCACCCAGCTCGTGGGCGCGGACACCGCCGAGTTCTACCCGGCGCTCGAGAATGCGGAGGCGGGATACGGGATCGCGAGCGGCTGGTCGGGCACGGCGCGCCGCTTGAACGACGAGTTCGAGGTGTCGGTCGCGTGCGTCAATGGGAAGCGCTGCCTCGGTGGCATGCTGGAGCTGCTCATGCACTGCCACTACGTGGTGGCCGTGGACGATGCGCAACTCGGCATGCCGGAGGTCACGCTGCCGGTGCTGCCGGGTATGGAGGGGTGCCACTGGCCCTTCCGCAAAGCGAAGCGCGAGGACTGGCCCAAACTGCAGCAGCTGTTGCTCGGCGGCCGCGCCGTCAGGGCCAAGGACGCCGTGGGGTGGCTCATCGATTACGCCGGCTCACTCGATGACGTGCTGCAAACGGCGTGGAAGGTCGCGGCGAAGGGCAAGCACGGTGTCGAGCGCCGTGCAGTCGAGAGTGGGGCGCTCACGAAGGTCCCCACCGAGGTTCCGGGACTGCCCGAGCCGGACGCGCCGCTCGTTGAGGAGGCGCGCAAGGCCATTATGGACTGTATCCAGGAAGCGTGCGGAGCCACGCTGGGCGACGCGCTCGCCGTGCAGGCGAAGCGGTCGGCTGATTTCATGACCTCCAAGTGGTGTCAGACCGGGGTGGTCGGCGCGGAGTACACCAAGACTATGGCGGTGTAGCTCCGGCCGCGAAGGCCTGTGTGTTGAGCTCGAGAAGACCCTGTGGGACCCGCTCCCGCAGGGTCTCGCTCCATGCGTCATCGGGAATGTCGAGGCGCGCGGCGAGCGCCCCGAGCAGCACCGCGTTGGCAGCCCGGTGATTCCCCAGCTCCATGGCTGTCTCGGTCGCTGCCAGCACAACCACCTCGAACCCCTTGTCCGTCAGGAAGTCGACAGCCTCGTCCGGGTAGGGACGCTCGTCGGCCGTCCGCAGCGGCTCCACCTTGTAATCGTTAATGATGATCGTGCCGCCCGGCTTCACGAAGTGGGCGTAGCGCAGCGCCTCCAGCTTCTCGAGGGCGAGCAGGAAGTCGACCTCGCCGCGGCGGGCCGTCGGCGCGTACACTCGATCGCCGAAGCGTACGTGACTGAATACCGCTCCGCCGCGCTGCGCCACACCGTGAAACTCCCCCTGCTTCACGTCCTTGCCGGCGCCGGCGGCCGCCAATGCCAGGAGCTCACTGGCCAGCACGGCGCCCTGGCCGCCGACGCCCGCGATCAGGACGTTGGTGACCGTCATGCGACGATGGCCTCGGCGGGACAGAGCTGCGCGCAGAGCGAGCACCCCACGCACTCCCAATCGCGGATGGTCGGGTATTCACCCTCCCAGACGAGCGCTGGGCAGCCGGCTTCCATGCACTCCTCGCACAGCACGCAGTCGTCCTCGACCACGCGGTAGGGAACGTGCTCTTTGGCCTTTTCCACGGGCAGCAGTTGGCAGTGCCGCCGCGCGATGATCACGGCGGGCCCGGAGTGGGCCAAGCCCTCTTCGATCGCGCTCTTGGTGGCCTCGAGGTCCCAGGGATCCACGACCTGGAGCTGCTGCACGCCGAGCGCGCGTATGAGCTGCTCGTAATCGACGGCCGGAGCGGGAGCGCCCTTGAGTGTGTGGCCGGTGCCGGGGTGCTCCTGGTGGCCCGTCATGCCGGTCGTGCCGTTGTCCAGCAAGATCGTGGTCGTGGGCACCTGGTTGTACACGGCGCTGGCGAGGCTGGGTAGGCCGCCGTGGAGGAAGGTGGAGTCGCCGATCACCGCCACGACGTGCTCCTCGCCAGCCCGATTGAACCCGGTGGCGTTCCCGATGCTCGCACCCATGCAGAACGTCGTGTGGATCGCGCTGTAGGGCGGGAGACAGCCGAGGGTGTAGCACCCAATGTCGCCGGTCACGAGCGCGCCGAGCTGCCGCAGGGCGGTGAACACCCCACGGTGCGCGCAGCCGGGACACAAGACGGGCGGACGCGGCAGGATGGCTACGTCATCGCTGAAGTCAGCGGGAATCGGCGTGCCCTCGAGCCCGGCCGCGACGAGATCGGCGGTCAGCTCCCCAATGTTGGTGAATCGCTCCTTGCCGATCGTGTTGGCGATCCCGAAGCTCGCCATCTCCTGCTGGATGAAGCCCTCGCTCTCCTCGACCACGTAGACGCTGTCGAAGCGGGCGCAGAATTCCTTGAGACGCCCTTCGGGTAACGGATAGACCATGCCCAGCTTGAACACCGCTGCGTGGGGCACCACTTCCTTCACGTACTGGTAGGGGATGCCGTGGGTCACGATGCCGAGCCCCGAGTCGCCCTCCTCCAGGCGGTTACCGTCGAATTGCCCAGCCCAGGCTCGGAGGCGGCCGAGCTTCTCCTCCAGCTCGGGCCGGCGGAAGCGCGCGAACACCGGAATCGCGTACTGGCGCACGTCGCGCGTGAACGGCTCGCGCGGGGCTTCGTTGCGCTGCCCGAGCTCGACCGGGCTCCTGGTGTGGGCCAGACGGGTCGTGGTGCGGAACATGACCGGCGTGCGGAACCGCTCACTCAGGTCGAACGCCAGGCCGATCATCTCCTTGGCCTCAGCGGCGTCGGCCGGCTCGAGCAGCGGTACCTTGGCCAGCTTCGCGAAGTAACGCGAGTCCTGCTCGTTCTGCGACGAGTACATCCCGGGGTCGTCGGCCACCAGCACGACGAAGCCGGCGTTGGTGCCAGCATAGGGAAATACCATGAATGGATCGGCGGCCACGTTGAGACCGACGTGCTTCATCGTCACCAGGCTGCGGACCCCGCCCAGCGCCGCTCCGACGCACTCGTCGAACGCCACCTTCTCGTTGGTGGACCAGTGCGCGTCCACCTCCTCGTACCCGCCGAGGCTCTCCAGCACCTCGGTGCTCGGGGTGCCGGGGTAGCCGGCGGCAAACACCACGCCGGCTTCCCACGCCCCTCGGGCGATCGCCTGGTTGCCCGACATCAGAACGGTCATCCCGGCTCTCCGTCCGCTTCCTCCTCGAACCGTCCCTCGAGGTCGTAGCCGTTCGCCGTGGCGAGCGCCGGGTAGTACTCGACCAGCCCCGCACGCAGCTCGTCGAGGGGTACGTCGGAATAGTGGCCCCGGTCCCGCACGTATTCCATGTAGCGGTCGCCCCGCCGGTTGAACTGCTGGAACAGCGAATCCTGTCGCCCGTCGAACTCGAGCGGGGCCACGTCGAACCGGTCACACAGCGAGGCGTTGAACGCCGGCGTCGCCTTGACCCACCGGCCGTCGAGCAGCAGCTCGACGTAGCCGTGGTACGCGAAGACGTCCGTCTGCATCGCCTCGAGTAGCCGCTCGGTGGCGAGGTGGTTCTTCACGTCGGCGAATCCCAGCCGGCTCGGGATGCCGGCGGCGCGCGCGACGGCCGCCAGTAGAATCGCCTTGGGGATGCAGAAGCCAAATCCCTTCTCGAGCACGGTGCTGGCGCGCAGGGCTTCCGGCCTCAGGTCCACGCGGTAGGGGTCGTAGCGGATGCCGTCGCGCACGGCGTAGTAGAAGGCCACGGCCCGGTTCAGGTCGTTCGCATGCTGAGTCGCTACGCTGCGGCTGAACTCGACGATCGTCGGGTGGTCGTTGTCCAGGAACGGGGTCGGCTGGAGATACTGGCCGAGCTCGGCGGGCGGGTCCTCCATGGCGGGCGGTCAGTCCGTCCCTTCCGAGGCTGCGCGGACCGCCTCCAGAATCTCCTCTTCCGTGAGCAGCCGCTCGGACTTCTTTGCGAGCTCCATCACCGCCTCGACCACCTCGGGACCGTGCGGCAGGCCACGCGATCGCAGGAAGAAGATCACGTTCGAGCCGCCGGACATGTGCCCGATCTCGATCTCCTGCTCCCGGCCCACCCAGCTCGCGGGGACCCCGGAGTAGACCCGATCGGCCAGCCAGGACTTCCCGCGGCGCTGCGCCTTGATCACGGCGGCGGCGTGGACGCCGGTGGCGGTGCGGAAGGCGTCCCGCCCCACGATGGGCGTGTTCATCGGGATTGGCACGCTCACGGCCTGCGACACCGTCTCCACGTACTCGGGAAGGGCAGAGAGGTCGTCGTCCCGCCATCCCAACAGCTTGAGGTTCACCAAGAGCTGCTCCATGGGCGTGTTGCCCACGCGCTCGCCCACCCCCAGCGCGGTGCCGTGGACGCGCGTCGCCCCGGCCTCTGCGGCCGCGAGCGTGTTGGCCACATCGAGCCCACGGTCCCGGTGGCCGTGCCAATCGATCCCCACCTGGTCGGCCATGCCGAGCTCGTCCAGCAGTTGGCGGACCCAGGTGACGAGATTGCGTACCCCCTGCGGCACGGCCGCACCGACCGTGTCACACAGACAGAGACGGCGGGCGCCAGCCTCGACTCCCGCGGTCAACAGGATGCGCAGATCGTCGGGCGCGGCGCGAATGGTGTCCTCGGTTACGTACATCACCTCCAGGCCCTCGCGCACCGCGAACTCCACTGCCTCTCGCGTGTGCCGCAGGATGTGGTCCAGATCCCACTCCTCGGCATACTGCCGAATGGGGCTGCTGCCGATGAACACGCACGCCTCGATCGGCACGCCTGTCTTCTGGACCACGTCGGCGATCGGCTGGATGTCCACGATCATGGTGCGGGCCGCGCAGTTGGCCTTGATGCGCAGTTTGTGGTCGGCGATCTCGCGGCACAGCCGCTCGACCGCATCCCGCTGCCGGGGCCCCGCCCCCGGCAATCCCACATCGGCGGTCTCGATCCCGAGACTGTCCATGAGGTGGAGGATCTTGACCTTCACGTCGGTCGGCGGATCGGTCACCGAGGGGCTCTGGAGACCGTCCCGCAGGGTCTCGTCGTCGAGCATGACCGTGCGGGGCGGGGACTCGTCGGTGCCACCGGCCGTCGCCCAGTCGTAGATGAGCCGTTCTTCTGCGGGGGTCTTCGCCATGCTCGGCCTGGCCTCCATGTCGTGTCCACCAAAGATGCCTTGTTGGCGGAAGACCTTCAACGGAGCACCACTCGCGCGGCATGGGCCGGGCTGCCAAGTTGAGGCTCGGTCCGACGGCAACCAGGAGGGGGCATGACGTCCTACGACATCGGGGTGTTGGCGGGTGACGGTATCGGGCCCGAGGTGACCCGCGAGGCGCTGAAGGCGCTCGAGGCCGTGGCCGCCGTCGAGGGGTTCGAGTACAAGCTGGTGGAGTACCCCTACAGCGGGGAGTATTACCTCAAGACCAAGGAACTCGTGCCCGACACGGTGATCGACGAGTGGCGGACCCTGGATGCCGTGCTGCTAGGCGCCATCGGCCATCCCGACGTGGAGACGGGGCTCGTCGAACGCTCGGTAATCCTCGGGCTGCGCTTCGGCCTCGACCTGTACATCAATCTCCGGCCCATCAAGCTGTACGCCGAGCACCTCTGCCCCCTCAAGGACAAGGGCCCCGCCGACATCGACTTCGTGGTCGTGCGTGAGAACACCGAGGGGCTGTACTCGCAGATTGGCGGGCACCTGAAGAAGGGGACGCCCGACGAGGTGTCGATCGTCAACGGCGTGTACACGTGGAAGGGCTGCGAGCGGGCCTCCCGCTACGCCTTCGAGCTGGCCAGCAAGCGCGCCCGGGAGCGGGGCGCGAAGCACCAGGCGCGTGTGACGCTGGTGGACAAGGCCAACGCGGTCAGGCCGCAGGACATCTGGACCCGTGCCTTCGCCGAGGTGGCGCGCGACTTCCCAGATGTCGAGACCGATCACGCCTACGTGGACGCCTGCTGCATGTGGATGATCAAGAACCCCGAGTGGTTCGATGTGGCAGTGACCACCAACCTGTTCGGCGACATCATCACCGATCTCGGGGCCATGCTGCAGGGCGGCATGGGAATCGCCGCGTCCGGCAACATCCACCCGGGGCAGACGTCCATGTTCGAGCCGATTCACGGTTCGGCGCCCAAGTACGCGGGCAAGAACGTGGCGTGCCCGCTCGGGGCCATCGGGGCCGTGAGCATGATGCTCGACTTTCTCGGCGAGACGGCCGCTGCCGCGCGCGTGGAGGATGCTGTGGCCGACCTGCTGCGGAGCGGGAAGGTGCCGTCGGCGGACGCCCGCAGCGGGATCTCCACGTCGGCAATGGGCGATATGGTGGTGCAGCGGGTGGGGAAGGCCTAGCGGTCGGGCTTCTTGCGCGTGTAGATCGTCTTGAACTGGAGCAGCATAAGCAGCTGGCAGTCCTCGCAGTCGTCCGCCATGTCTTCGGGTCGCAGGGGGTCGGCGCACACCTCGTAGCCCAGCTCCTCGTACAGCTCCATCGCTTCCTTGGCCCGCTCGCCGTCGGCGATGAAGCGGCGCTCCCACCCCTCGGCGAGGCGCTTCGGGTCGCCCTCGAGCGCAGACTCGGTGAGCACGCGCCGCGCCTCCTGCTCCACGACGAGGGCGAGCCGCCGCGATGCCTCCCGCTGGTCCTCGTCCATGCTCACGCCTCTGCCACCTCCTCCTGGAGCTTGCGCAGCCGGCGGTGTCCTAGGATCGCGGCTCCGAGGGCCGACGTGAACTGCACCAGATCGCCCTGTGGCACGTTCACCTCGGCCCCCAACTCGTGCCGCACCACGTCGGCCATGCGCTCGAACCGCAGGATGCCGCCGATCAGGGTGAACTCGGGCTCCATGCGCACCCGCTTCATGAGCTGCACGGAGCGTCCCACCAGCGAGACGATAGCGCCATGCATGATGTCGGCCGGTGCAACCCCCTGGGAGAGGTGGTTGATCACCTCGGACTCGGCGAACACGGCGCACACGCCGGAGATGGACGTCGCCTCCTTGGATGTCGCCACGAGGGGGCCGATCTCCTCGGTGGTGTAACCCATGTACCGCGCGGTTTTTTCGAGGAACGCGCCGGTCCCCGCCGCGCACTTGTCGTTGAGCCGGAACGACTTGACCTTCGCGCCCTCGCCCAGCCGGCTGGCCTTCATGGTCTGACCGCCGACGTCGAGAATGGTTCGCGTCTCCGGGAAGAAGAACGTCGTCCCCCGCGCGGCGGCCGTCAGATCGGTGACCTGCACGTCGCTCATCGTGGCCTGGTGGCGGCCGAAGCCGGTGGCGACGGTGTAGGCGAGGTCGTCCGGGGAGAGGCCCGCCTGGGCCGCCGCCCGCGCCCGTGCCCGCTCGGCCACCTCGGTGAGCTTGAACCCGGTGGGTTCCATGACGCGGCCCACGATCTCGTGCTCCTCGCTCAAGACTACGGCCTTGGTGTAGGTCGATCCGACGTCGACTCCGGCGGTGTAGGTCATGAGGCGTCCTGCTTGGCTTTGGTGGGTGCCCGGCTGGCGAGGATGTGATCGAGCGCGAACAGCGCGGCGCCGAGCGCGCCCATGAAGTGCGACTCTTCGCTCACGTTTACCTGCTGGTCGAGGCGCTCGTTGAGCGTCTCGATCATGGCGGTGTTCTTGGCCACGCCTCCGGTGAACGTCACATCGCTCTCGATGCCCACGCGCCGCAGCAGCCCCGCGGAGCGGGCGGCGATCGACTGGTGCACACCCAGCAGGATGTCCTCGATCTTCTTGCCCTTGCCGAGCCACGACAGCACCTCCGACTCGGCGAACACCGTGCACGTGGTGGAGATCTTCACGGGCCGCTCGCCGCGCAGCGCGGTGGGCCCCAGCTGGTCGAGCGGGATGTCGAGCGCGCTCGACGCGGCGCCGAGGAAGCGTCCCGTTCCCGCTGCGCACTTGTCGTTCATGCAGAAGTCGACGATCTCCCCAGTGGGAGACACGCGGATCGCCTTGGTATCCTGGCCGCCCATGTCCACGACGGTGCGGGTGCTGGGAAACATGTGCACCGCGCCGCGCCCGTGGCAGCTGATCTCGGTGACCTGCGTGTTGCCGAAGGTCACTTTGTAGCGGCCGTATCCCGTGCCTACGATGTACTCGACCTCCTCCTCCCGCAGGTCGCCGTCGCGCAACGCCTCCTCGAACGAGCTCTCGGCCGCGCGGATCACGTTGGCGCCGGTCTCCGTGAGCGCGCGGCTGATGATCCTGCGCTCCTCGTCGATGATGACCGCCTTGGTCTGGGTCGATCCGACGTCCACACCCGCTGCGTAAGCCATGGGCGTCCCTTCCTGGTGCGTTACGGGTTGCCGATCGCGGCGTGGTGCCGGCGCGCGGCGAGCCCCTCGAAGAAGGCGTCGATGCGATTCTTGAGCTGCGCTTCCGAGACGACGCGCCGGTCCATCATGTCGGACTCGATGAACAGGCTCGGAATGTCTCGCAGTTCCATGAGTGCCCGCCGGTTGTCGGCGAGGCCGGTCGACACGGTGCGGCAGCTCTTGATGGGGTGGTACACCATGCCGTCGGCCTGATAGGTGTCCACCATCTCCGTGAGGATCCCCGTCTGGAAGAACATGCTGTCCATCGCGTCCCGCACGCTCACCAGCAATCCGTCGGCCAGGCTCTCGAGCGGATGCTCCAGGTCGTACTGGAACCCCAGGTTGGAGCCGCCGGAGGCAAACCACAGGTACGTCGAGTTGACGAACGTCCCGCCCAACTCGGTAAACAGCTCGGTGAAGCGGCGGAAGATGGGGTAGCACGGCACGCCCACGAAGATCAGGCGATACTGCTCGTCGGTGAGCGTGCCGATGCCGCGTGCCGCCTTGTACTCCATTTCCTCCACGAGGTCATCGAAGTAGCGCGCGCCCGCCGCGGTGCCCATGAGGCAGTTGGTGACCCCGAGGTAGATCGTGCCGTCCGACAGGGCGTTGAACAGGGAGGGGCGGCTCCGGTTGAGCTCGAGCACGCGCTTCCAACCGCTGTGCATGGTGTTCGCGTGCCCCATCGTCTCCCGCAGGCGGTCGATATCGAACCGGCGGCCGGTGAGCCCCTCCAGGGTCGAGATCAACTCCTTGAGCTGGGCTAGCACATAGCGGCGGTCGTTCTCGAAGTCCTGGTCCCCGTGCCAGGTCTTGGCGCCGTCGGCCCGCGACCCCGGCACGTCGATCACGAAGGTCGGGGCCCCGTGCATCCGCTCCCAGATCTCTGCCCACTTGATGTAGGTGTTGCAGGCGTTGGTGTAGACGGCGATAGCGGGCTTGGGGATGCGTCCCATCGGCAGCGCGCCCCGCCGCAGCTGGGTGGCCACGTCGGCCTTCACGTAGCCGCAGATATCCGGCGAATACCCGTAGTCCTCGGCCTCATTGAGGTACTCGTGGGCTACGCGGCGCACGGCCGTCTGGAGCGAGTTGATTTCCGGGAACACGACCGGGAGATCGAACGCCTGCAGCAGCTCGCACAGACTCCCCATCACGAAGACGTAAGCCGCACGGCGGTCTTCCTCCGCCGCCGCGGTCAACTCCTGGAACCATTCCCGAAACAGCCGGGCGCCGTCCTTGTTGCCGCGGCCGACGAGGGCATCTTCGCTAATCTGGCTCATTCGAATAACAGGTTCTCGACGAAGGTTTCCAGTTGGATCTCGAGATGATCGAAGCTGGTCATGTTCTCCTCGAATTCGCTGACGAAGTACGGCACATTCTCCTGGTCCAGCGCCCGGGTGTAGGCCACCTGCTCCTCCAGCCCCGGCTCGCACATCTTGGCGGCGGTGACAATGGCGGCCTTGGCGCGCGAGTCGCCGATGCGCTTGAGGAGCATCTCTTCCTTGGGTTTTCGCAGGTCATGCTGCACGGGACTGTAGGACGACCGCTCCAGGTACGCGTCGGCGAGGTTGCGCAGCGGGTCACCGTCGAGCGGCACGTCTTCCAGAATCCAGCGCAGCCCGATCAGCAGATCATCGTCCACCACGTAACAGGAGCGGCCGATGGCCCGGATCAGGTCCAACGGCGGCTGCTCGCAGAAGCCGCCCTCGAACACGATGCGGATGCGATCCTGCGGCTTGGCGTCGCGCTCGCGCAGCAGCGGAAGAGTGGTGCGCAGCAGGTCGTTGTGCTCCTCCCGGGGCATCAACCCGCCTACCGACATCAGGACGTAGGCATCCTCGGCCGATACGAGCCACGGCGTCTCGCGCTTGATGGCGTATAGCTCGCGCAGCAGGGCGCGGTTCTCGTTGAAGATCTCCAGCGAGCGCCGTAGATCGACGTCCTCGATCGCGCGGCCGGTGATCGCCTCCACCGTGCGCTTCACACGGTCGTACTCCCCACGCAGATACTCCGCGGCGTGTTGCGAGTTGGCGTTCTGCGGCAGGTAGAGAATCTGGCAGGGGTACGCGAAGTTGCGGCCCCACACCGCCGCCAGATTGCGCGCCGCGTCGCAGATCGGGTGCGTCACGAACAGATCGAGCTCGACCCGCCCGCTCAGCGCTAGCTCCAGCGACGTCTTGAGGATCGAGCAGAGGTAGGATCCGAAGCGGGAATCGGCCTGCATGGCCTCGATGGAGGCGCCCCGCACCTTGAAGGGGAGCAGGCCGCCGGCGTGGGCGATCTCCTCCGGGAAGTACACCTGGAAGTGTCCCAGGACCTTCCCCCCGGCCTCGCGCCAGCGACGCACGGTGGGGAAGTCCATGTCCTCCGCCAGCTCCCGGCACTGGTAGAGGATCTCGTCCAGCGGCTGGCCACGCCACTCGGGGAATACCTGAGCCGCAATCCCGCCATCCATGGTCGCGTTTAGGGTCATACTCTGCTCTCCGCTCGCACTACACAGCCATCGCTGTTGTCGGGTGTCACCTTGGTGAGGCTGGCATGCGTGGCGCCTACACTTTTGACCACGCCGTGCCCGGTCGTTCCAGGCTGTAGTAGACCTTGATCTCTTCCAGCTCCTCGAAGATCCGCGGGACCACCTGCAGCTTCATCCCGATCCGGATGTCGTCTTCCTCTATGGTCTCGCCGAACCAGGCCAGCGCCTTTCCGACCTCTTCCAGGTCGACCACGCCCACGGTGTAGGGGACCAGGTCCTCGAAGCCGGTCGGGGCCGCAACGATCTTGGTGAACGTGTGCAGGGTGCCCCTGCCGCTCACCTCGAAGAACTCGAAGGCGTCGCTCATGCACGCCTCGCAGTCGGCCCGCGGCGGGAATGAAGCTGCACCGCAGCTCTTGCACCGGGAGGCCATCAGATGGCCATCCCGGAGGTGCTGTGCGAAGTCGCTGACCTTCGTGTACGGTGTGTAGTTGACCTTACCGAACCACTTGAACATCGCTCACTCCCTCGTCATGACTTGAACGAAGCAGTATTGCCCGATACCGCCGACGTTGTGGGTGAGCCCCACATCGGCATCGGGAACCTGCCGCTCTCCCGCCTCACCGCGGAGCTGCTTGGCGATCTCATAGGTCATGGAGACGCCGGTGGCGCCGATCGGATGCCCCTTGGCCTTGAGGCCCCCGTCCACGTTCACCGCCACCTTGCCGCCGATGTAAGGCTGTTTCTCCTCGATGAACGGTCCGCCTTCGCCCTTCTTGCAGAAGCCGAGGTCCTCGTAGGCCATGATCTCGGCGACCGTGAAGCAGTCGTGGACGTCCGCCACGTCCACATCGTCCGGACCGATGCCGGCCATCGCGTACGCCTGTGCTGCGGCCGCTTCCGCGCTGGGCAGTCCGACCAGGTTGGGCCGGCGTAGAACCGACATAGTCGCCGATGCGCTGCCCATGCCGCTCAGCCAGACGGGCTTGCTCGAGATCTCCCGGGCCATGTCCTCGCTCGCCAGAATGACGCAGGCGGCGCCGTCAGCATTGGCGCAGCAGTCGTACACCTGGAACGGTGTGGCCACGTCCTCCGACGCCGAGGCCTTCTCCTTGGTGATCTCTTTGCGGAACAGCGCGTACGGGTTCATGGCGCCGTAGTGGTGGTTCTTGACGGCCACGTCCAGTAGCTGCTCCCGGGTGGTGCCGAACTCGTGCATGTGCCGCTTGGCGAACATTGCGTAGTAGCCAGGGAAGGTGGTGCCGAAACCGGATTCCCACTGCACCTCACCGACCCGGCCCATGAGGGCGAGAATCTCGGGCGTGGAGAGCTCGGTCATCTTCTGGCAGCCGATCACGGCGACCACATCGTGGACCCCCGCCTTGATCGCCATCCACGCCGTGCGCATCGCGGCGCTGCCGGACGCGCACGCCACCTCCGTGAGCCACGTCGGCTTGGGCACGAGCCCCAGGTACTCCTGGACGACCCCAGCGAGCGATCGCTGTTTGTGGTATTCCGGCACGGAGCCGATGACCGAAGCGTCCACCGCATTGCGGTCGATCCCCGCGTCCTGCATCGCCGCCCTGAAGGCCTCGAAGGCCAGCTCCTGCACGGTGGCATCGCTGCGCCGGCCGAACGTGCCGTGCCCGATGCCGATGATTCCGACTCTTGTCATTGCGTTCTCACGTCCTGTCTACATGTATTGGCCGCCGTCGATCTTGATCACTTCACCGGTTATGTGTCGCGCCCGATCCGAGCACAGGAAGGCGACCAGGTCAGCGCACTCCTCCGCCGTCGCGAACCGCCCCAACGCTGTCTCGTCCATCGCCTTGGTGAGGAACTCCGGCGGAATGCCCTCGGCCATCTCGGTCATGACCATGCCGGGTGCCACCACATTGACGTTCACGTTGAACTTCCCGAGCTCCCGGGCCAGCGACTTGCTCATGGCGATCTCGCCGCCCTTGGATGCGGCGTAGTTCGTTTGGGCGAACTTCCCCCGCATGCCGTTGATAGAGGAGATGTTCACGATCTTGCCGCTCTTCTGGTCCTTGAAGACCAGCGCCGCGGCCTTGTTGTAGTTGAAGTAGCCCTTGAGATTGACGTTGATGACCGTGTCCCATTGCTCCTCGGTCATCTTCCAGATCACGCCGTCCCAGTTGATTCCGGCGTTGCACACCATGATGTCGAGGCGGCCCAGCTCCTTGACGACCGTCTGCACCATGTCTTGGGCGTCCGCGTAGCTGCCGACATCCGCCTTGATCGCGAGCCCGCGACGGCCCAACGCCTCGATCTGGCGAACCAGCCCCTTCGCCTCGGTGTCGTGCCGGCGGTAGTTGATGGCCACATTGCAGCCCTCCCGCGCCAGCCCCAGCGCGATCGCCGCACCGATGCCGATGCTGCCGCCCGTCACGATGGCGTTCTTGCCCTCCAAACTCAGGTCCATTGGATCTCAGTCCTCCTGGTACTGTGGCGAAATCGCGCGCATGAGCTCGTCGTCCCACGGGTGTCCCTCGGCCAGCATCTGCCGCAGCTTGATGAAGTCGACCTCGCGCTTGCCCTTGGGCCCCTCGTTGAAGGCGCGGAAGCCGGCCTTCGCCTCGGTCATCATGTTGAGGGCCAGCCACTCGCGGTTGGTGACGTTGGTGTTGTCCCAGTGCCACTGCTTGTGCTTGCGCAGGCCGTTCACGGTCTTCGACACGCAGTCCGGCATCAGCATCAGGATCTTGGTGCACAGCGTCTCGACGGTCTCGTCCAGCAGGCAAAGATCGGTCTCGGTCTTGGCGAGGGTTTCCTTGGCGGCGTTCTTTTCCTCGCCCGTCTTGAAGTCTCCGTACACGATCCTGCCGAACTCGTCCACGAACCGGTCGGTGATCACCATGGGGTTGGGGATCCACTTGCCGTCCACCTTGAGGACCGGGACGATCTGGTTGATCAGGCCGATGAACAGCGCCTTGTGCGCGCTCCACATCTCGCACAGGACGCCACTCTCCATGGCGCGCGAGAACCCGACGTACAGCGGCAGGAAGTCGGTGGAGCCGCCGTCGGGTGCGGAGCCGTGCTTCGGACCGGCCTGGCCGAACCGGGCCGTGTCGGCGGCGACGCTGAAATCGCACGCCATCCCGATCTCCTGCCCGCCCGCGATGCGCATGCCGTTCACCCGGTTGATCACCGGCTTGTCGCACCGCAGGATCGAATCGATCATGTCGTTGAACAGGCGCATGTACTGCTTGTACTCCTGCGGGTTGCCGGCGTAGTACTCGGCATACTCCTTGGTATTCCCGCCGGTGCAGAACGCCTTGTCCCCGACCGCCGTGAACACGACGGCCACCACGCTACGGTCCATGCTCGCCTCGCGGAAGGCGAGGATCACGTCCTTCACCGCGTCGGTGGTGTAGCTGTTGAACTGCTTGGGATTGTCGAGGATGATCCAGGCGCTGTGCAGGCCATTCACGGAGTTGCCGGCCGGGTCCTTCACCGGCCGCAGCTCGTACTGGATGTGCTCGTACTTGTGGCCGTCCACGAGTGTATGGCTATTCAGCATCGTACCTCCCTCCCCGCCTGTCGGCTCGGGCGCGGAACACTCCTAGCCCGCCCAGTCCGGAACCAGAATGGCTCGCTTGTCGATCCGATGATCGGCAACCTGCTGCACCACGTCGGGCGCCTGGCTCATCGGGAACGTTTGGATGAATGGCTTCAGGGTGATCTCTTCATTGGTGACCAGTGCGAGGGCCTCCGGATAGAGCTCGGGCTTGCACCCCCACGTGCCCTGGGCGGTGGCGTCAAACGCCATCAGGTTGCTGAGGCGCAGCTCGGTCTTGGCGAGCGTAAAGCCCACGACCATCAGGGTGGCAGCGTGGTTGAGCAGGCCGTACGCGGTCTCCTGCCCGCCGGGGTGCCCCGAGCACTCGTAGATCTTCCAGCCGTGTGAGGGAGCGCCCCACTCCTTGGCCTGGCTCTTGAGTTGCTTTTTGAGGCTCTTGAAGTCGGTCTCCCCGGGATTAACGGTGAGCCCGGCGCCGTGCTGCGCCACCGCGTCCAGCTTGGCCTGGTCGACGTCGATGGCCACCACGTGCGCGCCCAGCGCGGCGGCGATCTGGACGCAGTAGGTGCCCACGCCGCCCACGCCCACCACGACCGCCACGTCGCCGGCCTTGAGACAGCTCCGTACGATCGCCTGGTAGGGCGTGGTGACGGCGTCGGCGATCACGGACAGCTCCGGCAGGTCGTACCCTCCCCGCTGCTCGACCTCGCAGATGCCGCGGCCGGGTACGGCGATGTACTCCGCGAACCCCCCGTCGACGTCGTTCCCTGGCATCACCTGGGCGCGGCACGCATTGCCGCGCCCCTGCGCGCAGAGATCGCACGCCCCGCAGGGAATCACCGCCGGGACGATGACCTCGCGCTCGAGGAGGCTCCGGTATCCTGTGCCCGCCGCGACCACCGTACCGCTCACCTCGTGTCCCAGGGTGAGCGGCAACGGCTGTTTCGTGGGCACACCGTCCTTCCAGAAGCCGATGTCCGTGTGGCACACCCCGCAGCCGGCGACCCGGACGAGCACCTCATCGTCCGCCGGCTCGGGTCGGGAGACGTCCCGCACCTCCAGGGGCTCCCCGACCGCCGTCAGCTGTATCGCCTTCATGATGCCTCACCGTCGTTGGAGGTGATGGGCCAGCCGCCCCCTACCCGCACGTGAGACCGCCCACCAGGTGCTCGGCGAACTCGCGCCCCAGCTCCGGGGCGTGGATCGTCCCTTCCGGTCGGTACCAGCGCGCGATCCAATTGATCGCGCCGAGGACGGCGAACACGGCGATCTTGGAGTCCACCTCGCGGAACTCGCCGTCCTTGATCCCCTGATCGATGATCCTGCGCAGCCACCGCTCGTACCGGTCCCGGGCGGCGATGATCTCGCCCGCGCGCTCGGGGGAGAAGGCCGTCACCTCGAACGCCAGGGGCGAGCCTTCGAGCGTCTCGGTCATGATCCGGACGTGCTCGCGGATGACGTAGGCCAGCCGCTCGCTCGCCGTGTCCAGCTTGCGCGCCGCCTTCATCATGCGATCGATCTCGCCCAGTGACTCGCGGTGACACTCGTAGAGGATCGCCTCCTTGTCGGGGAAGTAGTGGTACAGGGCCGTCTTGCGGACGCCGAGGTGCTCGGCGATGGCTTCGAGCGTGGTGGCGTGGTAGCCGTTCTCGCGGAATGCCCGCAGCGCCGCGTGGAGGATCTCGGCACGGCGCCGCTGCCGCTTGCGGCGGATGTGGGGGGAGAGCGCGGTAGATTCTGGGCCGTTGGCCAAGGCTGCCGTCCAAATTTGAACGTCTATTCAAATTTTGAACGTGTGGTCGGGTTGTGTCAAGGGCGGATGTGAACGGCCCCGACTGTCCTCCTCGCGCCGCAGCCGCTAGGCCTGATCCAGCCGCAGCACTGACTGTAACAGCACGTCGGCCCCGTTCTGCACGTCCTCCGGCGGCGTGAACTCCTTGGGCGAGTGGCTGATGCCGTCCACCGAGGGCACGAAGATCATCCCGATCGGGCAGATCCTGGCCAGACTCTGCGCGTCGTGGCCGGCGCCGCTGGGCATGTGCTTGTAGGACAGCTCCAGCGCCCCCGCCGCCTCCGTGATCAGCTCCCGTACGCGGGGGTCCGACAGTGCAGGGTCGACGTTGGCGTGTTCTCGCACCCAGGTCGCGGGCGTGTCGTGCTTGCGCGCCAGCTCATCGAGCTCGGCGCCGATCTGCTGCCACAGCTTCTCGATGGTCGCCGTTTGGAGGTCGCGCAGCTCTACGGTGAGCCGCACCCGCCCCGGCACCACGTTGGGCGCGCCCGGCTCCACCAGGAGGCGGCCGACCGTGCCTACCTGGGCGCCCGGCCTCGCCTTCACGATCCGGTCCACGGCGAGCACCAGCTCTGACGCCGTGAGCATGGCGTTGCGGCGCCGGTTCATCGGCGTGGTGCCCGCGTGGTTGGCGAAGCCCTCGATGGTGACGTCGTAGTGGTGGATGCCGACGATGCCCTCGACCACGCCGATCTGCACTCCCTCCTCGTTGAGGATGTTCCCTTGCTCGACGTGCAGCTCGAGGTAGGCGGCCACGCTGCCCGGTGCGTGCCGCGCCGCGGCGAGGCGGTCCGGTTCTCCTCCGATGCGCGCGATCTTCTCGGCCAGGGGCACACCGTCACGCCCCGGGCCGCGGAGCTCCTCCTCGGAGATCAGGCCCACGTATCCGCGGCTGCCGGTGAGGCCGCTTTCCTCGTCGCACCAGATCACCACCTCCAGCAGGTGCCGGTTGCGGTAACCAGCCTCGGCCAGGGTATGCGCTGCCTCGATGGCCGACATGGAGCCCAGGTCGCCGTCGTAATTCCCGCCGTTCGGCACCGAGTCGATGTGGGAGCCGAACAGGATCGGCTTGGCGTCCGGCACGGTCCCCGCGCGCGTCCCGATGATGTTGCCCACCGGGTCGATGTGGACCTCCAGGTCGGCTTCGCGCATGAGCCGCGCGGCGAACTCGCGACCCGCGATGTCGGCGTCGCCGTAGGCCACGCGGCTCACGCCGCCTTCGGGGTTGCGCCCGTATTGGGACAGGTCCGCCAGATGCTGGTTCACGCGCGCCCCGTTCACGCGCAGCGCTCGCCAGTCATCCTGCCGCCGGGAGGCCAGGGCGTGCAGCGGTGTCATGGCCAACGCTCCCATTGCGGTCGTATGGACGAAGTCGCGGCGATTCATGGTGCGCATGGATCCCCCTATCCCTTGGCGGCCGGCGCCTTGTGCATCCCGGTGTCCGGCACTGCCGGCAGGAAGTCGCTGAATGCCTCACCGTAGATGTCCCACACGGTCACGAACAAGGCCGCCACGATGGGGCCGATCACGATGCCGACCGCGCCGAACAGGATCAGGCCCCCGAGCGTGCTCACCAGGACCAATAGGTCCGGCATCTGGGTGTCTCGCCCCACGAGGATGGGGCGGAGCACGTTGTCGACTGTACCCACCACGGCGATGCACCAGGCGGCGAGCACGATCGCCGCAATCAGATGGCCGGTGGCGGCCAGGTAGATGCAACCCGGAATCCACACCAGGGCGGTGCCCACTCCCGGGATGATCGACAGCACCGCCATGATCGTGCCCCAGAATGCCCAGCCGGGGATGCCGGCCACCCAGAATGCCAGGCCTCCCAGCGTGCCCTGCACGATGGCGATCACGAACGTGCCCTTGATGGTGGCCCGCGCCACCGAAGTGAACCGCGCCACCATGCGGTTCTCCTCCGTGGGACCCAGCGGCATGTAGTACAGGATCTTCTTGAGCAGCAGCCTGCCGTCCTTCAGGAAGAAGAACATGGCGTAGAGGATGATGAACAGGTCGAGGAAGAACGCAGCCGTCCCCCGCGTCGCCGCCGCGACGCTGTTCAGCAGGAATGTGCCCACGTTGCCGGCGAACTGGCCGACCTTGGCGATGATCTGGTCCTGGTACGGCTGGATCGTGTCCCAGAACGGGAGCCCGGTCAGCAGCCGGTCCAGCTCGTCGGGTTGCTGGAGCTGGCGCTCCACCCAGGGGGCCACCGACTGGCTCACCTGCAGCGCCTGCGCGGCCACGATGCCCAGAAACCCGCTGAGAGGCACGATGACCACCAGCAGCACGATCGCGATGGTGGCCACGGAAGCGGCGGCCTCCCGCCCCCTGAAAAGGGTCACCAGCCGCCTGTAGAGCGGATGTGACAGTCCTGCGAAGATCGCCGCGAGCAGCAGGTCCATCGCAAAGCGGCGAATCATCATGTAGAACAAGAGGCTGATGGCGACGACGAGCAGCAGCAGGAAGGTCCTGCCGAACCGCTCCTGGACGGTGGGCTTGTCCATGGTGTGCTCCGGGAGAGATCGTGGTTTCGGTGTTGGGTGCACCAACGTTGCACCGGATGGCGGTGTGCGGGAAGCCTGCGGTTCGCGGTTCGCGTTGCGGTGACCTTCCTGACAGATTGGGCCCATGCCGAAGCTCAGCGCATTCGCGGGCGTGGCCCGCGTGCCCTTCCTCCTGTTGCCCGTCACGCTGGTGGCGTCGGGCGCGGCCGCCGCGGCGTACAACGGACACTTCAGCTGGCCGCGCACCGTGGTGGCACTCGTCGGATTGGTGGCGCTGCACGTGGCCGTGAACGTGCTCAACGAGTGGAGCGACATGCGCAGCGGCATCGACCTCCGCACGCAGCGCACGCCGTTCTCGGGAGGGAGCGGGACGCTCCCGGCGGGCGCCATCTCGTCGAGGGCCACGCTGCTGTTCGGGCTGACTGCTGCTGCCGTGGGGCTCGCCGTCGGGGTCTGGTTGCTGACCCAGGTCGGCATGGTGCTCCTGCCTGTTATGGTGGTGGGCGCCGTGTGCGTGCTGGCCTACAGCGGTGTCCTGGCACGCATCGGGGTGGGAGAGATAGCGGCGGGACTGGGATTGGGCGGCCTCCCGGTGATCGGGACGGCGCTGGTGCAGGACGGTGCGCTGGGCCCCGCCGCGCTGGCGGCTGCCGTCCCGGCCACGCTGATGACGTTCAACCTGCTCCTGCTCAACGAATTTCCCGACGAAGAGGCCGACCGCGCGGGGGGGCGGCGCAACCTGGTGCTCATGTTGGGCCGGCGTGGCGCCGCCTACACCTATGCGGCGGCAGCGCTGCTCACGCCGACGGCGATCGTTGCGGGCGTGGTCGTGGGCGTCCTGCCCGAGTACTCCCTGGCGGCGGTACTGCCCTCGGCCCTTCTGAAGGAGCCGCTGCGCTGGGCCTTCGCCGTTCCTGGAAGCCCGGTGCCCATCCCGGCGTTGGGTGCCAACGTGGGGTGGAACCTGGCCACGAACGTGTTTCTCGCGGCGTCCCTGGCGCTGGCGGTGCTGCTGTAGGGCAACGTTCCACGTTGGAAACTCAGGCCAAGACCGTCCCGTAGCGCTCCGCAACGCCTGGGCCTCCTTGCGTGTCATTAAGAGAGGGAAGCCCGCCGGGCCGGTCACCGCGCTGGCGGCCTCCACGCATGAAACCGGGCATCTCTCCTTTCTCGTAGACGCCGAGGGAACCACCACTCCGAGGTCCACCATGATCACGAGACAGTTCCGCACCGCCGGGGCGCTGCTGGCGCTGACGGCGTTTGCCCCGCCGGGCCTCGCGGCCCAGTCCGCGTACTCCAGTGTGCGCTCGGCCCCGATCAGCGACGTGCGCTACGACGTCACCATCAACGCCGAGCTGGGTGCGCGCAGCCGCATCCGCTCCAGCATGACCTTCCGTACGAGCGGGTCCGACCCGGTCGTGCTGTCGCTGCCGGCGTGGACGCCGGGCTCGTACGGGCTGGACAACTTCGCGCGCTACGTCACGGGGTTCTCGGCGCGCGCCGGCGAGACTGCGCTACGCTGGGACAAGGTGGACTTCGACACCTGGCGGGTGGTCCCCACCGGGGGGCAGACCGTGACCGTGAGCTTCGACTACCGGTCCGACACGCTCGACGTTGGCATGGCGGGCGCCTTCGAGGACTTCGCGTACTTCAACGGCACGAACCTGTTCCTGTACCCTGAAGGGCGGAGTCTCGCGTTCACCTCGGAGGTGGCGATTCACACCGAGCCGGACTGGCAGATCGTGACCGGGTTCACCTCAGCCGGCGCTCCGGGTCGCTACACGGCGGCGGACTACCACGAGGTCGTGGACATGCCGACGTTCGTGGGGCGTCTGGATCTGGACAGCCTGCAGATCGACGGGGTGTGGCATCGCATGGCCACGTATCCGGAGGGGGTCTATGTGGGCGAGTCCCGTGAGACCCTGTGGCGGCAGATTCGGCTCATGATGCCCCACATGGACGCCGCCTTCGGCGAGACGCCGTTCAACACCTACACCACGCTGATGCTGTTCGACGATGCTTACCCCGGTGCCTCAGCCCTGGAGCACCGCAACTCCCATCTCGGGATCTACTTCACGCAGGCGGTCGGCCTGCCGTTTCTCACCGAGGTGTGGGCCCACGAGACCGTCCACGCCTGGAACGTGAAGCGGCTCCGGCCCGCCGAGATGGTGCCGTACGACTACGGACGGGCGCAGCCGACGACGCTGCTGTGGGTGAGCGAGGGCGTCACCGACTACTATGCCGACCTGGCGCTGGTGCGTGGCGGGGTCATCCCGGCCAGTGGTTTCTACCAGGCTACCGGCAACAAGATCGGGAACGTCGCGAGCACGCCTCCGGTGGCCCTCAAGGACGCGTCGCTCTCCACGTGGATCGCCCCGGTGGATGGTACGGGGCGCGTCTACTACGACAAGGGCTCGCTGGCCGGACTCATGCTGGACATCCTGATCCGCGATGCCAGCGACAACCGCGCCTCGCTTGACGACGTGATGCGCGACCTGTACGTGAGCACCTACAAGGCCGGCAGGGGCTTCACCGAGGAGCAGTGGTGGCAGGCGGTGCGCCGGGCGGCGGGCGGGCGGGCGCTCGACGACGTCTACCGGCGCTACATCGACGGGCGCGAGCCGTATCCCTGGGACGAGCTGCTGCCGCTGATCGGGCTCGAGGTGACTGTCGACACCGTCCCGCGCCCGCTGATCGGGGTGTTCACCGGCCAGGACAGCGCGGGAATCTACGTGCAGCGGCTCACCCAAGGCGGGGCAGCCGAGGCCGCCGGCGTGCAGGCCGGTGACTACCTCCTCCAGGTCGGAGAGGTCGACGTCGTACAGAGTGACGATTTCGGGGCGGAATTCCGCGCACGGTATCGGGGTGAGTCGGTCGGGATGCCCTATCGGATCATCGTGCGGCGCGGGTCCGAGACGGTCACGATCGACTCCAAGCTGCGTTTCGTGCAGGACATCAACTTCGAGATCCGCGAAGTGCCGGACGCCCCGGCACGGGCGGTCTCGCTCCGCGAGGGGATCCTCACCGGGAAGATGGGGATGTAACCCGACCGCGGTAATCGTTTTTCGGTGCAGGGCGCAGCACGAACCCGACTGGCTGGCGGACGGTACGATCCCTATAGTAGGGAAGCTGGACGCCGAAGCCCGGAGCGGAGGGATAGATGAGCTATCCCAAGAAGCACCGCGGCAGGAGGAAGGTCGGGAGCAAGCGGCGGCGGATGCGGCACAAGCGCCGCCACAAGCACTAGCCTGCTGCGGGCCTGCGAGCGCGACGAGGGCACTCGCCCGATGAGTGAGTGAGGTGGTGGATTTGCGCCCGGCGCGATCGAACGCGCGGGGCGTCTTCTATTGAGAGGGGCCCGAGCCAGGCGCCGATGGAGATTCTGCTGGCCCGCTGACCGGAGGACCCTCTCAGACCCCCCGAATTTCGGCCACTCCGAACTTCTCCGAACACTTTGTGTGCCGTAGGCCTTGTTTTGTGAAACGCCGGCCGGTACATGAGCGTATCGGAAGCGTACTAACCGTCCCGTGGGACTTGTGCCATGCGGATCCGACTGAAACAGAGCCGCCTCGTCGAGCTGATCGCCAAGAGTAATCTGTCCCAGAACCACTGGGCGATTAAGCTCGGCCTCTCGCGTGGGCATTGGTCGGACATCGTCAACGGCAAGCACCCCTATCCCTCCGTGAGGACCCGCGAGCGCCTGCTCGAGATCTTCGGCATCCCGTTCGACGAGCTGTTCGAGACGGAGGGGGGCGGGTGGTCCGATCAGAGCTTCGAGAAGGCCATGTCGGAGCGCTACCTGATCGACCGCGAGCTCGGCCAGGGGGGGATGGGCACGGTGTACCTGGCCCGGGACTTCAAGCTCGGGCGCGTCGTGGCCCTGAAGGTCGTCTCGCCCGAGGCGGTGAGCGGCATCGGGGTGCAGCAGTTCCTCAAGGAGATTCGCTACACGGCCCGGCTGGAGCATCACCACATCCTCCCGCTGTACGACGCGGGTGAGGCCGCGGGCTATCCCTACTACGTCATGCCGTACGTGCGGGACGGGTCGCTGCGCGACCTGCTGGATCGCAAGCAGCGGCTCTCACTGGACGAGACCCTCGAGATCAGCCGCGGTGTAGCCGGAGCCCTGACCCACGCGCACGAGCAGCAGGTGCTCCACTGCGACGTCAAGCCGGCCAACGTCCTACTCTCGGGGACGCACGCCTATGTGGCGGACTTCGGCATCTCGCGGGCGATCCATCGCGAATCGCTCGAGTGGGGCAGGCCCGCGGGTCTCGACACCTCGGCCGGAACGCCGGCGTACGTGAGCCCCGAGCAAGCCAGTGGCGAGCAGCAGCTCGACGGGCGGTCGGACGTATACAGCCTCGCCTGCATGGTGTTCGAGATGCTCTCGGGCCGGAAGCCCTTCCAGGGGGAGACGACCATGGCGGTGGTCTCCCAGCGGTTCACCTCCGAGCCGCCGGATCTGCGGGAGCTCCTACCGGAAGTCCCGTCCCGCGTGTCGAAGGCGGTGCAGCGCGGCATGGCGATGGACCTCGAGCGGCGTCAGGACGACGCGGCGGCGTTCGTCGAATCCGTCCAGCGGGGAGCCACGCATCGCGCCCCGGGAGTGCGAGAGACACTGGGCATTCTACAGGCCCGGCTCGGGGCGCTGGTCCGGCGTGCGCTCCGCCGGCCGGAAGGAAGCGGGGAGTTGGTAACCGGCGCGCAACGCTTGCGAAATAGAGGAAGACGCATGCTCGGATCGATCAGGCAGGATCTCACCTTTGCCCTGCGCAGCTTCGCCCGTACCCCGGTGTTTGCGGCAGTGGTGGTTCTCACGCTCGGCTTCGGGATCGCAGCCAACACGTTGGTGTTCAGCCTCATGAACCCGTACTTCTTCCGAGCGCTCCCGTTCAATGACGCTGAGCAGCTGGTACAGCTGGGGCAGATCGATCAGGTGCGGGGGTGGGACGGCGTGCGTTTCTCGCTGCCGCAGCTGCGGGACTACAAGGAGCGGAGCAGGGCGTTCCAGGATCTGGCAGCGTACGGGTACACCTCCCGCAACCTCACCGGCCTGGACCAGCCCGAGCGGATCCTCGCCGGCTTCCTCACCGCCAACATGTTCTCGGTGCTCGGGGCAGCGCCTGCCCTCGGCCGGACCTTCCTGCCCGATGAGGATAGCCCGGGCGCGCTCCCGGTGGCCGTGCTCGACCATGGGTTGTGGCAGCGGCGCTTCGGTGGCGATCCCGAGATGCTTGGCCGGACCGTCACGCTCAACGGGGTCTCCCACACGGTCGTGGGCGTCATGCCGCAGGACTTCGTGTTTCCCTTCGGCGGCATCGATGTGTGGGTCCCGCTGCGAGCCGATTCGGCCCGCATGGACCGGCATCGCATGAGCTATCTGATTGTAGGACGCCTCAAGTCCGATTGGAGCATCGACCGGGCCCGCAACGAGCTTCAAGGGGTCCACGCAGCGCTTGGAGAAGTCTATCCGGAGGCGGATGGGCTCTTCCAGGGCATCAGCGTCAAGCCGATTCGCCGGGCGCTCAACTTCGCGTGGGAGATCCTTCAGATGACGTTCCTCTTGCTGCTGGTGGCCGTGGGGTTCGCGCTGGTCATCGCGTGTGTGAACGTCGCGAGCCTGATGCTGGCGCGGGCGTCGGCGCGCACCGGAGAGGTCGCCGTACGGACGGCGCTGGGTGCCGGGCGGAAGCGACTCGTGCGGCAGTTCCTCACCGAGGGAGCGCTGTTGGCCGTGGCCGGGGCGGGGTTGGGTCTCCTGCTCGCCCGGTGGGGCGCGGGGTTGCTCTGGCCGGTGATTCCAGAGGACTGGTTCCGGGTGGGTGACGCGACGATCGACGGCAAGGTCCTGCTGTTCACGTTGGGTGTGACGGCGGTGACCGTCCTGTTGTTCGGTTTGGCGCCGGCCTTCGCTGCCACGCGCTCCGACCTGAGCACGGCCCTGAAGGAGGGAGGACGTGCTGGATTCGGGATGCGGTCCGTGCGGATGCGCCGTGCGCTGGTGGTGTGCGAGGTCGCCCTGGCCGTTCTCATGATCAGTGGGGTGGGGCTCGCCGGACGGAGTCTCCTGGCGGTGCAACGCATCGACCTGGGATTCCAGTCCGATCCGGTTCTGGTTGCGGTGGCCTCACCACCGGCCTTGGACTATCCCGAGCGGGAGGACGTGGAGCGCTACTACGAGCTGGCCGTGACGGAGCTCGAGGCGCTGCCAGGGGTACGCGCCGTTGGCGCGGCGGCGCACATCCCGCAGAACCACGAGGAACCGCTCGACGTGTTTGCCCGGGCGGGGCAGGAGCCCGCGAACCTGGAGGACTGGCCGGTTGGATTGTTCAACTCGGCGATGCCGGGCTACTTCGCGGCGATGGGCATCCCAATCCTGGCCGGTCGCGACTTCGGCACGGTGGATCGGCCGGACGCCCCCCACGTGGTCATCGTGAGCGAACGGCTGGCCCGGGAGCAGTATCCCGGTGAGAGCGCCGTGGGCCAGACGATCGTGATCGGCGATCCCCGCGAGCGTACCACCGCCACGATCATCGGCGTGGTCGGCGACGTGAGGTTCGAAGGGCTCACCGGCCCCGTGCACGGCGGTACCGAGCATCCCCAGGTGTACCAGCCCCTGAGCCAGGGCGGCGGCCGGCGCCGGTTCATGGTCTTGCAGGGGACGGGGGACCCCGCGTCGCTCACGAACAGCGTGCGGCAGACGCTGCTGCGCGTCGACCGGAACCTGCCCGTGAGCATCTTCACGATGGAGTCGATCATTGCGCAGAATGCGCTTCCCTGGAGCATGAGCACGATTCTCCTTGGGGTGCTCGGCGCGGCGGCCCTGTTGCTGGCCAGTCTGGGGATCTACGGGGTGATGGCGTACTCCGTGGTGCAGCGCCGCAGGGAGATCGGCGTGCGCATGGCGATGGGTGCCTCGCAGTCCGTCATCCGCAAGACGTTCATCGGTGAGGGTCTCCGGCTGAGCGCGATCGGCATCGCGATCGGCATCGTGCTTGCCCTGGTGGCGAGCAACCTGCTGCGGGCGGCGCTCTATGGAGTGCGGAGCTTCGACCCGGTCACGTTCGGCGGCGTGCTGGTGTTGTTCCTCGGTGTCGCGGTGGTGGCGAGCCTGCTGCCGGCCATTCGGGCGAGCCGCGTGGATCCGATCACGGCGCTGCGGTACGAGTAGATGTGGATGCGGCCTGGTGGAGTGCGTGACCGTGAACCCGTGAGGAGTTGAGCACCGTGGATATTCAACGGGCACCACGTCCCAAGCGAAAGAAGTACCTGCCTGCGGGTCTCGGGCTCGCGGCGGTCGTGGTCGTGGGTCTCGGGCTCTCGCAGATCAAGCCGGCGGCGCCCTCGGTGGAGCGTGCGGCGATCTGGACCGACACCGTAGCGCAGGGCGTGATGCTCATTCAGGTGCGCGGCACCGGTACGCTGGTGCCCGAACAGATCCGCTGGATCCCGGCCGAGACGCAGGGCCGGGTGGAGCGCAAGCTGGTGCAGCCCGGCAGCGAGGTCAGCGCCAACACGATCCTGGTCGAGTTGAGCAATCCCGACGTCCAGCTCGAGCTGCTCGAGGCCGAGCGCCAGCTCTCGGTGGCCGAGCAGCAGCTGGTGACGCTGCGCCGCAACGTGCAGACCGAGTACCTCAACCAGGAAGGCCTGATCGCGCAGGTGCGCTCCCAGTACCTGGAGGCGCAGCGGAACGCGGAGGCGCTGCAGGAGCTGGCGAACCGGGAGGAAGGGTTCATCTCGGAAGCGGAGTTCAAGACCGCACTCGAAAAGGAAGACGAGCTGGAGACGCGGCTCGACTTGGAGCGGCGGCGGTTGGCGGTGCTGGCGGAGGCTCAGGGGCCGCAACTGCGGGTGCAGGAAGAGCAGATCGCACGGCTCACGCGCATCGTGGCCTTCCAGCGGCAGCGCATCGAGTCGATGCAGGTGCGGGCGGGGATCGACGGCGTGTTGCAGGAGATGGACCTCGAGGAGGGCCAGTGGGTGATGAGCGGCCAAACCCTGGCTCGGGTGGTGGTGCCCGGCCGGCTCAAGGCCGAGATACAAATTCCCCAGGTCCAGGCGCGGGATGTGGCGCTGGGGCAGCGGGCGCTCATCGACCTGCGGACCGACTCTGCCGTGGGGCAGGTGGTCCGCATCGACCCGGCGGCCCTCGAAGGCACCGTGGCGTTGGATGTTGCGCTTTCCGGAGACCTGCCACGCTCGGCGCGGCCGGGGCTCGCGGTCGAGGGGATCGTGGAGATTGAGCGGTTGGAGAACGTGAAGTACACGGGCCGGCCGGTGTTCGGACAGTCCTACGCGACCGTCGGCCTCTTCAGGTTGGTGGAGGATGGACGGTATGCGGTGCGGGTCACCGTGCAACTCGGCCGTACCTCGGTGAGTACCATCGAGGTCGTCGACGGCCTGCAAGTCGGTGACGTCGTCATTCTCAGCGATATGTCACGATGGGATGCGTACGATCGCGTCCGGATCAAGGGATAGCGGAGGCTCAGCATGGAGAGGAACAACGGAGCGTTGATCGAGCTCAGCGGTTTGAGAAAGGTGTTTCACACGGACGAGCTGGAAACGCATGCCCTTGCCGACATAGACCTCGAGATCCGCGAGGGCGAATACGTGTCGGTCGCTGGGCCGTCGGGCTGCGGCAAGTCGACCCTGCTGTCCATTCTCGGCCTGTTGGACACTCCAACGGATGGATCCTACAGTCTGGGCGGGAACCCGGTGGCGCAGCTCTCCGGCACCGAACGGGCCTACATCCGGAACCAGCAGATCGGTTTCATCTTCCAGGCCTTCAACCTGATCGGCGAGCTCACGGTGTACGAGAACGTCGAGCTACCGCTCACCTACGGCGACATGCCGTCGCGCGAGCGCAAGAAGCGCGTGGCGGAAGCGCTCGAGCGGGTCGGCATGTCCCACCGCATGAAGCACTACCCGGCCCAGCTTTCGGGTGGCCAGCAGCAGCGGGTGGCCGTCGCCCGGGCGGTGGCGGGCGACCCGGCGATTCTGCTGGCGGACGAGCCCACCGGAAACCTCGACTCGACCAACGGTGAGGCCGTCATGGCCCTGCTGCGCGACCTGCATCGTGAGGGCGCGACCATCTGCATGGTGACGCACGATCCGCGGTACGCGCTGCACGCGGACCGGACGGTGAGGATGTTCGATGGCCGCGTTGTGGAGGAGGGTGATGAGGAGGTCCCGCTGGAACGCGCCTTGAGTGACTCGGGAGTCACCTTGCGAGACCCCACGGTCGGACGCTGACCCGCGAGGCCGCCGCTGGCGGCCTCGCGTCGATGTGGACCTGCGCGCCACCACGGCGGCGCTCCTCCAAGAGGACAGCGTCACTCCCGATTCGCCGCCGTCGCCCTGACCACGATGCGAGCGGCCGACTGTCCTCCGGCGAGGACAACCGAGAACTCGGCCGCCCTGCCTCACGCACCTAATCGTTCACTCTACAACGCGTTACGCGTCGGGCACCGGCGTGGTACCGAACTTGCGCTTCCCTCTCCCAAGAACGGATGTCCCGCGACGGGGCGCGATGCGGATCGGCCACCAGGGGGGAACGATGCGGGAGGCGGCAGGAGTACTCGGGGCGGCGGTGCTGCTCGTCACGCTGGCAGGGTGCAGCGACTGGACGGGGCCGAACGCGGATGTGGTGGGGAACGGGAGGCTCGTGACGCAGGCGCGCCCCGTCGCCGGATTCGACGGCGTCACACTCAGCGGCGCCGGCCGGTTGATCATCGAGCAAACCGGACGCGAGGCCCTCACGATCACCGCCGAAGATAACATCCTCCCGTTCCTGACGTCTGACGTTCGGAACGGCTCGCTGATCCTCGGCACCGCCCCCGACGTGAGCCTCCACCCCACGCGTCAGATCGTGTACCGGCTCGAGGTACAGGACCTGTGCGGGATCGTGGTCTCGGGCGCGGGGGACATCGAGGCCGTGGGGATCGACACTCCCGAGTTGCACGTCGTCATCAGCGGCGCGGCGAACGTCGTGGTGCAGGGAGTGGCCGACTGGCAGGACCTCGTCATCTCCGGGGCCGGCCACTATATGGCCCAGGAGCTGTTCAGCCTGATCGCGACCGTGACCGTCTCGGGCAGCGGCTCGGCGCTGGTCCGGGTGAGCGACCGGCTGGAGGCCACGGTGAGCGGCAGTGGGTTGGTGGAGTACATCGGGAGCCCCCGGGTGGATGCCGAGGTATCGGGTACCGGGGCGGTGCGGCGGATCGGGTGAGCGTGGCGGCAGGTGTGGAGGCCAGGATCATGAGACCACGGAGAGCGGAGCGGGCGAACAGGCGGGCCGCGCGGCGCGGGCGGAAGCGGCGGCCCAAGGCGCGGGAGGCGGCCGCGCCGTCCCAGGGGGCGAACAAGCTAAAACCCACGGTCTACATCACGGCCGTGTCCGCCCTGATGCCCCCGAGCGCGCAGGCTTCCTAGGCTCCCAGCGGTTCCGATTCCCGCACGGCTTATGTAGATTGGGCTGCGCGCGTATCGTTGTTCTTTTGCCCAACCTGGATGGTGAGTGAGGAACGGTCTCCCTGAGAGACCCGTCGGCACGCAGATGGCGCTACCCCTCCCGATCATCGAAGACTCCGCCCTGTCACAGCAGGAGATCCGCTCGTTGCAGCGGGATATCCGCGAGCTCGCCGCGGAGCGCGGGGCGGTGATCCTGTCGCACAACTATCAGCGTCCGGAGGTCCAGGACGTCGCCGACTTCGTGGGCGACTCGCTCGGGCTTTCCCGCCAGGCTGCGGCCGCCGACGGGAGCGTGATCGTGTTCTGCGGCGTCCACTTCATGGCGGAGACCGCAGCGATCCTGTCGCCCGAGAAGAAAGTGCTCCTGCCGGACCTCCGGGCGGGGTGCTCGCTGGCCGACACCATCACGGCCGAGGACGTGCGGCGCTGGAAGGCGGAGTTCCCGGGCTATCTGGCGGTCGGCTACGTCAACACGAGCGCCGAGGTGAAGGCGGAGCTCGACTACTGCTGCACCAGCGGGAACGCCGTCGAGGTCATCGACGCGGTGCCTCAGGACTGTGGGATCCTCTTCCTTCCCGACTTCTTCCTCGGGGCGCACATCAAGCGGCTGCGCCCGGAGCGCAACATCGAGGTCTGGATGGGGGAGTGTCACGTGCACGCGGAGATCAACGCCCGGACCCTCAATAGAGCACGGAAGCTGTATCCGGACGCGGATGTCCTCATACATCCGGAGTGCGGGTGCGCTGGGCAGGTGATCTATGGCATGGGGCACGGGGACGTGAATCCCGCGGGCGTACACATCACCTCGACCGAGGGGATGATCCGCCGGGTGCGGGAGAACGGAGCCGCGCGCTACATCGTGGCGACCGAGGTGGGCATTCTGCATCGCATGCAGCAGGTGGCCCCCGACAAGGAGTTCCTGCCGGCCGATCCGGAGGCGAACTGCGCCTTCATGAAGACGATCACGCTGCCCGCGGTGTGGAACGCGCTGCGGAACGACGAGCATATCGTGACAGTGCCCCCCGAGATCGCTCGACGGGCGCGCACGGCGCTCGACCGGATGGTGGCGATTGGCTGACCCCGGCGATCCGGACGCCGCCGACCTTCCCGACCTCGAGACCGACGCACAAGAGCTTGCCCGGCGCCTCCTCGCCGAGGACGGCTCCGACCTCACCACCGACCTGACCGTTCCCCCGGGGGCGTTTGGCGCGGGGACGATCCGGGCTCGCACGGTGACCGTCGCGGCGGGCCTGGCGTACGCGGAGGCGGTCGAGCGCGAAGCCGGGTGCGACGGGGTGGAGTGGAAGGTCGAGGAGGGTGAGGCCGTTCCTGCGTCCGGCGTGCTCGGTGCCGTGCGCGGTGACCTCGCGGCCATGCTCCGTGCCGAGCGGCCATTGCTCAACCTGCTGCAGCGCGCGTGCGGCATCGCCGCGGCGACCAGAGGCTTCGTCGATGCAGTCGCTGGCACGCGGTGCCGCGTGCTCCACACCCGCAAGACGGCACCGGGGCTGCGCAGCTTTGACGTCCGCGCGGTGCTCGCGGGGGGAGGCGCGCTGCATCGGGTGGGGCTCGAGCGCGTGGTCATGGTGAAGGACAACCACTGGGTGGCGCTGGGTCGCGCCCGGCGCTCCCTCGAGCAGGTGTGCCGCGAGGCCCGCGAGCGCGGCGCCCAGGCCGTGCAGGTCGAGGTGGAGTCGGCGGCGCAGGTTGAGGCCGCGTGTCGGGCGGGCGCCAATCGGCTGTTGATCGACAACCAAACCCCCGAGACGTTTGCCGAGCTGGTGAAGCTGGCGCGCGGGCTCGCCCCCGACATCCAGATCGAAGCGACGGGAGGCATCACCGTGGAGATCGCGCGGGCCTACGCCGACCGCGGTGCGGACTACGTCTCGATTGGTGCGCTCACGCACAGCGTCCCGGCTGCCGATCTCACCCTGGAGATCGAGTAGCGAGCCTGCCCGGACGCTGGGGTTCCTCATCTCCGGTGCCACGCGGCTAACTTTCCAGCGGCAGTTTTCCCTTCCGAGGTCACATGACGCTGATGCTGGATGGGTCGGGGTTGACGATCGAGCAGGTCGTGCAGACGGCGCGGGGTGGCGCGCGTGTCGAGCTGGTACCTGAGGCCGAACGGCGCATCCGGGACTGCCGCACGATGCTGGAGCGCAAGCTCGAGGCGGGCGAGGTCATGTACGGCATCAATACCGGGATCGGCGAGTTCTCCGAGACCGCCTTGAGCGAAGACGAGGTCAAGGACTTCCAGCGGTATCTGATCTACAATCACGCGGCCGGTATCGGGGACCCGGCACCCGCGGAGTACGTGCGGGCCGCCATCTTGACACGCGTCAACGTGCATGCCAAGGGACGCTCCGGCCTACGCCTCGAGGTGACGCGCCTGCTGGTAGAGATGCTGAACCGGGGCGTGACGCCGTACGTGTGCCAGAAGGGCTCGGTCGGCGCGAGCGGCGACCTGGCTCCCATGTCGCAGATCGCGCTCGTGGTGATGGGTGAAGGCCAGGCCTGGTATGACGGCGAGCTGCTGCCCGGGGACGAGGCGTTGAAGCGTGCGGGGCTCGAGCCGGAGGTGCTCCAGGCGCGCGACGGCCTGGGCATCATCAACGGCTCCAACGTGCTGAACGGGATGAACGCGCTCCACCTGTACGACGCCAATCGGTGGCTCAAGCAGGCGGAGATCGCGGCGGCGATGACGCTGGAGGCCCTCAACGCCAACATGAAGCCCTACGATGTGCGGCTGCACGAGGCGCGCGGGTTCGCTGGAGCGGTACGCAGCGCGAGGGCCATCATGCGGTGCATCGAGGGGAGCGACACGCTCGCGTCGGGGCACAAGCGGGTGCAGGACGCCTACTCGATGCGCAGCACACCGCAGGTCATCGGTGCGGCGCACGACGCGGCCGCGTACGCGCGGAGCCAGGTCGAGATCGAGCTCAACGGCGTGGGGGACAACCCGATCTTCTTCGCTGACGAGGATCTCGTATTGACGGGCGCCAACTTCCAGGGCACGCCGGTGTCGCTCCCGATGGAACTGGTGGGCACCGCCGTCACCATGGTCTCGGTGCTCTCCGAGCGGCGCCTCAACCGGTTGCTCAATCCGGCCCTCTCGGCGGGGCTGCCGCCGTTCCTCACCGAGCACCCGGGACTCTACAGCGGCCTCATGCTGAGCCAGTACACCGCCGGGACGCTGATTGTGGAGCAGCGCATGCTCTCGGCGCCGGCCGCCAACCAGTCCATCCCTGCCGCAGCCGATCAGGAAGATTTTGTGAGCATGGGGATGAACACCGCGATCAAGAACGAACAGATCCTGCAGAACGCGTGCGGCGTGCTAGGGATCGAGTTCATCGCGGCCGCCCAGGCGCTGGATCTGCGGGGACACGCCACCGGGAAGGGGGTCGCCGCCGCGCGCGAGGTGGTGCGCCGTCACGTGGAACACCTAGGCGAGGATCGGCCCTTGTCGCCCGACCACACCCGTATGGCCGAGGTGGTGGAGTCGTGCGAGATCCTGCAGGCGGTGGAGGCGGCGGTGGGACCTCTCGAGTGATCCGCACTCGCGGGGTACAAGCGGCAGCGCGAGGTCGGTAGGGAACAGGAGCGAACACGATGACGGTTGCTGCCAGGCTGGAAAACGTGAAGAAGATCTATCGCACCGGGGACGTCGAGGTGCACGCCGTACGCGGCGTGAGCCTGGACATCGAAAGCGGTGCGTTTCTCTCCATCGCCGGGCCGTCGGGCTCGGGCAAGACAACGCTGCTGAACCTGCTGGGTGCCCTCGACACGCCGAGCGCCGGGACAGTGCGGATCGGCGAGCGCACGACCGAAGGACTCTCTCCCAGAACCCTCGCCGACTTCCGCAACACGCACCTGGGCTTCGTGTTCCAGACCTTTAACCTCATCCCGGTGCTCACGGTGCGGGAGAATGTCGAGTTCCCGCTACAGCTCCAGGGTGTCGCGGACCGGGGCGAGCGCCGCAGGCGGGTGGACGAGCTGCTGAGCGAGGTCGGGCTGGATGGCCTGTCCGAGCGGCGCCCCACCGAGTTGAGTGGCGGGCAACAGCAGCGCGTGGCCATCGCCCGGGCGTTGGTGAAGGGTCCGACGCTGGTGCTGGCCGACGAGCCGACGGCCAACATCGACAGCGGGACGGCGCTCGAGATCATGCGGCTGATGCAGCAGATGAACGAGAGCCGCGGCACGACGTTCGTGTTCTCCACACACGACCCGCTGGTGATGCGCCATGCCACGCGGTTGGTGCGGTTGCAGGACGGCGAGGTGGCGTCGGACGAACAGCAGGGTGGGGTGCGTCATGACACCTGAGACGCTCCCGGGCCGGATTGGGTGGCTCGCCACCTTGCGGCTCGCGTGGCGCAACCTGCGACGCAACCGTCGGCGCACCTGGATCACGGCGGTCACCGTCTCGCTGGCCGTGCTGCTGCTCCAGCTGAGCATCGCCGTGACGATCGGAGTCGAGCGGCAGTCGTACGACAACCTGATCAACTACCAGACGGCCCACGCGAAGCTCTACGCCGTGGGCTACTTCGAGAACCGTGAAGAGCTGCCCCTCGATTACACGCTGACGGACTTGGAGGCACTGCAGGTTGCGGTGCGGCAGGTTTCGGGTGTGGCAGCTACCACGCCGCGACTCGTGTTCCAGGCGAGTCTGTCCGACGGCGTGGACCAAGTGGCGTGCCTCGGCACTGGTATCGAGGTCACCGGCAGCGACACCGACGTGTTCCGCATCCCGCAGGCCGTCGTGGCCGGGGAGTTCCTGCGGCCCGGCGAGGAAGGCATGCTGCTCGGCTCCGGTCTGGCGCAGCTGTTCGGCGTGGGCGCGGGAGACTGGCTCACGGTGCTCACCAAGACGCGGGACGGCGCGTACGAGGCGCTCGACCTGCCCATCGTGGGAATCGTCGGGACGGGAAATCCCGTGATCGACCGCAACACCTTTCTCGTTTCGCTGGAATCGGCCCGCTACATGCTCGACCTCCGTGAGGAGGCGACCGAGGTGGCCGTACGGTTTTCGCTGGGGGCCCGGGAGGCGACCACCCTCCGCACGCTGGCAGAGACGGTCGAACGGCTCGGCTATGAGGTGAAGGGTTGGCGCGAGGCCGAAGCCGACTTCATCGCCTTCGCCGCTATGAAGCGCCTGGGGAGCGTGGTGCTCCTCAGCATCTTCGTGTTGCTGGCGCTGGTTGGCGTCACCAATACGGTCCTCATGGCGGCGTTCGAGCGCACCCGCGAGATCGGCATGCTCATGGCCATGGGATTGCGCGGGGGGGGCGTGCGCAAGCTGTTTCTCACTGAGGGTGCCTTGGCAGGACTATTGGGCGGCGCGGTCGGCTCGTTACTCGCGCTGGTGCTCATCGCCTACCTCGCGTCGGAGGGAATCAACATCGCCGCCCTGTACGGCGACATGGACATCGGTTATCCGGTGAAGGACCGCATGTATGCGGCGCTCGAGCCCGGCGTGCTGGTAGTCGTGTGGCTGGCGACCGGGGTAGCTGCGGCGGTGGCGTCCCTCTATCCCGCCGCGCGAGCGAGTCGCAAGCCACCGGTGGAGGCGTTGCGCCATGCCTAGGGTTAGACGGCGCATCCCCCTGCTGCGCCTGGCGTGGCGCAACACGCGGCGCCAAGTGCGCCGCACGCTGCTCACAGTGACCGCCGTGATGGTCGCCGTGGCGGCGCTGACCTATGGTCCCGCTCACGTCGTGGGAATCATGGGTGACTTCCTCGACACGTACGCGCGCATTGAATCCGGACACGTGCAGATCCGCCGCGACGGGTACTCGGCCCGCGAACGTTTCATGCCCGTGTACTTCAACCTGCCACGGGTGGAGGAGCTCGTGGCTGCGGTGCGGGCGCACGCCGGCGTGGAGCAGGTCCTCCCCAGGATCAAAGCCCCGGTGCTGGTGGATGGTGCCGGCTCGAACCGGGGCGGGCTGTTATTGGGTTTGGACCTCGAGCGGGAGGAGGGGTACCTGGATCCGGCGGCGATGGTGAGCGAAGGGCGGCTTCCCCAGTCCGGCTCGGCCGAGATCCTGGTGGGGAGGCGCTTCGCCGAGAAGCTGCGGGTGAGTGTGGGCGACACGGTCGTGCTGTTGGGGCAGACCGCGTACCGGTCGCTGGGCGGGCTGAGCGTGGTGGTGACGGGTATTGCTGTCTCCGGCATGGCGCAGCTCGACAACACGATCCTGATCGCGCCGCTGGATCAGGCACAGGAGCTGGTCGACCTGCTGGGCGGCAGCACGGAGATTCTCGTGTTCATGGAAGACCCCGAGGCGGCACCCGCGCTCGCCCGGGACCTGCAGGCGGAGCTGGACCCGATGGTTCCCGGCGGAGTGGAGGTCCGCTCGTGGAGGGAGCAAGGCATGTTGGCGAGCATGATGCAGGTGGCCGAGGTCGCGTTCGGCATCATGCTCTTCATCATGCTGCTCATGGCGGCCCTCATCATCGTCAACACGATGTTGATGAGTGTCATGGAGCGCACGCAGGAGTTCGGCATGCAGGCGGCGCTGGGCATGCGGCGCAGCGACATCGTGGCGCTGGTGCTGACGGAGGGGCTCGTGATCGGGATTATGGGTGCCATCGCGGGAGGGGCACTGGGCACGGGGTTCGCGCTCTGGCTGGAGCGCACGGGGATCGACGTGAGCACCGCCATGGAGGCAATCGACATCCCGTTCCAGGGCATCTTCTATCCCGACTGGCAGCTGCGGTTCGTGATCGCCGCGGCGGCGATCGGGATGGTCGCGGCGGTGATCGCGGCACTCTACCCGGCGTGGCGCGCCGCGCGTTTGACGCCGGCCGAGGCGTTGCGGGCATGACGATTCGGACCTGGCGTGCCACGGCGCTCGGCGTGGCGCTCGTCGCCCTTGCCGCCGGATCGGCCCGTGCACAGATCACCGCCGAACAGATCCTCCAGCGGGTGGACGACAACATGACCATCCGCACGGTGCATTCACGCGCGATCATGAGCATCACCTACCGCGAGGGGGACGTGCGCGACCTGGAGTTCGAGTCGTGGGCCGAGGGGGAGGAGCGGTCGTTCCTGGAGTTCACGTCGCCGCCGCGCGACGCGGGCAGCCGCTTCCTGCGGGTGGACGACAAGATGTGGATCTACCTGCCGCGCGCCGCGCGCAGCGTCCGCATCCAGGGCCGCATGCTGGAACAGGGGCTCATGGGGAGCGACTTCTCGTACGGGGACGCCAGCGACAACCCCAGCATGGAGAACGACTACGACGCGGTAATCGAGCGTGAGGAGCCGCTCGATGGGCGCCCCACCTACGTCCTGTATCTCACCGGCAAGCGGCGCGGGTTGGCGTACCCGCAGCGCCGCATCTGGGTGGATGCGGAGCGCTGGGTGCCGCTCAAGGAGGAGCGCTTCGCACGCAGCGGCAAGCTCCTCAAGACGGCGGTGCTCAGCGACGTGCGGCAGATCGAGGGACGCTGGTACCCGTTCCAGATGGACCTGGACAACGCGCTCCAGGCCGACACCCGCACCAGCCTGCGGTTTCTCGAGCTCGAGTTCGACATCGACATCCCCGAACAGGTGTTCTCGCTGCGGACGCTCGAGCGGGGGTCGTAGGCGCGCCCGGGGGATCGCTCGCCAGCCTAGCGGGTATTCTCCAGCGTCCGTATCCTACCTGGACACCTTCGACAACCCGGAGTTTTTCTGGTGTCCGAGCAGCTCGAGCGCATCAAGTCCGCCCTGGCAGGCCACTACGAGATCGAGCGCGAGCTCGGCAGTGGTGGCATGGCCACCGTGTATCTGGCGCACGACGTGCGGCACGACCGCGACGTCGCGCTCAAGGTCCTGCGGCCCGAGCTGGCCGCGACGCTGGGGAGCGAGCGGTTTCTGCGCGAGATCCGGATCGCGGCGAAGCTGACCCACCCCCACATCCTGCCGGTGTACGACTCAGGCGAGGCGGGTGGCTTCCTCTACTTCGTCATGCCGTTCATCGAGGGAGAGTCGCTGCGGCAGAAGCTGGCCCGTGAGGGTGAGCTGCCCGTCGGCGAGGCCGTCCGGCTGGCGCGGGACGTGGCGGATGCGCTGGCCAAGGCGCACAAACTGGGGATCGTGCACCGCGACATCAAACCGGACAACGTGCTGCTGTCCGAGGGTCACGCCATGGTGGCCGACTTCGGTGTGGCCAAGGCCGTGAGTGCGGCTGCCGCGAGTCATGAGTTCACGAGCGCCGGCATGGCGGTGGGCACGCCGGCGTACATGGCGCCGGAGCAGGCGGCGGCCGATCCCAACGTGGATCACCGGGCCGACATCTACGCCGTAGGGGCGCTGACGTATGAGATGCTCACCGGGCGGCCTCCGTTCGAGGGCACCACCTCACAGATGGTCCTGGCCGCACACGTCACCGAGACCCCGGCTCCTGTCACCCACTTCCGCCCGGCGGTGCCCGAGCCGGTGGCGGCCGTCGTGATGCAGTGCCTCGAGAAGAAGGCAGCCGACCGGTGGCAGAGCGCGGAGGAGCTACGCGCCCAGCTCGATGCTGCGGCCACGCCGAGTGGGCCGGTTACCGCGGCGACCCTCGGAGCCATGCCGACCATCAGCGCCGAGGTGATGCTGCGCCGCAGCCATCCGGCGCGAGTGATGGGGCTGTTCGCGGTGGGCGCGGTTGTGCTGCTGGCGCTCGTCTACCTCCTCATGGTACGGATGGGGTTGCCGGATTGGGTCTTCCCCGTGACCGTGGCTCTGCTCGTGGTTGCGCTTCCCGTGGTCATGCTCACCGGCCGCGCGGAGCGGCGCCGCGCCGCGTGGCGCATCGGGCGTAGCACGGTGACGCCTGCGCCAGGCGGGATCGAGGCGCTCCTCACCTGGCGCAATACGCTCGCCGGGGGGGGCGTGGCGCTCATGGTGCTCACCGGCGCCGTGGGTGTGTACATGGCGATGCGGCTACTGGGCATCGGGCCAGTGGGCACCCTGGTCGCGGCCGGGGTGATGGAAGAGCAGGAGCGCATCGTGCTGGCGGAGTTCGAGAACCGCACCACCGACTCGACGCTGGGAGCGACCGTCACCGAGCTGTTCCGCATCGACCTCACGCAGTCGCCCACGGTCACCGTGATGGACCGCGGCCAGGTGGGCCAAGTGCTCGAGCGCATGCAGCGAGATCCCGACGCGCCCCTCACGGGGGATCTGGCCGCGGAGGTCGCCGAGCGCGAGGGACTCAAGGGGGTCGTTACCGGAGACGTGCTTCAGGTCGGGGACGGCTACGTGGTGTCCAGCCGGCTCACCGCTGCGAGCAGCGGCGAGGTGCTTTGGGCGGGTCGCGAGTCGGCATCGGAGGCGGGCGAGATCATTGGCGCGGTAGACGACCTCTCGGCGAGCCTGCGCGCGCGGATCGGGGAGTCGCTGCGCACGATTCGGGCCGACGCCCCGCTCGACAGGGTCACCACCCGGTCCAACGAGGCGCTGCGCAAGTACGCCCAGGCCGACGGTGCCAACAATCAGGGTGACTACGACCGCGCCATCGGATTGCTGGAGGAGGCGCTGGCGGACGACAGCACCTTCGCGATGGCGTATCGCAAGCTCGCGGTCATCCTGCGCAATCAGGAGCGCGACGTCCCGCGGGCGGAGGAGGCGTTCACCAAGGCCTACGAGCTGCGGGACCGGCTCACGGAGCGGGAGCGGTACCTCGCCGAGGCGGCGTACCACACGTACGTGGCCGAGGACCAGCAGGCCGCCAACGACGCCTACCGCAGCCTGCTCGAGAAGTACCCCACCGATCGGATCGCGCTGAACAACCTCGCCGTGAACCTCGGGGCCCTGGGCCGCGAGGAGGAGGCCACCGACCTCTACCTGCGGTCCATCGAGTTGGGCGGCGCGCCGGCGGTGACGTTCACCAACTCGATCAGCACGCTGTACGGTCTGGGCCGGCTCGATACGGCGGCGGTGATCCTGGGGAAGTTCGAGGAAGAGTATCCGGACCACCCCGAGACGCCGCGCTACCGCGCCGCCTTCGAAAGCGCGCGATTCGACTATGAGGCGGCCGAGCCGCACATGACGGGCCTGCGCGCAGCACAACGGGGCAATGCGCTCCTCGAGATGGTGACGGGCGTTGAGCTCGCCAACTACGCCCTGGTACAGGGGAGGCTGCGCGAAGGGCGTCGCCTGTTGTCCGAGGCGTACACGGTGCAGGCCGAGGAGGAGCTCGGGTACATCCCCCAACCGTGGGAGGTGTTCGAGCGGACGATCGAGGCGGTGGCGCACCTCAGGTACCTGGGCGATACGGCTGCTGCCGCGGCGGCCGTGGATCAGGCGCTGGCGAACCCGGCGATCGAAGCGCTTCCCATCGAGCAGCGCCAGTATCTCGAGTTCGCGGGCCTCTATGCGGAGGCCGGACGCCCGGCTCGAGCGCGGGAGTTGATCGCCCGCTATGAGGAGGAGGCGAGCGAGGTGGTGCGGCAGCGGGCGGGCGAACGGGCCCAGTGGCACGGCGCGCGTGGCGCGGTCGCGCTGGCGGAACGCCGCCCCGAGGACGCGATCGACGAGTTCCGGCTGGTGCGGGAGGTGGTGCCGCAATGCCAGTTGTGTGGCCTGGTGGAGCTGGGGCGGGCGTTCGACGCCGCGGGGATGCTGGACTCCGCCGTCGCGTATTACGAGCGGTATCTCACCACGCCCGTGCTGTTCCGCGCCGGCCAGGACAACGTCAACGTCTGGTTGGTGATGCGGCGGCTCGGCGAGCTGTACGAGCAGCTCGGCGACGTCGAGCGGGCGCTGCTCTACTACGATCGGTTCGTAGACCTGTGGCGCGACGCCGATCCGGAGCTGCAGCCCCAGGTGCGCGACGTCCAGGAGCGCATGGCCCGCCTGGCGGGCGAGCCGCGCGTGACCGACTAGCAGGGCGCTTCCGTGATCGGACCAAGGGCGACGCCGCAAGGCGTCGCCCTTCTTGTGGCCGGAGCACGGGCTTCCTGGGTATTGTTCACCGGACGCAACCGGTGCTCCTGCTCTACCCTCCGGAGCGCCGCAACAGGGAAGTGAAGTGTCGGGAAGGTGAGGAGAACTCCAGATGCCAGACTTCAAGCACGTGAAGATTCCCGAGGGCGATCTCGTCACGGTCGCGAACGGCAAGCCCGTGGTGGGCGACCGTCCGATCATCGGCTCGCTGCGCGGCGACGGGATCGGACTCGACATCACACCCGCCATGAAGAACGTGGTCGAGGCCGCCGTGCGGAAGGCGTACGGGGGTAAGAAGGAGATCGTATGGTGCCCCGTCTACGTGGGACTCGAGGGGCTCCACAAGTACGGCGAGGTGCTGCCCCAGGAGTCGATCGAGGCGATCCAGCATCTCAAGATCGCCATCAAGGGGCCGTTCACCACACCGATCGGCGAGGAGACGCACGTCTGCCTGAACTGCGCCCACCAGCAGTACCACGACGGCACGTGCGACAAGTGCGGCAAGGACGACGGCGTGGCGCCGCGCTTCCGCTCCATCAACGTGGGCCTGCGCCAGGCGATGGACCTGTACGCCTGTGTGCGCCCCATCATGTACTTCGAGGGGGTGCCAGCGCCGAACAAGTATGCCGACCAGGTGAACATGGTGATCTTCCGTGAGAACACGGAGGACGTCTACGCCGGCCACGACTTCGAGCGCGGCAGCGAGACCGCCAAGGCCCTGATCGAGCTGGTGAAGCAGCAGACCGGCCGGCAGATCCGCGAGGACAGCGGCATCGGGGTCAAGCCGATCTCGGTGACCGGCACCAAGCGGCTGGTGCGCAAGGCGTGCCAGTGGGCGATCGCCAACGAGCTGCCCTCGGTGACGCTGGTCCACAAGGGCAACATCATGAAGTTCACCGAGGGGTCGTTCGCCAAGTGGGGCTACGAGGTGGCCACCGAGGAGTTCGGCGACACCTTCGTGAGCGAGAAGGCTCTGTGGGACGAGCTAGACGGCAAGATGCCCAAGGGCAAGAAGCTGGTGAAGGACCGCATTGCCGACTCGATCTTCCAGCAGATCCAGACCCGCCCCGGCGAGTACAGCGTGCTGGCGCTACCGAACCTGAACGGGGATTACCTGTCGGATGCCGCGATCGCGCTGGTGGGCGGCCTGGGGCTCGGCCCCGGCGCCAACATCGGCGAGGAGGTGGCGCTGTTCGAGGCCACCCACGGTACGGCACCGAAGTACACCGGGATGGACAAGGTGAACCCCGGCTCGCTCATCCTCTCGGCCGTGATGATGCTACAGCACATGGAGTGGACGGAGGCGGCCGATCTGGTGCTCAAGGGGATGCGCCAGGCCATCAAGGACGCGCACGTCACCTACGACCTGGCCCGCCTCATGACGGCGGAGGGTCGCAAGGGCGTGAACGAGCTGTCGTGCTCGGGGTTCGGCGAGGCGATCGTCGAGCGGATGTAGTCCCGGCTGCACGTACGCGGCACACAGATGCCCCGCGGGGATGGCTCCCTGCGGGGCATTTTCACGACGTCACTCCTCGGCGTCGTCTTCCGCAGCGTCCTCGGCGGGCTCCTCTTTCGGCTCGTCCGCGTGCATCGCCCCGCGCAGCCGGTCGATCAGCCGGTCGGCTGCCTCCAGGATGGCGAGGACCAGCTGGCGCAACGCCTCCTGGATCGATGGGGCGGCGCCTTCGTCCTGCTTGGTGTCAGTCGGCATGAGTCCCAGAATCTCCTCGAGCTCCGCGTCGGCGCGGCGTCTCGTCTCGGCACTGTTCGGGCCGACGGTGCGACTGCGGCGCTTCCCCTCCTCGGTCCACTGAATGCGGACCTTGCCGTTCTCGACGTAGCGCCGCCCGGAGTTGGGTGGTCCGCCGAACGTGCGGGTGTACCGCGGGTCGCGTCCCTGCCGGCGTGTGGGCATGGATCTCTCCATCTCCCACTACGGAAGGCCCTCCGGGAGGGATTCAGTTGTGTGGGTGGCGTCTCGATGTGGGACGTCAGGCCGATGCGGCGGGCGCCCGCAGGCGCGCCCACGCCTCTATCCCGGCGCCGGCCGAGAGCCACAGCAGCAGCGTGATCAGGACCGCCGAGGTCAGGCACCAGGCGCAGGTGGCGCCGATCACGAAGGGCTCCAGGAAGGTGAGGTAGATCGAGAAGACGGTGCCCACGAGGGCCGTGGCCACCAGCGCGACGGCGGCCCACTCGGCGGCGCGGCTCCGTGCTGACCCGGCGACCAGCCAGGCGGCGATGATGACGAGGTACCCGAGGAGCCCCAGGAGGCCCACCGGGAGGATCCCGAACAGCACGGCGTGCTCGCTCTGCTGCACGGCATTGCAGTCGCCTACCGGGCCGCACACGGCGGACGCACCAGTGGTCTCGATGTACGTGAGATACCCCGCCACCGCGACGCCGAGCGCCGCGACGAGCGGGATCGCGATGCTCAGCTTGCGGGACACCTTCCCGCTGGCGGCGAGCCTCGGCACGGCGATGACGCTGCCGACCATGAGCAGCAGCACCAGAACCGACAGGCCATTGCCGACCGCGTCCTGCATGAATCGCTGTCGCACCGACAGGCGGCGCTCCACGATCCGCTCGAACGGAATGGCGGCCAGCACCGAGTCGGCCGCCGCCTCGTCCGGCGGCGCCACCCCGGTTTCGGTCTTGGACGCTGCGGCACCGGGCTCGACTCTTGCTGGCTCCCCGCGGTCCGCCGCGCCCGGCTCCGGGGCGGTGGCAGTGGAGTCTGCAACCGAGTCTGTCGCCACCTGCTCCGCGTCAGTTCCCGGTCGTGCCGGCTCACCGCCCGTATCCGGCTTGGCTGCATCCTCTGACGCCACAGTCAGGGGTGTGAGCGTCGCGATCACCTCCTCGAGCCCGGCGATCGTGGGCCATTCCGTTCCACCCGACTCGAGGCCGGTGCTGATCTTCCCGTGTAGGCGGGAGGGGATCTCGACCGATCCGACGAGTACCTCGTCACCCACGATGAGGCGTGGGACACCGAGCCGGCGGGGCTCCGTGGGGTAGCTGTCGAGCGAGGCCTGATACAGCATCCCGCCCTCCGGGCGCGACGCGTCTACCATCAGGATCTGGAGCTGGCCGTTGGTGACGAGGAATGCGAACCGCGCTGGCTCGGGAACCTCCTGGTTCATGAGCACCTGCGGACGACCGCCGTACACCTGGAAGAAGGTCGGCAGATCCTGCGTCATGACCTGCTCGCAGTGCTGGCAGGTGGGAGAGAAGAAGAGTACCGCACGCACGCTCTGAGCCTGCAGCGTCGCTGGCGCGATGGAGCCGGCGGTCCAGCCGACCAGGAGCATGATGATCGCGGGCGCGATCCGCGGTGTTCTCATCCCGTCCTCACCCGAGACTGCGTGGTACACTCGGGCAACCTACTCAGCCACTCTCGTGGATAGAAGTGCGGCCGCGGCGTAGGTTTGATGCCATGAACGGCATCCCGGAGGGGCTCGAGTCCGCGCTGGCCGAGCGCTACGAGCTGTTGGGGATGGTTGGGCGGGGCGGGATGGCCACTGTCTACCTGGCCCGCGACCGCAAGCACGACCGACGCGTCGCGGTGAAGGTGCTGCGTCAGGACCTCGCGGCCTCCCTTGGCAAGGAGCGGTTTCTCAAGGAGATCGAGATCGCTGCCCGCCTCACCCATCCACACATCGTTGCGCTGCACGACTCGGGCGAGGCCAACGGGTTTCTGTTCTACGTCATGCCGTACGTGGACGGCGAGTCGCTGCGGGCACTGCTCAACCGCGAGCAGTATCTCACGCCGATCGCCGCGGCCGACATCGCCATCCAGGTGGCCGACGCTCTGGGCTACGCGCATCTGGAAAGTGTGCTGCATCGCGACATCAAGCCGGAGAACATCCTGCTCTCCCGGGGACACGCCTTCGTGGTGGACTTCGGGGTGGCCAAGGCGCTGAGCAGCGCGGGGGGACCCAACCTCACGCGCACGGGCTTCGCCCTGGGCACGCCCGGGTACATGAGCCCCGAGCAAGCTGCCGGGGTGCGCAATCTGGATGAACGCACGGACGTCTATGCCCTGGCGTGCGTCGTGTACGAGAGCTTGGTGGGGGAGCCCCCCGGTCTGTGGCTCACCGAGGAGGCGGTGCGCCTGGGCCGATTCGTGGACGCCGAGGCGCACCACCGGGAGCAACTGGACGGCCTGCCCGGCCGGCTGGAGCAGGTGCTGGCCCGGGCGCTGGCGATGCGGCGGGACGACCGCTTTGCGACGCCGGTCGGGTTCGTGGAGGCGTTCGTGACGGTTACCGGCAGCGCAGGCGCCGGTCCCCGGTACAGCGACGCCGATCTGAAGCGCGTGATCGCGCGCGCGGCGGAGCTCCAGGCCAAGTACCCCACCGCGGAGGACGTGACCTTCTCGGTCGGGGGGATCGAACAGGTGGGCGCGCAGGTGGGCATCCCGCCGGGGCACGTGCGCGACGCCATGGCGGAGCTGGCTCCCAAGGCGGCGGCCCCTGCCGCGCTGGAGGTCGCTCGACCACCGCGGACCTGGAGCGCCCCAATTGCCGTGCACCTGGAGCGCACGGTGGACGGCGAACCTTCCGAGGAGGCGTACGAGGTCATGGTGCAGGAGATCCGCCGCACCCTCGGTATGCTCGGTGACGTGGCGCGGGTGGGGCGGTCCCTGGTGTGGAGCTCCTCCACTGCGAGCGGTGTGGGCCGCCACGTCCGGGTCGCCGTGACGCCGCAGGGCGGCCGCACCACCCTTTACCTGGAGGAGACGCTGCCCCACATCGGCGGGCGGATCGTGGGTGGGTTCGCCGGGTTCGTAGTAGGTGGCCTACTCGGGAGCGCGGCCTGGCTCGCCATCGGGGCGCCGCAGGAGGCCTACGGCCTGGCCATGCTCATCGGGCTCAGCTTCTCGGCTGGCGGGGCGTTCTTCGTGTCCCGTTCCATCCGCGCGAACACCGAGATGCAGCGCCGCCGCCAGCTGGAGGCGCTGGCCGACCGGCTGGAGGCCGTTCTCCTCGAGGCGTAGCGCCCCTCAGGGCTGAACGGGCGTTCGCAGATGGTCGGGAACACTCCCGACTTTTTTTGTCCCTGTTGGCCATAGCAGGCTGTCGGCAACGCCGCGCGGCAGATCTGACATCCCTATGTGTTTTTGTCCCGTATTCGGCACTACCACTGGGGTGGTTCGTTTCACCCAGTCTTCAGGGAATCTTTAACTCGGTCATCTAGCTTGCCCCTTGGGTATTGAGAGTCTCCCCTGTCCAATCTTCGTGACAGGTGAGGCCAAGCGTTCCAAACATCGATGCCTGCTCTATAGGGGATGCGAAAGGGGGAGGAGAGCACGATGAAGAAGCTGTCAACTTTGGTGGGCGTAGCGTTCTTCGCGTTGATGATTGTCGGCTGCGAGGGCCCGCAGGGAACGGCTGGTGCCGACGGTGCCGCCGGTGCCGATGGTGCTGACGGCGCCGACGGCATCAACGCTGCGGAGACCTGTACGGACTGCCATGTCAACGACACGGAGCTGTTCTCGCGTCAGGTGCAGTACGACGCCTCGGTCCACCGCAACGGCCGCGAGGGTGAGCCCGCGACGTTCGAGCGTGGCTACAGCACGTCCTGCGCGGGTTGCCACACGCACGAGGGCCACATTGAGGTGATGGAGGCCTCCGACCCAGGCGGTAGAACCTCCGCGGCCATTTCGAACCCGTCGCCCGTGAACTGCCGCACCTGCCACGCGATCCACACGTCGTACACGCAGGCCGATTACATGCGGATCTACGACGACCCGGTGCCGCTGCTGGTCGGTGGCGCGACGTTCGACATTGGCGAGGCCAACATCTGTGCGAGCTGCCACCAGGCCCGGTCGCTCAGCTCAAGCCAGGTGCCGGACCTGACCGATCCGGCCGGCACCATTGCACTCACGTCCAGCCGGTACGGCGTCCATCACGGTCCGCAGGCCAACACTCTGACCGCTACTGGTGCCTTTGCGTTCCCGGGCTCGACGACGATTCCGACTGGACCCAACGCGCACGGGACGGCGACCGTCAACGCCAACGGGTGCGTGACCTGCCACATGGCCGAGCCCCGTGGCGACCAGGCGGGCGGCCACACGTGGATGATGACGTACGAGTATCACGGCACCGAGGAGGACTACACGGAGTCGTGTGACGTCGCAGCCTGTCACGGCGCCCTCACCGAGTTCGACGACGACTTTGATACCACCTCTCGTCAGACGAACGTGCAGAATGTGCTCGACCTCATCGAGGCCGATCTGTTCGCGAGGGCGATCATCGACACGGCTGGGTACATTGACATCCCGGTAACGGCCACAACGCCGGATGACACTCTCCATCTGCGGAACGATCTCGCGGCGGCGTTCATCAACTGGCAGATGTTGAGTGAGGACCGGAGTCTCGGCATCCACTCGCCGTATTACGTGTTGAACATTCTGCAGAACACGCTCGACACGCTTAATGCCCTGCCGTAAGGTGACGGCGTAGGGGTGGAATAGCTGGATTGGAGAAGGAACGGGAGTGGGCACCTTCCCTGTGGGAAGGTGCCCATTGCCTTTGGCACCCTAGAGGTTGCCGAAGGCGCCCAGGGCAATCTGTGTGGTTTGCTGGCCCTGGAACTGGCCCAGCGGTGACGGGCCGGTGAGGAACTCCAGGCCGAGCCGGATGGCGCGTCGCCCCGCGACCCTGGGCAGCCACACGCCGGCCTGCACGTTCAGGCGTGGCTCCCAATCGTTGTCTTCCTCCAGCTGCACGTCCACCCCGGCGTATGGCAGCAAGGGGTCTTCGTCGCGCCTAGGCACTAGTTCCGCCCCGAGCCGAATCGTCCACGGCCTCGAGTCCTCGGGGTGCACGTTGTAGGCGTAGCCGAGGCCGCCGTAGAGCCCTAGCATGGACACGGATCGCAGATACCCCAGAGCGTCGACCGCGTCGCGAGAGAAGTTGTCGCCGTCCACCTCGAAGCGCCGGCTGTACTCGTCGCCCAGGTGGCTGCTCGTGTGGTAGTAACGCAGCCGCAGCCAGTGATCTCCACGGTGCCAGACGAGGGGCAGGGCGAAGATCCAATCGGTGTTGATCAGCTCACGCTCGGTGAGCTGGAGGCCGAACCTGGCGAACCCTCCACCCTCGATGCCCACCACCAAGCCGTCCTGATCCGTATGACCCGTGAGGAGGTAGACGGGCAGCGTGATCCCCAGTGCCAGCTCCGCCTCGACGCCGTCGCCGAAGGCGTCCGGATTGTCCGCCACGTAGAGCAGCTCCGCCTTCGTCACCGGATCGCGTGGCGCGGTTACCAGCGTCGGCATGAGGTCCCGTGCTGGGAACAGGCGACGGGTACCCTGTGCCTCGAGCGGTGCGGGCACGGTGAGGCACAGCACGGTGACCAGGACGAGGTTTTTCACGGCCCTAATTCTACACACACTGCAGGGGTGTGGTACCACCTGATATCTTGCGAGCGCGGGTATCGAGCGGCGGGTGTCAACCCGCCGCTTTGGAGGTCGCGACAGCCGCTTCTACATGTATTGAACGTAGGAGGACCGATGCGGTACTGGGTACCGGCAATACTGCTCGCTGCGCTCTCAACCGGCGCGTGCCAACCCGTCGCGCCGGAGCTGACGGACGCGGAGCGGGACGCGATCGCGACCGAGGTCGTGGAGGTGATGGGGGAGCTGTTCGAGGCGATGAATGCGCACGATCCGGAGCGTGTCCTGGACCACTACCTGGACAGCGTGGACTTCGTGTATGTGGGAGGCACCAGCAGCCACGTGAGCCGGGACTGGCTAGAGCGCGTGGTGCGCTCGTGGTACCCGAGACATCAGGACGTCACGTTCACGCATCAGGTGCTGCACGTGCAGGTGCTCAGCCCGACCGTCGTGGCGGTGCTGACGCAAGGGGGCTCCTCGGAGACACCGACTCTCGTGTGGACTCATGTCCTGGTGCGGGGTGACGACGGACGCTGGGTCATCGCGCACGAGCACGAGGTTACGTCCGATGAGCCACCTCCCGCCGAACACCCCACGCAGGAGTAGCGGTGACGGGTGAAGCGGGGCATGAAGATGACGTGTACCGGTACGAGGGGGTGAGGATGCGATCCATAGGGGTGTTGCGCAGGCGGGGTGAGACGGTCGTTCGGCCGACGTTTGCTGGGTTCATGATGGTGTGTGTTGCCGTGCTGGTGGCCGGGCCGGCCCAGGCCCAGATCGGCGCTCCCGGCCTCGATGCCGTCAGCGGCGGCCGCTTCGACTACGGCAAGATGTGGACCTTCGAGTACGCGCCGGGCGACTACTTCACCGAGACGTACGGCTTCGATGCCAGCGCGGCGTGGTTCGAGCAGGCGCGGCTCTCGGTGCTGCGCATTCCGGGCTGCTCGGCATCGTTCGTCTCGCCCAACGGCCTGGTGGCAACCAACCATCACTGCGTGCGCAGCCGCGTATCGGAGGTGAGCGCACCCGGTGAGGGCTTGCTCGACAACGGGTTCTTCTCGCGGTCGCTGGATGAGGAGCGGCCCATCCCCGGCTACTACGCGGACCAGCTCCTCGCTGCGCTGGACGTCTCGGACGAGGTGTTTGCCGCGGTGGATGCGGCGGCCGAGGCCGGCCGGGATGAGGTGCTGCGGCAGACGCTGGACGCCATCGAGGCGCGTCTGAAGCAAGAGTACGCGGAGCAGGGCGACTCGATCCGCGTGCAGTCCATCTCCCTCTACAATGGAGGGCGCTACTCGGCGTACGTGTTCCGGCGCTTCACCGACGTGCGGCTCGTGGCGGCCGTGGAGCTGCAGCTCGGCTTCTTCGGCGGCGACCCCGACAACTTCACCTACCCGCGCTACGCGCTGGACTACGCCTTCCTGCGGGTGTACGACGCCGACGGGAATCCGTATCAGCCCGACCACCACTTCGGCTGGAGCATGGACGGCGTGGAGCAAGACGACGTGGTGTTCGTGATTGGCAACCCCGGTTCCACCAACCGACTGAGGACGATCTCGCAGCTCGAGTACCAGCGCGACATGGAGGTGCCCGCCCGGATCGCCTGGTTGGCGGGTCGGCACCACGCCCTCGACGAGTTCCGCGCGGCGGCACCCACCGAAGCCGAGGCGATGGACGTGCGCAACCGCATGTTCTCCCTCTCCAACTCGCTCAAGGCATCCACGGGCCGCCTGGCGGCACTGGAGGATGAGGGGATCATGGCCCGCAAGGCGGACGCCGAGCGACAGCTGCGCGAGGCCATCGCCGCGAGCCCCGAGTTGAGCGAGCGCTATGGCGGGGTGCTCGGCCGGCTTGCCGAGATCCAGGACGAGCTGCGGTCGCTGGCGGCGCCCACTGCGGCGTTCTACCGGCTGGCGCACGCGACCTACGGCTCGGCCACGATGCGGCGCGCGTTGGCGGGCTGGGTGTATGCCCGCGCGCGGTCGGCAGGCGTGGGTGGCGACACGCTGGCCGCATTGCGCGACAGCGTGCTCGTCGTGGGCGACAGGCCGCTCGAGCTGGAGCGCCGCTATCTGGCGGCCCGACTGGCCGATTTCGCCGACGCGTTCGGTGAGGACCACGCGATCACCCGCGCCGCGCTGCAGGGACAGACGCCCCAGCGGGCAGCCGAGCGACTCCTGACCGAGTCGGCGCTGCGCGACGCCGCCTCGACTGCCGCTGTGATCGAGAGCGGCACGCTTGCGCTGAGCGACCCGATGCTGCAGCTGGCCGCGGCGCTGTTGCCCGAGTACCAGCGGTATTCCATGATGCTCAATCGGTTGGACCCCGAGGAGCGGGGGCTCGCCAGCGACCTGGGGCGAGTGCGCTTCGAGGTGTACGGCCGTGACGTGCCGCCCGACGGCACCTCGTCACCGCGCATCACCGACGGCGTGGTCATGAGCTACGAGTACAACGGCACCGTGGCGCCGCCGTACACCACCTTCTTCGGGTTGTACGACCGATTCCGCGCGCACGAGGGCGCAATCGACTGGAGCCTGCCGCAGCGGTGGCACCAGCCCCCCGCGGGGCTCGACCTGCGCACCCCGCTCAACTTCGTGTCCACCGCCGACACGTACGGCGGCAACTCGGGCTCGCCGGCGGTGACGCCGGAGTTGGAGCTGGTGGGGCTCAACTTCGACCGCAACATCCAGGGACTATCACGCGACTTCATCTACCTGCCGGAGCAGGGCCGCAACATCATGGTGGACGTGCGGGCCATCCGTGCGTCGCTCGACCACGTGTACGATCTCGACCGCATCGTGCTGGAGCTGGATACCGGGCAGCTGTTCCATACGGAGGAGGAGGCGGACGCGGCGCGGCGTTAGCCGCGGCCCAGCCAGCACGGAGGAAGCGCCAATGGCGCAAATCCATCCGATCGGACTGCTCGGACTGGGTGCCTACCTGCCCGAGCGGGTCATGCCGAACGAGGAGTGGGCGCAGTACGTCGACACCTCGGACGAGTGGATCACGAGCCGCACGGGCATCAAACGCCGCCGCATCGCGGCGGGTGATCAGACCACGGCCGATCTCGCCGCCGCCGCCGCCCGCGCCGCCATGGACGACGCTGGATGCTCCCCCCAGGACATCGACGAGCTCATCGTCGCGACCGACACGCCGGAGGCGTGCTGGCCCGATACGGCGCCCTACGTGCAGCACCTGCTGGGTCTGCGGGAGATTCCCTCGTACGATCTCGGCAAGAGCGGCTGCGCCGGCTTCGTGCTGGGTCTGGACCTGGCGCGCGCGCGCGTACAGCAACACGGCGGCCGCGTCCTGCTGATCGGCGCGGAACTGCTGAGCCGGCACATGGACTGGAAGGACCGGGCCACTTGTGTGCTGTTCGGGGACGGGGCCGGGGCGACGGTCATCGGCGCCGACCCGGCCGCGGCCGAGATCCGCTCCGCCGTGGCGGGGACCGACGGCAGTCAATCGGGCATCCTCGGGCGGGAGGCGGGCGGCTCCCGCGCGCCGTTCACCCTCCAGCAGGCGCAGCGTGGGGAGCACCTGCACCTCGTGATGCACGGCCGCGCCGTATTCCGCGAGGCCACGAAGCGCATGAGCCAGGCGAGCCGTGACGCGCTGGAGCTGGCGGGCATCCCGCTGGAGGAGATCGCGCTGGTCGTGCCGCACCAGGCCAACCTGCGCATCATGCAGGCGGTGGCCGACGCGCTGGAGTTGCCGCCCGAGAAGCTCTACGTCAACGTGGACGAGTACGGCAACACCGGCTCGGCCTCGATCCCCATCGCGCTGTGGGAGGCGCGGCGCAACGGACGGATAGAGCGCGGCGATCTCGTGCTGCTCACCTCATTCGGGGCGGGATTCCACTGGGCGGCTGCGGTGGTGCGGTTCTAGGGCGTCGGCTCCTCGAGAACCGAAGCCCCACAGTCGAGCGTCGGCTGTGGGGCTTCCTCACTCTGGTCTCAAAGCCGGGTTACGGCTGGCCGGCTCCTGTTTCAGCTGCCGGCTGCCCCCTCATGATCTCCTCGAACGACGGAATGGAATCCGTCGCCGTCTGCAGCAGCTCCGCCAGGGCAGGGCGCGCGAGACGCGCATCTACCGCGAGCCAGATCAGGTCCTCGGCCTCGGCGTAGAAGTAGTGCACCTGCCCGTGGCCGAACACCATGTGCACGAAGTGGTCGGCGGCGTCAAAGCTGCCGTGGTGGCCGTAGCCGCTGCTGCCGGGTCCGATCCGCGTCGCCATGGCGACGAGGAACGAGTCCGCGGCGGCCTCGGTCTCGAACCGGCTGACGTACAGCACCGCGCCCATCTCCTCGGTGCCGTAGTGGCCGATGAAGTTCTCGGGCGGCACCACCTCCGCCTTGTGCATCTCGACCAGGATGTCGGCCGCCTCACTGCCCGAGTGGGACTCGACCAAAGGCATGCCGTGGATCGATTCGGGAAGCGGGTCTCCGGCTTCCTCGGCGGCGCAGCCGGCCGCCAGTGCGGCCACGAGTGTGTAGGTGGCAAATCGGGTGTGTCGGACGGTCATTAGCATGCGTGCGTTGACCTTCGTGTGTGTGCCGGAATTGTATGGCCGCCGGGCGCAGCCCGGCGGCGGGTGATCGGCAGGAACGATACCCAGGTGGGTGTCGGCGGTTCAAGTTGCGATTCGGGCTACGTGTGTCAGGCGGACGTCGGCGCACCGAACGGTCAGCGCGGCTCCGGTGTGCCGTGTCCCCGTACCACCAGCTCCCGCCGGGTCGCATCGTAGGTGATCAGGGCGACCTCGTTGACGGCGAGCTCGATCTGCCGCGTGAGCGCGAGCTGCGCCGGCGTCGCGCCAGGCTCCGTATCGCCCGAGGCAGCGTCACCCACCCGCTCGAAGGCGACCTCCAGGTGGTGGGGCCCTGGGGTCACTTCCAGTTCCTCGAACACGAACAGAGGGCGATCCCCCCGGGCGCCGGCGGGCTCGACGAGCTGATTCAGCCGCAGCTCTCCGTCCACACGCACCTGCAGCCGGTACGGCAGCACGGTTCCCTCGCACACTTCCGCGCGGCGCATATGTGCCGGCAGGTTCTCCTGCTCCTGCGGGGTGAGGGCACGGCACTCCTCCACCCGCACGCTGCGCGCGCGCCAGGCAAATCGCACCACGGCGCGACCGGCGCCGCTCGGCTCGTACGGCACCTGGGAGAGCGCGCCCAACGCGGCGGTGAGGCCCAGCGCTGCCGCCGCGCCGACGATGGGCCACACACGTTTCCTCATGTGGCGGCCGACGGCGCGCCCGTCGCCTCGCATTCGATCCCCAGGTCGATGTCCGTCTCACCCTGCGCTGTCTCGAGCGCCGCCACCTCAGCGCGGTACGCGGCGAGTGCGAGCAGCAGGGAAGCCCGCTCGCCGAGACCGGCGTACGCGACGCGCACGCGGCGCCGGTCCACGCGCTCCTGCAGCTCCGCTTCCTGACCGTGGTACAGCCGCTGCTCCAGCCAGCGCGGTCCCTCGCGATTCCAGCAGTCGCGTGGTGGGCAGCTCGCGATGAGGACGCCCCCCACCCCCGAGCGCACCAGGAACTCGACCACGGAAGTGTGCAGGCTCCCGATGCAGTGCACCGCGAACACCGGTGACCCGTCCACCCGCTCGAGTGTCGTGACGTTTCCGGCGCCGCGGCTGCACGCCACGATCGCGACGTCGCGCGGCCCCATGGTGTGTTCGGCAATGAAGGTCCTTACCTCGGCCAACTGGTCGCGACCCGTGCGACCTGGAGGCCCCACGCCCATGGGCGCGCACGACCCCGAGCAGATGCCGCAGCTCACGCACAGGGCCGGATCCACCTGGGCCACGATGCCCTTGCGGGAGCCGGCCAGCGGCACCATGGAGATGGCCTCGTAGGGGCAGTCCTGGTAGCACTGCTCGCAGGCATCGCACGTGCGCTGGTTGACGACCGATGCGGGAGGACGCGCTGCCCGGCGCGGCCCGATCCACCAGGGGGTGAGGGCGAGCACGCTGCAGACCGCCAACCCCGCGACCCATGCCCACCCCGCCGACACCGTCTGGGTGATGGGAAGCCAGAAGGAGTAGAACACGTCGAACGGCGCACGTTCGGGGAGACGGAACAGGTCGGCCGCCGGCCCGATGGCGGCGGGCCATCCGACCGACATCACCGTGAGCAGCACGATGACGCCCCAGGTGAGGGCGCGTGGTGGGAGCAGGGCGGGGCGGGCAGCGCGGGCCACGTGGACCCAGAGCAGGATCGCCATCCCCACGGGCAGGGCCACGTGCAAGAACAGATTGAGGAAGAAGAATGCCCGGGGAATCTCCCGATCACCCACGAAGGCCCGTCCGATGGGCTCCGAGAACAGTGGAAGCGCGTCGAGGAAGCGGGCCCCTTCCTTGGCCAGCTCGATCCCCTGCACGTCCCACACCATCACGTACCCGGTCCAGCCGCACACGAACGTGATGAAGAGGAGCACCAGCCCTGAGACCCACGCGAGCGCCCTGGGTCCCCAGGAGCGGCCCTGGGCGAAGACTCGAAAGAGGTGCAGCAGGGCCGCCACGACGGCGGCATCCGAGGCGTAGCGGTGCAGCGACCGGATCCAGCGCCCCAGCCAGGGCTGCTCCGTGAGGCGCACCACGGAGTCGTAGGGGCTCCCGATCCGGTAGAAGAAGATGAGATACAGCCCAGTCAGGGTGACCACGCTGAGCAGCACGAGCGTCAGAGCCCCGCTGTGATAGACCGGGTTGAACCGCCAGCCGTAGAGGCGGTTCATCCAGGCGTCCACCGGGCTCAGCAGCCGTAACGTGCTGTGCTCTAAGCGTTTACCAATCCTGGCCATGATCACAAACGCGAACGACATACTCCACTATTGCGGGCTCCAATTCCTGATATTATCATCGTTTTAACATATATAGGCTCCCTCCCTACGGACAACAGGGGGCCGCCCCTCCAGCATCGCCAATGACGCTCCGGGTCACCGTTCCCGGGCTTGAAGTCGTTCGAAGCAACCAAGCAGCGCCGCCTGCGGCGGGCAATGACCACACGAGTCGCGGCGCCGTTCGAGCCTGTACCTCTGACATGGAGTCGGCAATGGCGGAACTGGAGCACGACCGAGAGGGGACCGGTGAGCGCGTCCCACTCGGTCAACGCATCTACGAGAACCCGTTTCTCCTGCTCGCGGCGGGCATCGCCGTCATGGTCATCTTCTACACCCTGTGGGGTCTCGTGGAGGTGATGTCCCTCCCGCAGGCCCCGCTGCCCTGACTCGGAGCAACCATGCAAACCGGAATCGAACCCCCGAAAGGGGTCTGGTGGAAGCCGGCGCACCGATCCGAGAAGATCTGGGTCGGCGTGGCCTTTGCCTGGTGCATCGTGCTGTTCGCCATGATGCCCATCTGGCATGCGCGCGGCGCCCAGAACCCGTCAGGGATCCGCGCCAAGGTGGACCCCGAAGCCTTCATGGCACGCACGCAGGAGTTCATCCGCACCTACCAGGTGGGCACCGAGAACGGGCTGCCAGTGGTCGAGCCGCCGCCCGGCAGCGACGTCTATCTCGTGGGGATGATGTGGAGCTGGACACCGGTGCTGCGGTTGCAGAAGGGTGCCGAGTACACGCTGCATCTGTCGTCGGTGGATCTGAACCACGGCTTCAGCCTCCAACCGATGAACATCAACTTCCAGGTGCTGCCGGGCTATGACTATGGCTTGCGGGTCACCCCCACCGAAGCCGGCGACTTTCGCATCATCTGCAACGAGTTCTGTGGCATTGGGCACCACCTGATGCTGGGGAAGGTCGAGGTCATCGACCCCGACGCGCCGTTGGCGAGCAGCGCGGGAGGTGAGCAATGAACGGGACGTTCCGCACGTGCCCCACCACCGGGCTGAGGGTCCACGCCCAGGCCGACGGGCTGATCAAGGCCAACGCGGTCGTGGCCACGGTGGCGCTCTTGATCGGCGGCATCACCGCCGTTCTCGTCATGCTGACGCGCTGGCAGGTGGTGCATCTATTGAGCGCCGAGTGGTTCTACCGACTGCTCACGGTGCACGGGATGAACATGCTGATCTTCTTCATCCTGTTCTTCGAGATGGCGGTGCTCTACTTCGCGAGCGCCGTGCTGCTGAACAGCAGAGTGGCCACCCCGAAGCTCGCGTGGGCGTCGTTCGTGCTGATGGTGACGGGGACGCTCATCATCGAGTGGACCATGTTCGCCGGGAAAGCCGACGTGCTGTTCACGTCGTACGTGCCGCTCAAGGCGAGCCCGTGGTACTACCTGGGCGTCATTTTCTTCGCGGTGGGCGCCCTCGTGGTGACGTGCATCTTCTTCGCCACCCTGGTCGTGGCGAAGCGGGAAAAGACCTACGAGGGCTCGGTGCCCCTGGTCACCTTCGGTGCGGCCTGCGCGGCCATCATTGCGGTGATCACGCTGGGCCACGGGGCGGCGATCTACATCCCGACCTTCTTCTGGTCGCTCGGGATCGGCGAGGTGGATGCCCAGATCTACCGCCTCGTGTGGTGGGGGCTGGGGCACTCCTCACAGCAGATCAATGTCGCCGCCATGGTGTCGATCTGGTACCTGCTGGGCGCCCTCACCATCGGCGCGGTCGTGATCAACGAGAAGATCTCCCGCACGGCGTTCGTCCTCTACGTGCTGTTCATCTCCATGGCGTCGGCACATCACCTGCTGGTGGATCCCGGGATGGGGCCGTCGTGGAAGGTGTGGAACACGAGCTACGCGATGTACCTGGCGGTGCTGGCCAGCATGATCCATGGCTTCACGGTGCCGGCCGGCATGGAGGTGGGGCAGCGCATGCGCGGGCTCACCAAGGGATTGTTCGAGTGGTTGCGCAAGGCGCCGTGGGGTGATCCGGGGTTCAGCTCCCTCGTCTTCTCGGTTATCCTCTTCGGGTTCGTGGGCGGCATCACGGGTGTCACCTTCGGGACGGAACAGATCAACATCATCGCCCACAACACGCTGCGGGTGCCGGGGCATTTCCATGCCGCGGTGGTGGCCGGGACCACGACGGCGTTCATGGGCGTGACCTACTACGTGATCCCGCTGATCTTCCGCAAGCAGATCGCGTTCTGGCCCCTGGCACGGGTGCAGCCGTACCTGTTCGCCGCGGGGATGCTGATCTTCACGGTCAGCATGACGTTTGCCGGGACGTTCGGCGTGCCGCGGCGGCACTGGGACATCACCTTCTCCCAGGCGCCGTTCGACCTGCAGTTCTCGCCGGCGGTGGATCTGCTGCTGGCCGTCATGGCCATCGGCGGGCTGCTCGCGGCGGCAGGTGGGGCCATCTACATCATCGTCACCGTATGGTCGGTGTTCCTCGGAAAACCTCTGGAGGCGGGAGCGCAGCCGCCCGGGGTGGCCAACCCTCCGAGGCCGATACCGTCGCAGCAGGGTAGTGACGACCGCACGCTCAACGCGCCGGGCACGATGGTGATGGTGTTCGTGTTTCTGGCGGTCTTCGTGCTGTACTACTTCGTGAACTGGAAGCTGCTCTCCGCCGTCTGGCAGGTCGGCTGACCGGAAGGTGCGCCCACCGGGTTCTGCTCCCTTCGTCGCCTTCGGCGTCATCACTGCCATCACGGCCGTGTGGTGGGCGCTTGCTCTCTGGCCGCTCGCCGCGGACGCCCCGGAGTGGGTGTTCCGTGCGCGGGCGGTCTGTTTCGGTACGCGTCCCGACGGACTGCCCGATGCCTCGGGCTGGACGGCGCTGATTCTCCAGCCCGTCATCATGTTCGGGATGCTGACGTTCATCTGGGGCTCGGCGCTTACGCAGGCTGTGTCGGGCGCGGCACGGAGCACGCGGGGCCGCGTGCTGCTCGGCGCGCTCGCGATAGTGCTATTGGGTGGAGGCGGCGCGGTGGGACTCCGCGTGGCCGGCGCCGCGCAGCCATTGCCACCGGTGGGCGTGGGCCCGCTACCCGCCGACTACCCGCGGCTCGACCGTGATGCCCCCGCGTTGGGATTGCTCGACCAGTACGGGGACAGCCTCACGCTGGCGCACCTGTCGGGCCGCTCCTTCTTCGTGACCTTCGGCTTCGCCCACTGCGAGACCGTCTGTCCCATGGTGGTGCACGACGTGCGGCAGGCACGGCGGCGGCTCGGGGCCGCGGCCCCACCGCTGATCGTGATCACGCTCGATCCGTGGCGTGACGTGCCCAGTCGGCTCGGTGCCATCGCGCGCAAGTGGGAGCTCGAGGAGGACGAGCACGTATTGAGCGGGAGCGTCGGGGCGGTCGAGAGAACGCTGGACGCCTGGCGCGTCGCGCGCTCCCGGGACGAGGACACGGGAGACATCGTGCACCCGCGCATCGTCTACTTGGTCGATGAGACGGGCACCATCGCGTACGTGACGACGGGCGGGGTCGAGGCGCTGGTCGACCTCGCGACTAGGCTCTGACATGCGCGCGCTGTTCGAGCTCACCAAACCCAAGATCACCCGTCTCGTGCTCATCGCGACGGCGGCGGGATTCTATTTGGGGGCGCGGGGGCGCATCGACGTTCTGCTCTTCGTTCACGCGCTGATCGGGACCGCGCTGGTCGCCAGTGGCACCAACGCCCTGAATCAGTGGTGGGAGCGGGATGCCGACGGACTGATGCAGCGCACCCGGGGCCGCCCGTTGCCGTCGGGGCGCCTGCGGTCGGGGACGGCATTGTGGTTCGGCGGTGCGATGGTTGTGGTGGGAACGCTCTATCTCGTGGCGCTCGTCAACGGCATCACCGCACTCCTGGCCGCCTTCACCGCCACGAGCTACGTGTTCCTCTACACCCCGCTCAAGCGTCGCACGTGGCACGCCACGCTGGTGGGGGCGGTGCCCGGCGCGCTCCCGATCATGGGAGGGTGGACGGCCGCGGGCGGCGCGTTGGTTCCCGCGGCGTGGGTGTTGTTCGGGATTCTCTTCCTGTGGCAGATCCCGCACTTCCTGGCGCTGGCCTGGATGTACCGCGAGGACTACCGGCGCGGTGGGTTCGTGACGTTGAGCGGCCTGGATCCCACCGGCAGGCTCACGGGAACGCACAGCGCGGCGTACGCTCTGCTGCTCGTGCCGGTGAGTGCCCTGCCGACCATCATCGGACTCACCGGCACGGTGTATCTGGTGAGTGCGCTGATCCTCGGCGCGGCATTCGCGGCCTACGGGACGCGCTTGGCGCTGAGACCGTCCACGGCGGGTGCCCGAAGGCTGTTTCTCGCCTCGGTGGCGTACCTCCCGACGCTGCTGCTCCTCATGGTCCTGGACAAGGCTCCAGTGTAGCCGGCGACGTCCCCATAGCTCTGTCAGCGACCGACTCGCTACGGTAATGGCGAGTCGGTCGTTCGGCTTTCTGCTCCTGCGACGGGTGAATCCAAACCGGCATTTGGTGTGTAGTACGAGCGTAGTGTGATCGTATGGTTGGACGGGTAGGGCGGTAGATCGAGGGGGGACACGATGCGCAAGCTGAGTCGACGCGAGTTCGTGCATCTCACGGCCGCGGCATTGGGCGGCGTCGCCGCCGGTGGCTGTTCCGGCGGAACCACGGATCCGTCGGGACCGGGCGGGCCGTCCGAACCCCCGCCGCCCCTACCTCCGCCCTGGAATCCTCCGGGGCCCAACGACCCCATCATCCCCGTCTCGGCCGTGCAAGGCACCGATCTCGCCGGCATGACGGAGGAGGCGCTGAACCGGCTGGACGGCATCGGCGCGGTGGTGCAGCAGGACGAGACCGTGTTCATCAAGCCCAACATGGTCACGCTGCCGTGGGGGGACTCCGGCACGATCTTCACCAGTGGGGAGTGCACCAAGGTGGAGATCGTGGTGGCAGTGGCCGAGGAGTGTCTCAAGGCGGGCGCTGCCGAAGTGCTGATCGGTGACGGATCCCAGATGCCCACGCTCAACTGGCGCTGGGCGACCACGCTGGACGGGTCGACCACGCTGTCGGACGAGGTAGTGCGGCTCAGCAACCACTACGGCAAGCCGGTGGACGTGGTGTCGCTCGAGGTGGACTCCCCGAATTGGACGGAGGTCCCGTCCACCAGGCCGGGAGGGAGCATCACGGTCTACAGCATGGTGGCGCAGGCGGACCGCGTAATATCGATCCCGGTGGCCAAGACGCACCTCGGTGCGCAACTCACCCTGGCCTTCAAGAACTTCGTGGGCGTGACCCCGCTGGGCCGATACGCGCAGTGGGTCGGTGACAGCTGGAACCGCGGCTCGGGACTGAACCACAGCACGCCGGCGTCCATCGCTCAGGAATACCTCGACGTGGCGGCCGGGATCAACGCGGACCTGGCCGTGGTGGATTTTTCGATCGGCATGGAGGGCCAGGGGCCGACTACCGGCTATGGTGGGCGGCCCGTGGACATGCGACAGCGGGGCGGTTCCTGGCTGGTGCTGGCCAGCGCCGATCTGGCGGCCGCCGACGCGACCGCCGCGCGTATCATGAGCCACGATCCGGCCACGGTGACGCAGCTCGTGATGGCGTATGACATGGGACTGGGGGAGGTGCGTGAGGAGGCCATCGAGATCCTGGGACCGGACCTGCAGGATCTCACGGTGGATTGGGCACGCGCGCTGGTGACGGCGCCGCCCGCCGGCGCACCGGTCTACGCGCGCTCCTGTCCGTTGGGCTGCGCGTAGGCGCACATTACATTTCGTTCGAAGCCAACCCCACGCACCAACCTTGTTGGGAGGAGACATGAGGAGATCGGCGCAGGCGGTGTCGCTCACGCTGCTCGCGGGAGCCTTCGTGCTGGGCTGTGGCGAGTCCACCGGGCCGGGGGAGCTGACGGACGAGTGGAGCGGGCAGATCGCACAGGGCGACGAGCTCGAGATCAAGGGCATCAACGGTAGCATCGAGGTGACGCTGGCTTCCGGCAGCACGGCCGAGGTGTCTGCGTTCAAGCGCTCCGACGCGAACGATCCGGACTCGGTGACGGTCGAGGTGGTGGAGCACGCCGGTGGCGTCACGATCTGTGCGGTCTATCCCGACGTGCCGGGCCAGCCGGCCAACGAGTGCCTCCCTGGCGAGCAGGGGCACATGAGCGTGCAAAATAACGACGTCGAAGTGAACTTCACCGTCCTGCTCCCGGCGGGGGTGGTGTTTACTGGGAACACCATCAATGGTGCCGTGACAGCGGACGACCTGCTGAGCAACGCGTTCCTGGAGACGATCAACGGCGACGTTCGTGTTTCGACCACACAGCTCGCGCTGGCGGCGACCGTGAACGGCTCGGTGGACGCCACCGTCGGGTTGACGACGTGGGACCGGGACCTGGCGTTCGCCTCGGTGAACGGGAACGTGACGGTGGAGGTGCCGGCTGCGACGAACGCCGTGGTGCGTGCGGCGACCGCGAGCGGGAGCATCAGCTCGGAGTTCACCGAGGTCGTGGAGGTCGGACCCGGCGATTGGAGGGGGACCCTGGGCAGCGGCGGCCGGTTGCTGACCATCGCGACGGTCAACGGCAACGTCGCGCTGCGAGAGGGGCCGTAGCGGAGGTGCCGAAGAGCGAGAACTGACGCTCACCCCGCGAGCGAGCGACAAACCGAGCCCCACAGCCGTCCAGCGGTTGTGGGGCTTTGTATTGGTCGGACCGCCGAGTGCACGCTGGCTCCTGCCGCACCGCCGCCGTATCCTTCGAGTGTTCCTTCGAGGGTTCCCATGACCGAGCCAGAGCGCGTCGGGATTGCCCAGCGGCTTGCACTGTACCTCGATCCCGGTGGCGATCATCCGCTCCACCGCCAGATCGTGGATCGCGTGTGGCTCGAGGTGATCACGGGGACGCTCGAGACGGGTGAGCGGCTGCCGACGGTGCGCCAGCTCGCCATCGACCTGGCGGTGCATCCCAACACGGTTGCTCACGCCTACCAGGAGCTCGAGACGCTGGGTGTACTCGTCACGCGGGGCGGCGAGGGCACCTTCGTTGGCCTCGCGCCGCCCGATCAGGACACCGTCGAGCGCCGGGCCCAGCTGGAGCGCCTGTGCCAGGACGTGGCCGCCCAGTGTGGTGCCCTGGGTCTTCCCCTCGATGAGGTCATCGAAGCCTTGATCGCGCTCCGCTCCTCAGAGCGTGAGTCGAACGCCAGGAGGGGTTCACCATGAACGATGAGTTTCTTCCGGTCCGCGTCACACGCGGCCCGCCTTCTCGCCCGACCAAGTCCCCCAATGACACGCGCTATCCGGCGGCGGCGGTCATCTCCGGGCTAGTGAGCGCCGCGGCGGTGGGCGCCGCGCTGTTCGCGCTGCCCATCGACTGGGAGCCGTGGCGCGCCGTGGTGGCGCCAGTGGTGACGGCGCTGACGGCCGCGCTGGTCGGATCCTCGATCAAGTTCGCCGACCAGTGGGAGAAGGCGGTGGTGCTGCGGCTGGGCAGGTACCGCGGGCTTCGGGGTCCGGGATTGTTCTACGTGATCCCGGTCGTGGACCGGGTCGGCTACCACATCGACCAGCGCATCCGCACCACGGACTTCGGCGCCGAGTCGTGCCTCACCAAGGACACGGTGCCGGTGAACGTGGACGCGATCGCTTTCTGGATCGTGTACGACGCCGAGCGTGCAGCGCTCGAGGTGCAACAGTACGAGCAGGCCGTGGTGCTGGCGGCGCAGACGGCGTTGCGCGATGCCATCGGAAAGCACGACCTGGCCGAGCTGATCCAGTCGCGCAAGGAGCTGGGGCAGGGGCTGCAGCGTATCCTCGACGAGAAGATGCACGACTGGGGGATCCAGGTGCAGTCGGTGGAGATCCGGGACGTGATCATCCCCAAGGCGCTGGAGGAGGCCATGTCCCGCCAGGCGCAGGCCGAGCGGGAGCGCCAGGCGCGGATCATCCTGGGCACCGCCGAGACGGAGATCGCCGGCAAGTTCGTCGAGGCGGCCGAGCAATATCGTGAGCACCCCATGGCGCTCAACCTGCGGGCCATGAACATGCTGTACGAGAGCATCGTGAAGCGCGGCTCGCTGATGGTCGTGCCCTCGGGGTTGGCCGATTCGTTGAACGTCACGAATGTCATGGGGCTCGCGGGCGCGGCCGGCATGACGCCATCCACGGAACCGGGGAAGGACGACGAGGCGGCGGAGGATTCCGACTGAAGCACATCATCTACGTGCACGGGCGCGGCGCCAAACCCCAGCGCCGCGTTCTCCTCGCCCACGTGCAGCGCGCGCTTCGAGAGCGACTCGCCCAGGTCGACCGGACGGCTGCGCGGAAGCTCGAGCGGGGAGACGTGCGCCTGACTCTGGCGTACTACGGCGACCTCACCACGGCGCTGATGGTGGCGGCGCGGCCGGAGCGGGCTGAGTCGATGGTTCGGCGCCATGGCAAGGTGTTCGAGCCTCCGGGCGAAGATCAGCCGTGGCTCGACCAGCTGGTGGCGCGGCCCCTCAGGAGTCACTCCGCCGAGCACTACAGGCAACTGGTACGCGAGCACCGCAACCTGCGCTTTCTGGACGACGTGCTGCGGGTCGCGAGCCCACTGGGATCCCTCACGCGGCTTGGGATCGGGGCGATCGCGCGGCTCTTCCCGGACCTGGGGGCCTACCTGCGGACGCGTGAGTGGGGCTCCGCGATTCGGCGCCGCGTGCAGCGCGTGCTGAGCCTAGCGCTGCGCCAGGGTGACGACCTCGCCGTGGTCACTCACAGCATGGGCTGTATCGTCGCCTATGACGTGCTGTGGAAGCTCTCACGGCTGAGCGAGCACCGCAGGGTGCACGACAAGAAGGTCTCGCTGTGGCTCACCATGGGAAGTCCGCTCGGCGACGGCATCATCCGGCGGCACCTATATGACGCCGATGAGCCGGACGACGGTGTCTACCCTGCTAACATCGGGGATTGGATCAACATCGCCGCACACGACGACTTCGTGGTGCACCACGCGAAGGCCGAGGCCAACTTCGCGAAGATGAAGGAACGGGGGCTCGTGCGCCGCATTCGAGACCTACCACGCATCTACACGTTCTGGGTGGGCGCGGCCGGCTCCAACCCGCACAAGTCGTTCGGCTACGTGAACCACCCGGTGGTGGCGAAGACCTTGGCGAAGTGGATCCGGGAGTGAGCCTCTCCCGTCGGGATTTCCTGACTGCGCTCGGTGCGGTCGCGTTGGCACCTCGACCGACGCGGCTCCTCGCCTCGCGGCTCAAGGGCAGTGGTGAGCCCTACGCCCTCGTGCTCGGCACCATCCAGGATGGTGGCATCCCCCAGGTCGGCTGTTACACGCCGCGCTGCGAGCGGGCCCGCCGCGACCCACGGAATGTTGCCTCGCTGGCGCTGGTGCACCCTGACCAGCGACGCTACTACCTGGTGGACGCCACCCCCGACATCGCGCGGCAGCTCGATCTCATCGAGGATGCGGACTTCCGTCGCCGGGCTGCGGACCGCCGCCCGTTCGACGGCATCTTCCTCACGCACGCCCACATCGGGCACTACGTGGGCCTGGCACAGTTGGGACGCGAGGGGCTCGGCATGCGGCGCACCCCGGTGTACTGCACGCCGGTGATGGCGGAATACTTGTCGACGAATGGCCCGTGGAGCCTGCTGGTGGAGGAGGGGCGGATCTACTTCCCCGAGGTGCCCGTAGGCGAGTGGTTCAAGGTGGATGAGTGGCTGTCGGTGCGGATGATCCGCGTGCCGCACCGACCGGAGTTCTCCGACACGGTCGGGTTCGTGTTCCGTGGGACGGGCAGCTCGCTGCTCTACGTCCCGGACATCGACCGATGGGAGGCGTGGAAGCACTCGCTGGTCGGAATGGTCGGCGAGGTCGATGCCGCCCTGCTCGACGGCTCCTTCTATGCGGCGAGCGAGGTGCCAGGGCGGGCGATCGAGGACATTCCGCACCCGCTCGTGCCGCACACGATGGACTTGCTCGAGGAATCCGCTCGGGCCGGTGCGCGCGTGATCTTCACGCACTTCAACAACACCAACCCGGTGCTGGACGAGGGGGTGGAAGCTGCCGAGGTGCGGCGCCGCGGCTTTGAGCTGGCGCGGGAGGGGATGCGGCTCCGGCTGTGAGGATGGCGCGCCGCGCCTAGCCTGGCTTCTTCCGCCCCTGCTGTCCCTGCTGCGCCTGCTGTTCCTGCTGCGCCTGCCGTTCCAGCTGCACCTGCTGCGCTTCCTTCTCCAAGTTCCGCTCCGCCTGATCGATTCCCGTGCGCACGGCGGCCACGAGCTCACGCATGGTGCCGATCTTTGATTGGCTGGTGGTGGTGCGCCGCACGATCATGCCCAACTGGGCCACCGACTGGGACATGGCGCCATATCCGGCCTCGTCGAGCACGCGGCCGACGTCGGCTGCCGTCCGACCGATGCGCTGCAACAGTGCCATGTCTGCCTTGTGCCCGGCGGCCTGTTCCACCATCGAGCGGACGTGGTCCCACTTGCGCCGGGCCTCCTCCAGGCCTTCGAGCTTGCGCAGCGCGGTCGAACTGAGTCTTGACATGAGACCACCTCCTCGGGTGACTCCGCGGTATGACGTTCAACATAAGGCGGCGCGACACACGGGCGGTAACGTCCGTCACGAGGATGTGACGGGCCGGATGCGGAACCGCGTGCGTACCGCTAGCTTCCCGGACTTGTCGGCGTGGCGCGGTGGCCGGACGCTCCACACCATGCCATAATACAAGCCGGCTGCGCCAGGAGGTCCGCCAGGATGAGCTACCGTCGATTCACCGACCGGACCGGCCACGTCTGGGAGATCCGGGATCGGTCGCGCAACGAATGGGAGTTCACGCCGGTCGGCGGGAACCCCGAGACGCTGCGGAGGGTACCGGCACCGGGCTACGAGAGCGATCCGTTCGAGCTCTCCAACGAGGAGCTGCAGCGCATGCTCGACGCAGTGCGCCCGGCGGACTCGCGGACCAAGCGATCACCATTTCGGGACTGAACCCCAATAGGAGGCCTACATGAAAATGCACGGACTGTTGATGATTGTCGCGATCGCGTTGCTGGCGTACGCCGGTCCCGCCACGGCCCAGACGAAGTTCGTCGCGATCTCGGGCGGCGCGACCCTGGGCGATCTCTGCTGTGGCGTGAACACGGACTCGCGCTGGGGCGGTACGGCAGGCATCGCGGCCGGGATGCGCAACTGGAACCACGTCGTGTTCAACCTCGAGGGGAACTGGGTCCAAAAGGGTGGCGGCGACACACGGCTCGACTACATCGAGGTTCCGTTTCTGGTCGGCGGCACGTACGGGTCGGGGAGCGGCCTTCGCACCCGAGCTTACACGGGGATCGGGATTGCCTTTCCGATCAGCTGCTCGGCACCCGTCGCCTCGACCTGTGATCAGAAGAAGAGCCCGGAGTGGGCCTGGCCGATCGGCCTTCAGTTCGGGAAGTGGACGCCCTCGGGCGCGTTCTTCGCCCTCGACGTGCGCTACTCGATCGGCTTGTCGGACGCATTCGACACGATATTCGCGTCAAACCGCTCGTGGCAGTTCCGCCTGTTCGTCGGGAAGCGCCTGGGCTAACCCAAGGCGGGACGTTATTTCCGAGCCCCACGGCTGCCATGTGGCCGTGGGGCTTTCGTACGGAGCGCGCTCTCTGCGACCGGCCGTCGACGTCCCTGCTGGCTGCCCGCGGTGCCTGCGCGCATCTTAGTGCAATCCTTGACCCGGGCTGGACACGCGTGGCACTGGAACCCGACCAACTCGACCGTCTGAAAGCCGCCCTCGCCGACCGCTACGTGATCGAGCAGGCGATCGGTCACGGTGGCATGGCGACGGTGTACTTGGCGGAAGACCGGAAGCACGAGCGCCCCGTCGCGATCAAGGTGTTCGAGACGGAACTCGCGGCGCTGCTCGGGGCCGAGCGGTTTCTCAACGAGATCAAGCTCACCGCGAATCTGCAGCATCCTCACATTCTCCCCCTGCACGACTCCGGAACGGCGGCCGGCTTTCTGTACTACGTGATGCCCTATGTGGAGGGCGAGTCGCTTCGCACCAAGCTGAATCGTGAAACGCAGCTGGCCATCGACGAGGCGCTCCAGCTAACGGAGGGCATCGGGAGCGCAATGGACTATGCACATCGCCAGGGGGTGATCCACCGCGACCTCAAGCCGGAGAATGTCCTGCTGCACGACGGGCAACCGATCGTGGCGGACTTCGGAATCGCCCTGGCCATGCGGTCGGCCGGCGGGAGCCGGCTCACCCAGACGGGAATCTCGCTCGGAACGCCGCAGTACATGAGTCCCGAGCAGGCGGCGGGCGACCCGGTCGTGGACCCCCGGAGCGATGTCTACGCGCTGGGGGCGGTGCTGTACGAGATGTTGGCTGGTGAGCCGCCACACACGGGGCCGTCGGCGCAGGCGGTCATCGCGAAGGTCGTCGCGCAGCGGCCGCGACCCATTCGCCAGCTGCGCGATACCGTCCCACCGCATGTGGAAGCGGCGCTCGACAAGGCGCTGGCCAAGCTGCCGGCCGACCGGTTCGCCACCGCATCGGCGTTGAGCGACGCTGCCACTGGCCGGGTTCCTGTCACCACGTGGGCGACGACCCCGCAAGGCGCCCCAGTGGCAGAGGCAGGTACCGCCTCGCGGCTCATGACGCTGCTTCCGTGGGCGATCGCGGTGGTGGCCCTCTTTGTCGCCGTGTGGGCGGTCAAGCAGATGGGCGATGAGCCAGCGGCAACCGTGAGTCGCTCAGAGATCGCGCTCCCCGATACCGCTCCGGTGGCCCTGATCGGCTCGGCGCCGCTCGCGACACCGCGACCGGCGCTCGCGGTTTCACCCGACGGTCTTCACATCGTGTACGTGGGTGAGTGGCGAGGCGAGACACATCTCTATGTCCGGCCGCTCGACGTGTACGAGTCCAGGCCGCTCGAGGGGACGCGTGGTGCCTATCACCCGTTCTTCTCTCCTGACGGACAGTGGATCGGGTTCTTTGTCGGCAATGAGCTCAGGAAGGTAGCGCTATTAGGCGGGCCGGCAGTGACGCTTGCGACCACGCCGAATCCGCATGGCGCCACGTGGATATCGGATGAGAGGATCGTCGTGTCCGCCAACGAGGGCCGGAATCTCGCGGTGGTCGATGCCGCCGGTGGGGGTATTGAGACAATCAATGTGAGGGGGGGGCGCCAGTCGAGCTGGCCCGAGGCGCTGCCTGGAGGGAACGCGGTTCTCGTGTCCGGCACGGCTCCGGAAGACATGGCAGTGGTCGTACTGGCAACCGGTGAGAGTAGGCTCCTGGGGTCGCGAGGCTGGAATCCGCGGTATTTGGAGGGCGAATACCTGGTGTACATCGGCGGGGGGGGACTGTGGGCGGCGGAGTTCGACCGTGACGAGTTGGAGGTGGTCGGGCAGCCGGTGCCGCTGCCGGACCCGGTCTCGGGGTGGGGCATCGCGCACGCGGGGGTGTCCGCAGACGGTATGCTGGTGTACGCTCCGGGTGGCTACACCGCGGCGTGGGGATTTGTGTGGTGGCACCCTGACGGTACGACCGAGTGGCTCGGGCTGCCGCTCGAGCCCTACGGTGTGTTCGCTCTGTCGCCCGACACCGACCGGCTCGCCTACACACTTGGAGACGAGTCGGGACCGAACCTCTGGGTCACCGATCTGCGACGCGGATCGGTCGAGCGGCTCACCGTCGACGGCGCGCAGTTTCCCAGTTGGAGACCCGATGGTGGGGCGGTCGCGTACTCAGATTGGCGTCGAGGTCCGACGGTCCGTGCCGTGTTGTTGGGAGGGCGCACGATTGAACTCATGTTTGACGTGCCGAATCCGACGGTCATCAACGGACGGTGGTCGAACGATGGCAGGCGCCTGGCCTTCGAAGAGATCGATCCGGACAGCTCGTGGAACGTCTGGGTCGCCGAACGGACCGACCGATGGCAGCTGCACCGCGTCGCCGGATCACGGTTCGGCGAGTGGGGCGGGGCGATCTCCCCCGACGGAAACTGGGTCGCGTACACGTCGGACGAGACGGGCGATTACCAAGTGTATGTCCAGCCGTTTCCACCGACCGGTGAGCGGTACTCGATCTCCACAGAGGTCGGGTCGGAGGAGCCCGTCTGGTCGCGCGATGGTACGGCACTCTACTACCGCAACGGACGACGGTTCTGGCGTGTGCGGCTACGCACGACGCCGAGCTTCAGTGCTGGGCAGCCGGAGTTCCTGTTTCTCGGAGATTACATCAACATCGGCGGTCGCTCCTACGATGTGGCTCCCGACGGCAGCGTCCTGCTGGTCGCCGCCCGGGAGGAGCCTGGGGCCAGGCGTCGGCTGCACGTCGTGACGAATTGGGTGGCGGAGGTCGAGCGGCTCGTGCGGGAGGGGAATCAGTAGAGCTCCTGGGAGGCGATGCCCTCGGTGCAGAGGAGGCAGGTGATGTTCTCGAGACATGCGCGAGTCGCAACGCGCGGCGCGCTACTTCTTGCCGTTCTGCTGTCGCAGCGGGCAGCGGCGCAGGATACCCCCGCCCCCGAAGCGCGCGAGCACGCCGCGGCGTGGGGCGCGCACCATCTGTGCGCCGGCCTCTGGGTCGTGGGGCGTGCCCATCAACGCGACGCCGAGACCGTGATCGCGGGGGACATCGCGCCGTTCCCGTGGTTCCACTGGGAGGAGTCGTTTGACGTCGATATCGACCAGAAGACCCGTCGCGTAGCGGTGAGGGCGCCCGGTACGCCCGTACGCACGGCGACCTACTACGGCGACCAGGGGTGCGTGATCCATGCTCGTGGATCCGAGGACATCCACTTCACGCCGGTCGACATCACCTCGAAGCTGCCCGACCCCGCGACGCAGCCCTGGCCCACCGGCGATCTCGACAGGCACGGGCCGCTTCCGCCGGGAGCGGACACCGCGGCAGTCACGGCCACGCTCGACTGGGCGATGGACCGGGCCGCTCAGAACACACGGGCGCTCGTTGTGATCCACAAAGGGAAGATCATCGCGGAGCGCTACGCGCAGGGATTCACTGCGCACACTCCGCAGATCAGTTGGTCGCAGGGCAAGAGCATCACGGCGGCGCTGATCGGGGTGCTGGTGCAGCAAGGTGAACTCACGCTCGACCAGCCGGCCCCGGTGCCGGAGTGGCACGAGGACCGCGAGGATCCTCGCCGTGAGATTCGTATTCGGGATCTGCTGCACATGAGCAGCGGGCTCGACTTCAGGAACTATGGCGTGGGCGATCCGCGGTCCTTCACCGCCGAGAACGAGCACTTCCTCATCTACTTTGACGCGGTCAATGTGTTCGAGCATGCCATCAACCAGCCGATGGACCTACCGCCCAACGCGGAGTTTCGCTATCGCAACAGCGATCCGCTCACGCTGGGGAGGATCGTGCGTCAGACCGTCGAGGCGCGCGGCGAGAGCTACCACACCTTCCCGCAGCTGGCGCTGTTCGACCGGATCGGCATGCGCGACGTGGTGCTGGAGACGGACACGTACGGCAACTTCATCATGACGGGCTACGACTTCGCGAGCGCCTACGACTGGGCGCGCTTCGGACTGCTGCACCTGTGGGACGGTGTATGGAATGGCGAGCGCATCCTGCCGCAGGGCTGGGCGGAGTTCGTCAGCACGCCGACTCCCACGGATCCACGCCAGGGTTACGGTGGTCTGTTCTGGGTGAATGCGGGCGGGGCGATGCCCGACGTGCCGCGCGACGCGTACTGGCCCGCGGGGTTCATGGGACAGAGGACGGTGATCATCCCGTCGCTCGACTTGGTGGTGGTGCGGCTGGGCCCGAGCCCGGGTGGGTCGGGGCAGTACTTCAACCGGGTGATCGGAGAGCTCGTCGCGGCGCTGGGGATCGAGGTGGGCGGCGAGAAGCGATGAAGATCCTGAGGCTCGTGCTGATCATGGGTGGACTCGTGCTGACGGTGCCGGTGTCCGTCGCCGTCGGGATGGCCGTCTGGTCGCTGGCGGCCCCGTCTGCTACTGATGTCTCCGAGTACCATCCGTTCCGGTCGCCCGAAGCCAAGTCGCAGTACCTCGAGCTGTACGAAGTGTTGGAGCGGGATTGGCCGGTCGAGTCCGAGTCACGGATGGTCGGCACGTCCCACGGCCAGACCTTCGTGCGAGTCACGGGACCGGACGGCGCGCCACCGCTGGTCTTGCTACACGGCGCGGGTGGCAGCTCCCTCCACTGGGGTCCCAACGTCGCGGCGCTGTCGGAGCAGTACCGCACCTACGCCGTGGACATCATCGACGACTTCGGGCGCAGCATCTACGCACGGCCGATCGAGAACGTCGACGACTATGTACGCTGGCTCGATGAGCTGTTCGATGCGCTCGAGTTAGGTGACGAGATTCGTCTCGTGGGCCTATCGTATGGCGGGTGGATGGCGAGCCAGTACGCGCTCGCGCATCTGGAGCGAGTCGGCAAGGTCGTGCTCTTGGCGCCGGCCGGGACTGTGCTCCCCTTGTCGGGCGGTTGGATCTGGCACGCAGTGCTCGCCTCCTTGCCCCATCGCTCCTTCACCAAGCGGTTCACAGCCTGGCTGATGGAGGACCTCGCGCGAGGGTCCGACTCCCAGCGGGAACTGCTGGCCGACTGGGTGGACCTTGGCTTCCTAGGAGTGGCGAGCTACAAGCCCAGACGCATGGTACCTCCCTCGGTGCTGACCGACGATCAATGGCGCAGCATCACAGTGCCGATGCTCTTCCTCGTTGGGGAGAATGAGAAGATCTACTCCGCGGAACGGGCGATCGAGCGCCTTTCCCGAGTGGCGCCGCAGGTCCAGGCCGGGGTCGTTGCCGCAGCGGGCCACGACCTGACGGTCGTGCAGGCTGACGTGGTGAATCGACAGGTGCTGGAGTTCCTCGCGCCGTGACCGGCACCGTCAGCCCCGAGTTCCTGGCACTGCAAGAGGGACTAGCCGGGCGTTACTCGCTCGAGCGCGAGCTGGGGCGGGGTGGGATGGGCGTCGTGCTGCTGGCGCGGGACGTGGCCCTGGACCGGCTGGTGGCGATCAAGCTGCTACCGTCCCTGCTGGCAGGGCAGCCCGCGCTGCGCGAGAGGTTTCTGCAGGAGGCCCGGACGGCCGCAGGGTTGTCGCATCCTAACATCGTCCCGATCCACGCGGTGGAGGAGCATGGCGAGTTCGTGTTCTTCGTGATGGGCTTCGTGGATGGTGAGACGCTGCGCGAGCGTGTCGAGCGTGCCGGGCCACTCTCGCCACGGTCGGCCATGAAGTTGCTCCAGGAGGTGGCCTGGGCGCTGTCGTACGCCCACGAGCACGGCGTGGTGCATCGCGACGTAAAGCCCGAGAACATCATGATCGAGCGGGCCACCGAGCGAGCGCTGGTCGCCGACTTCGGTATTGCGCACGTGGCTGACGCCGAGGGTTCCACGCCCAGGGGGCAGGTCGTGGGCACAGCCCGGTACATGAGCCCGGAGCAGGCTGCGGGCGAGGAGGTCGACGCTCGCAGTGATCTCTACTCCCTCGGGGCTATGGCGTTCTTCGCCTTGACCGGGCGGCCACCGTTCGAGGCCGCCAATTTGCCAGCGCTACTGGCCAAGCACGTAACCGAGCCCGCTCCCCGCCTCGCGTCGGTGCGCAAGGAAGTGCCGGCCAATCTCGCGGCAGTGGTCGATCGCTGTCTCGAGAAGGACCCGGCGTCGCGGTTCGCGACGGGGCGGGAATTCGCCCAGGCGATCGGCGAAGTGCGAGGCCGGGAACTCCGTGCCCCCCCGCTCATGCGCAGCTTCCTGCGCAACGCCGAGGTGAGCACGGCCGTGATGATCACCGCCCTGATCGTCGCAGGGGGCCCTGCCGACCAGGGAGCAGTGGGCGTTATCATGTTCATCACGGTCGGTCAGCTCGTGGCCGTCGCCAGGCGGCTGCTGCGTACGGGGTACACGTTTGACGACATCGGCGAGGCGCTCCTCGCGGAGGCACGCGTGCAGCAGGAGGAGATGGAGGCGACCCGGGAAGGGAAGTTCTGGCGACGCATCTTCGGCCTCTGGAACCGCCTGTGGGCCGGCCGGTTCGGCCGCACCTTCTTCAAGGTGGCCGGCGTCGGCATCAGGCCGCCCAAGCGCCAGGCGCTCCCGTCTGCTGATGCCACCGAGATCGTACTCGGCCGCGCGGCGGTGGACGTGTTCAACTCCCTCCCGTCGGACGTCCGTGCGCGCTTCCCCGATGCCCCCAGCGTGATCCATCAGCTCGAGCACCGCGCGGAGGCCCTGCGCCTGCGCAGTGCAGCAGAGAGCGACCTCACGATCACGGTGGCCGCGCTCGAGAACGTGCGTCTGGGGATGCTTCGGCTCCGAGCCGGTGCGGCCAGCATCGACGACCTCACCCTGTACCTCGAGCGCGCCCGCGAGATCGGCGAGCATGTTAGCGCGGAGATCGCCGCAAGGCAGGAAGTGAAGGAACTGCTGGAGCCGTAGCCGGCGCCTCCGGCATTTGGTTACCCCGTCTAACAATTCTGATACTTGCGCTCCCATATGGACGTCTACAGGTTACCCGGTCGCGGGGCACGGTGATGCATCGCGCGGGCAGTTGGAGCGAGGATGCTCGGTGGTGGGGATCGCGGCCAACACGAAACTCTTAAGGAGGAAGCGCCGATGGGCGATCTGAACATGAAGACCCTGGACGGTGGCAGTACCACAGTCGGGCAGGACGCCATCGACGCGTTGGCGTCGGGCCTCCAGGGCAAGCTCCTGACTGCCGAATCTCCCGGATACGACGAGGCGAGGACCATCTGGAACGCGATGATCGACCGGCGGCCAGGGCTCATCGTCAGCTGCGGCGGGGCCGCGGACGTCGTGGCGGCGGTGAACTTCGCCCGCGAGAACGGGTTGCTGACCGCGGTCCATGGAGTGGGCCACAACATCGCCGGTAACGCCGTGTGCGATGGCGGCCTGATGATCTCGCTCGAGGGCATGAATTCGGTCCAGGTCGACCCGAAAGCGCGTACGGTGTCGGTCGAGCCGGGCGTCACACTGGGCGAGCTGGATGCCGCTACCCAGGCCCATGGGCTCGCCGTGCCCGTCGGCATCAACTCCACCACGGGGATCGCCGGACTGACGCTGGGGGGTGGCTTCGGCTGGATCAGTCGGAAGCACGGCCTGACGATCGACAGTCTCCTGTCGGCGGACGTCGTGACTGCGGCCGGCGAGACGGTCAAGGCCAGCGCCGACGAGAATGCCGATCTGTTCTGGGGCATCCGCGGTGGCGGCGGGAACTTCGGGGTCGTGACGTCGTTCCAGTTCCAGGCTCACCCGGTCGGACCCGAAGTGCTGGCCGGCCTGATCGTGCATCCGTTCGCCGACGCCGGGAACGTGCTCCGGGCCTACCGGGACTTCGTGGCCCAGGCGCCGGACGAGCTCACCGTGTGGGTCGTCCTGCGCAAGGCACCCCCGCTCCCCTTCCTCCCCGAGGACGTGCACGGCACGGAGGTCGTGGTCCTGGCGACGCTGTACCACGGTGACATGGCCGAGGGTGAGAAGGCGCTGGCGCCGCTGCGGGCCCACGGCAATCCGCACGCCGATGTCATCGGCCCACAACAGTTCGTCGACTTTCAGGCGGGCTTCGACCCGCTGCTCACGCCGGGTGTGCGGAACTACTGGAAGACGCATGACTTCGCGGCGCTGGGGGACGACGCGCTCGATACCCTCCTCGAGTACATCGGCAAGCTGCCAGGCCCCGCGTGCGAGGTGTTCATGGCGCACATGGGGGGCGCGACCAGCCGGGTGCCTGCCGATGCGACGGCGTATCGCGGCCGCGATGCCGAGTTCATCATGAACGTGCACGGCCGCTGGGAGGATCCCGCGGACGACGAGAAGTGCATTGCCTGGTGCCGGGAGCTGTTCGATGCGACCAAGCCGTACGCCATCGGGGCGGCGTACGTCAACTTCATGACCGAGGAAGAGGGTCAGCGGGTGCAGGAAGCCTACGGCGACGGCTACGGGCGGCTCGTGAAACTCAAGAACAAGTACGACCCGAACAACCTGTTCCGTCTGAACCAGAACATCCGGCCGAACGGGCGCAAGTAAGCGCAGGCTGCGGAGTGCAGAGGCCCCACGGTGGCTGCGGCGACCGTGGGGCTTCGTGTCTTCCCCCCACCCTCGCGCGCTCCTGCCGCACGCTGCATTATGTCTTTCGCGTCACGACCCGGCGGGCTCGGGTCGTATCACAATGGTGCAGCTGGCCAACCGGCCTGAGGCCAACGATGGGAATACCACCGGGAACTGACGAAAGCGACACGCAGGGCCCCCTGGTAACGCGGGTCGAGCGGCCGCTCGCGCCGGGCCCACGCGCCACCGGGCCCGCACCGAGCCTGCCGGACGACCTGCTGCGCGACGCCGCGAAGCGGCTCCGCTTCGTTGCACTGATCTACGCTGGCGGCGTCGTGGTAGCGGAGCTCTCTGTTGCACTCCTCGACGCCGTGCAACGCGAGCAGTACCTGCACTTCTACGGGTGGGGACCGGGGGCGATCTCGGTGACCATCGCCTTTGCCGTTGCCGTGTTGGCTGGCAGCCGGCGCGTCCCCCTCCAGACAATCATGAACATCGGGGTGGCGTTCGAGATCGTGGCGGCCTACAGCATCGCGATCTCCACGTACTGGGGAGTGTACCGGGGGCTGGCATACGAACCGGAGCACCTGACGATCATTGGCCTGTCCTTCGTCGCTCCGTGGATCATGTTCTACACGATCGTCATCCCGAACCAGCCCAAGAAGGCGTTGTTGGCCGCTACCCTAGCTGCCACGTCCGTGCCGGTGGCGCTCGTGCTCAGCGCGCGCTACGGCGGCTCCACCATCCGGCTGGACCCGGGGGGTTGGATCACCGTCGTCGTCGTGCCCTACGCGCTCATCGTCCTGACGGCGTGGATCGGCGCCCGGGTGGTCTTCAAGTTGGGAACCGCCGTACGGAAGGCTCGCGAGATGGGGAGCTACCGGCTCGTCGAGCGACTAGGCCAGGGCGGCATGGGGGAGGTGTGGCGCGCCAAGCACCGCATGCTGGCGCGGCCGGCGGCGATCAAGCTGGTGCGGCCGGACGTGCTGGGCGTACTCGGCACGGTGGACGACGAGCAGCGACGCCAGGTGCTGGGACGCTTCGAGCGAGAAGCCCAAACGACCGCGCAGATGCGCTCCCCCCACACGATCGAGCTGTACGACTTCGGCGTGACGGACGACGGGACATTCTACTATGTGATGGAGTTGCTGGACGGGTTCGATCTCGAAACGCTCATCACGCGGTTCGGACCCCTGCCGCCGGAACGGGCGATCTACCTGCTCTGCCAGGCCTGCGATTCGCTGGCGGAAGCACACGCCAGCTCGCTGATCCACCGCGACATCAAGCCCGCCAACATCTACGTGTGTCGCTACGGTCGGAGCACGGATTTTGTGAAGGTGCTCGACTTCGGCCTCGTCAAGTTGTCGCAGGAGGACGTATCAGGAGTGCTGGACGTGACCGCCGAGCACGGCCCCGGCGGTACGCCGGCGTACACGGCGCCCGAACAGGCCGCCGGCGACGGGCATGTGGATGGGCGTGCCGACATCTATGCCCTGGGGTGCGTCGCCTACTGGTTGGTGACGGGCCAGCTGGTGTTCGACGCCCGCGGCGGCCTCGAGATGGTGGCTCATCACATCCGAACGATTCCCACACCTCCGTCCGAGCGTACCGAGCTGGACGTGTCAAGAGAGCTGGACGACGTGATTCTCTCGTGCCTGGAGAAGGATCCCGATCGCCGACCGCAGACGGCAGACGAGCTTGCGCAGCGGCTGGCGGCGTGCGAGACGGGGGCGCGCTGGACGCCGCTGCGTGCGCAGGAGTGGTGGGACGTGCACCAGCCGCCTGTATCGCGGATCAGCGAGGCCGAGCGCAGGCTCGTGCCCGCCCCGGCCCCGGATACGCTCACTTCCGATTGACCCGAGGAGGAATCATGTCAGGAATGTCGGCGACCATCGAGAAGCACCATCAGAAGATCATCGCGGGGCTGCTGTTCGTCATCCTGTTCTTTGCTGCGGCCTGCACGTTCCACGACACCCTTCCGATCTGCCATTATCTGTTCGGATGTGATCACGCGATGCATTAGGTCGTCGCCAGACCGTGGAGTCACTCCCTGAGTTCTGCGAGGGTTGGCTCAGACCGGCGTCGACTCCTCCGGCTTCTCGAGAGCTCGGGGCTCGTCCGCCCGCTGTCGTGTGAGCATCCGCTCGGCGAAGTCGAGCCGCTCGACGAGGTCCTCGAGTAGCTCCCCCTGCTGCATGAGCAGGTCCGCCGAGTGCTCCGAGCGCCCCTCCAGCTCGGCGACCCGTTGCTCGAGCGCCGGGCTTCCACCGCGCCGAATCTGGCGCAGCGGCCCCTTCCCCCACACCAGCAGCTTCACACCGAAGGCCAGGCCCAACAGCGAGCCGATGACGACGATCGGCTCCAGCAGATCGAACATGTACACGTCCATTCGGGCTCCTTGAGGCGGCAACCGACCGTACGGTGTGGCCAAGACCGCGGTTTCGGCAAGGCGGCCTCTGGCCGGCGTACGCGAGAAGTCCTATCGTAATGGCCATGGCAGTTCCCGCATGAGTCTCTGGTCCCGCGCCGCCCACGTAGCGGCCCGCACGCCCGCCTCGCGCAACCGCTACGTGGATTTCTTGCGAGCGGTATCCATCCTGATGGTCATCTCGGGACACTGGCTGGTGGCCGCGCCCTACGTGGTGGACGGGCAGCTCGCGCTCGGCAGCATGCTGGAGTACCAGCGCTGGGCACAACTGTTGACGTGGGTGTTCCAGGTCATGCCCGTGTTCTTCTTCGTGGGCGGGTACTCCAACGGCGTGTCGTGGAAGGCTGCGGTGCGCGACGGCAAGAGCTACGCCGCGTGGCTGGACGGCCGCCTGCAGCGGCTCGCGGGGCCGGTGCTGCCGCTGCTCGTCGTGTGGGCCCTGTTGGGGATCGGGGGGTACCTGGGTGGCGTGCGGCCAGAGATGGTGAAGGTGGGCTCGCAGATGGCGCTCATCCCCATCTGGTTCCTGGCAGTCTATGTGGCTGTCGTCCTCGTCGTGCCGCTCACGTACGCTGCCTGGCAGCGGTTCGGCATGGCCTCCTTCTGGGTGCTCGCCGTTGCGGTCGCCGTGGACGACCTCCTGTTCTTCGCGGCTGGTCTCGAGAGCGTGGGCTGGCTCAACTACGGGTTCATCTGGGTCGGCGTGCACCAGCTGGGGTACGCATGGCGTGACGGGAAATTGCAGACTGGCGGTAGGGCTCTGGCGTGGACCGCAGCGGGTCTGGCGATCCTGATCGGGCTCGTCACCCTGGGCCCCCATCCGCTGAGCATGGTGAGCGTGCCCGGTGAGGAGGTGAGCAACTCGCTCCCGCCCAAGCTCCCCATGCTGCTGCTTGGCATGATCCAGATCGGCCTGGCGCTGGCGCTCGAGGCGCCGTTCCGCCACTGGCTGGAGCGACCGACGCCGTGGACCGCTACGGTGCTCGTGAATGGGATGATCATGACGATCTTCCTGTGGCACCTGACGGCCTCTACGCTCATCATCGGCCTGGCGCTGCAGCTCGGGAATGTGGGACTCACGGTGGAGCCGGGCAACGGTCTGTGGTGGGCGGTGCGACCGGTGTGGCTCTCCATCTATCTGCTTGGCCTTGCGCTGTTCGCACTCGTGTTTGGGCTGTTCGAGCGCGGGGGTGGGGGTGGCCCACCGGCAGCCGCGTGGCGGCAGGTCGGCGGTGCTGCCATGATCTGCGGTGGGCTGGCCCTGCTGGCGCTCGACGGGGTTGGCGCTGAAGGCTGGCTGGGCCTGCGGTGGTGGGTAGTGCTGCTGCCGCTCGTGGGGGCTGTGTTAGCAGGGGTGAACCCGCTGGCGCGGGGGAAGGCGACGGAAGCCTGAGACGTACGCTGCTGACTGAGAGATCCCGGGCGGGGCCAAGCCCGCCAAGAAGGTGGAGGATGTTATGACCTGCTCGGTTCGAAGGCTCCACGGAGTGGTCGCAGTGCTGATGATGTTCTCGCACGCGGCTGGGCTCGCCGGTCAGGAACCGACCGAGCGCGAGGAGGAGGTCGGGCGCGGTATCCTCCTCGCCGAGATCGGCCGGCATTCAGAGGCCGTGGAATGGCTTCGCCAGGTGGTAGAGCGCTACCCCGACGATGCGCGGGCGTACGCCAACCTGGGTGTCGCCCTCTTGCAGATTGGCGACACCAACGCCGCGATCCAGGCGCTAGAGCAGGCCGTCGAGCTCGCACCCGACAACGCGCTCTTTCGGAAGAACCTCGGCAATACGTATACGGACGCCAGGCGGTATGACGACGCGATCGCGCAGCACCGCGAGGCAATCGAGCTCGAACCGGCCTCCGCCGGTCATCACATAGATCTTGGCGTTGCCTTCGCGTCGAGTGGGCACCTCGACTCGGCGATCGCCGAGATGCAGGCGGCACTGTCGCGCAGCCCGAACCACGTCCTCGCGCTGATGAACCTCACGCTCTATCACGGGCAGCGACAGGAATGGATGGAGGCACTCGAGGCGCAGATTCGTGTGGCGGACGCAAACGAGTGGCACCCCGAACACACGGAGCTTGCCTCGTCAATTGCCTACGAAATCCGCGAGAGGATCGAGGAGGAGGTCGAGGCTCGTCCGGAGGATCCGGTGGCTCATTACCGGATGGCGTACGTCAAGAACTTCAATGGAGACTACAAGGGGGCGGCGCAGGAGGCTGAGCGAGCTGTCAAGCTCGATCCCTCGGTCGCCGAGTTCGGCAAGGCACGTGGCCTGTTTGAGTCGCATCGTGGCAAACACGGGGATGCCCGCAAGGCTCTCGAACGCTGTATCGAGGTCGATCCGGAGTACTGGCAATGTCACGCGTGGCTTGGCTTCACACACATCCTCCTCGAACAGTTTGATGACGCCGTTGGGCCGCTCAAGCGCGCCGTCGAGCTCGCGCCCGACGCGATCAACCCCCACCTGCAACTCGGTGTCGCCTACCAGGTCGAGGAACGGTACGAGGATTCTGCCGTGCATTTCCAGAAGGCCATCGATCTGGGGATGGGCGACCCCATGACCCAGTTCAACCTGGCGGTTGCCTACTACTACATGGATCAGCTTGGACGTGCCTGGGTGCACGCGACCATCGCCGCGAACATGGGGTTTGGAGACGCGGTGGGCCTCGTCGACCATCTCGAGGATCGCCTGGGTGGCCCGCCGAACTGCTACGGGGACGTTCGCAACATGACGTGCGCTCGTCCCTAGAGGTCCTACCCTCTGCAACGGAATCCACAATGACATCCCTCTCCAGCCGTTCGATGTGGGTGACCGTGGCGACGCTCGCCGCCGCGCTCGCGTGCTCTCCCTATCCGCCTCCACCGGATACACGAGTCGAGGAGGTGGTCGACACCCTGCACGGCGTTGTGATCGCCGACCCCTACCGCTGGCTGGAGGAACAGGACGCTCCCGAGACCCGGGCGTGGCTCGATGCACAGAACGAGTACGCTGAGTTGATCGTCGGCGAATCACCCCTGCGCACGCAGGTTGAGGAACGGCTGCGCCAGCTGATGGACGTGGTCGACTCCCCGAGGCCGCAACGCGCCGGTGACTACCAGTACTTCACGTACCGGCCGTCCGGCCGCGAGCTGCCGGTCATCTTCCGTCGTCCCGTACCTGATGAAGATGAGGAGGACGTGCCGATCGACCCCGCGGGCGAGTACGAGGTCGTGCTGGATCCTCATGGCGTGACCCCGGAAAACACTACGAGGTATGCCACCGTCTCGTTCTCGTCCGACGGGAAGCTGATGATCTACAGCGAGCGGGACGGGGGGCAGGACGAGGTGAAGATCCGGGTACGTGACCTGGAGCGCGGGGTGGACCTCCCGGACAGCCTGCCCCTCGGGCTCTACGCGAGCCTCACGTTCACCGAGGATCAGCAGGGCTTCTACTACGTGTACCGCAGCCGGGAGATCGGGCCACGCGTGAAGTATCACGAGTTCGGGACCGACATCGCGCAGGACGAGGTCGTGTTCGGTGAGCGGTATGGGCCCGAGTCGTTCATCAACGTCAGCCAGCAGGCAGACGGGCGGTATCTCATCTTCCGCGTGCAGCACGGTTGGGCGCGCGTGGAGCTGCACGTCAAAGACATGCAACGCGGCGGCCGCGTGCGCGCCATCGTGGACGACGCCGATGCCCGCTTCTATACACGGTTCCTCGACGGCGAGCTGTACATGCGCACCGACCTGGAGGCCGACAAGAACCGGGTGGTTGTGGTCGATCTGGAGCGGCCGCAACGCGCCAACTGGCGCGAGGTGATTCCCGAGGGCGACGACCTGATGGAGGACTTCGCGCTCATCGACGACAAGTTCTACGTCACCTACCTGCGTGACGTGAGCAACCACATCGCGATCTTCGAGAAGGATGGGACGCCGGCCGGCGAGATCCCGGTGCCCGAGTTCCACACTGCCTCCATTCGGGGCGGAGACGATGGCGAGGCGTTTCTGACGCTTTCGTCGTATACGAACCCGCGGACCGTCTACAAGCTCGACCTGGCGACGGGCGAGCCCACGGTGTGGGACCAGCGCGAGGTCGCATGGGATCCCACTGGCGTGGTCGTGAAGCAGGTGTGGCGGACCTCGCGGGACGGCACGCGTGCGCCCATGTACGTAATCCACCGTGAGGACATCCCGCTCGATGGCCGACGACCGACGTGGCTGTACGGCTACGGTGGATTCTACGTGGCGCGCAAGCCGGCCTTCAGCACGACGGCTGCACTGTGGGTCGAGCTGGGCGGCGTGTATGCCGTAGCAACGCTGCGTGGCGGCAGCGAGTTCGGTGAGTCGTGGCATCGGGACGGGATGCTGACCAACAAGCAGCACGTGTTCGACGACTTCATCTCCGCGGCGGAGTGGCTCATCGAGAACGGGTACACCAACCCCGACAAGCTGGCGATCCAGGGCGGCAGCAACGGCGGGCTGCTGGTGGGGGCGGCACTCACCCAGCGGCCCGAGCTGTACCGCGCGGTGCTCTGCGCCTTCCCCGACGTGGACATCCTGCGCTTCCCGTGGTACACGACGAGCAACAATGCCCCGGCTCTGCTGGAGTATGGGGATTCGAGGATCCCCGAGCACTTCGAGGCCATCCGGCAGTACTCGCCCTACCAGAACATCGAAGAGCGGACGAAGTACCCGGCCGTCATGTTCACCACAGGTGATCTCGACACCCGCGTGCCGCCGGCCGCGGCGCGCAAGATGACGGCGCAATTACAGGCTTCCACCCGAGGGGGACCGGTCATCCTCTGGTACTACCACAAGGCCGGCCACGCCGCGGGGCGCGGGGTGCCATTCAGCCGCCGGGTGCGGGACATCGCGATGCAGATGACGTTCGTGTTGCAGCAGCTGGGAGTGGAGATCGACGGCGAGTGACCGTCGAACGAAACCGCGATACTTCTGCGGGCGTAGTATGAGTGTCACGTACCTCCACCTCTACGCCCGCTCTCTATGACACCGATGCCCAATGCAATCATGCTGCGACCTCTCGCCTTCCTCGGTTGCTCTCTACTCCTGCTCGGACCGCCGGTCGCTTACGTGCAGGAGTGCCCCGACGAGCTGTTGGGGGCCTGGACCGGCGCGCTCGCCGTCGATGCCTTGCTCACCGTGCGGGTGACGGTGATCGAACGCGCGCCTGGTCGCTACGTAGCGGAAATCCGGTCACAGGAGAGGAGCGAGGAAGTTCCTGTCTGGATGGACGGTGAGCGACTCAGGTTCCAGTCGGCTGGCTTGCCGGTGGCCTTCGACGGGACGCTGTCCGATGACGGAACGCGGATCGGCGGCTTCGTGCAGCATGCCTCGCACATCATTCGAGTCGAGCTGGTGGAGCAGGACGGGGCGGGCGCTCGGACTTGGGTGACGGACTGGACCCCGCTGGGGGTCAGGGAAGAGAGTGTGCGTTTCGACCTGTACGTCGACGACGGGGCCGGGGGTATCGGCGGCTACTTCTTCTTCCGCGATCAGCGACTTCCCGGGCTCTGGGGTTATGGAGCGGAGTGTCGGGAGGAACGGGTCATCTTCAAGGAGAGAAACCTGGGTCTCTCCTTCGAGGGGCGACTCGATGCGGCGCGGAACGTCCTATCGCTCACGGTGTCGGGGATGGGTGGCTCGGTCCCCATCACATTCGAGCGAATGCCGCAAGATGCGGTCCCGTCGGTACCGGACGCCCCTGAAGCCCCCGCGCGGCAGCCGGCCCACGCCACCTACGCAGAGCGGGCGCCGGAGGCGCTCCAAGACGGCTGGCCCACGGCGATGCCGTCGGAGCTGGGGTTGGACGTTGGCGTAATTCGGGAGATGGTGCGGGCCGTGGTCGAGGAAGAGATGGCGCTCACGCACAGCGTGCTGGTGGCACGCCATGGCACGCTGGTGGTCGAAGAGTACTTCTACGGCTTCGATCGGGACACATGGCACGACATGCGCTCGGCGTCCAAGACCGTCACGTCCACCCTGATCGGCTTGGCCGTACAGGAGGGGAGCCTCGAGGGGAGTGGAGCGACCGCGCTGCAGTACTTCCCGAAGTATCGACGCTACGCCAACTGGGACGAGCGGAAGGCGGAGATCACGGTACGCGACCTGCTAACGATGAGCTCGGGCCTGGACGCGAACGATTCCGACCCGAACTCGGTTGCAGCCGAAGGCGCATATCAGTCCCAGATGAGACAACCGGATTGGATCAAGCTCGCACTCGACGCGCCCATGATTGCCGAGCCCGGCTCCCAGCCGCTCTACGGCGGAGCGAACCCACTGATCCTCGGTGGGATCATCGCGGAGGTGGTCGAGGAGCCGGTCGAGTGGTTCGCGCACCGAACGCTGCTGGGACCGCTGGGCATCGAGCACTACAAGTTCTTCATGGACCCAACCGGTGTCGTGTACATGGGGGGTGGCCTGCATCTGCGACCGCGCGATATGGCGAAGTACGGCCAGCTCTACCTCGCGGGTGGGATCTGGCGGGGGCGCCGGATGCTCTCGGAGGAGTGGATCCGGGAATCGTGGGGCAAGTATGGCAGGCTCGCTCCACTGGATCGCAATGGACACCAGTACGGGTACCTGTGGTGGCACCACCGGTATCAAGTCGGCGATCGAATCATCGAGACCGTCGAAGCCCGTGGCATGGGTGGTCAGTACATCTTCGTGGTCCCGTCGCTCGAGCTGGTGGCCGTGATCACTTCCGGCAACTACCGCACCGGCAAGACCCGCCAGCCCGAGGAGATCCTGCGGCGGTTCATCCTGCCCGCGGCTCTCAGCGCCCCGAGCGCTCGCTGAGGTGAGCGAGGGAAACCCGATTCGACAAAGCCCAGCAGCCGGCGTGGCCGCGGTCCTCGCGTTGCTCGTCGGCGGCTGCCTGGCGGACGGCGATCCCTCCGATCGTGTCGTCCAATTCCTGGAGGCCTACTCGACGTTTCGCATCCCGGAGGCGCTTGCGCTGACGACCGGTGATGTGCTCGTGCGCGAACGGGATGGGCGGACGCTTCAGGGGCGTACCGCGCTGCGCTCGCGCATGGGCTGGGATTCGGTCGTCTCGACCCAATTCCGCGTCACGGAGCTCCGCACGCGAGGCGATACCGTCGAGCTGGTTGCCCTCACGGAGACCAGTACATGGCTGCAGCTCCTGGGTGTGGGATACCTCGAGTACGAGGGGGCGCACCTCGTGTTTCGGCGCGGCCGGATCGCCGAGTTCTCGTTCGGAATCACGATTGCGGCGCGTCAGGAAGTCCTGGAGCGCCAGTTGGGGAGGTTCCTGCCGTGGACGCAGCACGAGTCGCCGGAACGGCTGAGCCGCGTGTTCCCCGGCGGTGAGTTCGTGTACGCGCCGCGCCGCGCGGCCGACTGGCTCAACCTGCTGCGGGAATGGGCGGGCTCACAAACTCCACGGCCGCCTGAGTGAGCGTGGGGTGTTGAGTTACGATCGCGCCAGGTGAGCGGGCAGCCAACAGCCCCTTGCTCATGCGCGGGTCCGTGGTTCGAATAGCCGCTCGTTTTTGCGCTGGGCCGCAGGAATCGCCACATTCACGAACAATGACCCCATCAGGGACGATGGCGCACTTCCCGATGCTCACCGACCGGCCGTCGCTCGGCGCCCACTGACACATGCAGCTTGGCTCGATCGATTGGGTGGTCGTAGCCATCTACGGAGCCGTCACACTGGTTCTCGGCTTCTGGTTCACGCGTCGCGCGGGACAGAACGTCGAAGAGTACTTCGTGGCCGGGCGCTCGCTCCCGTGGTGGTTGGCCGGCACTTCGATCGCCGCCACCTTCTTTGCGACCGACGCGCCTCTCGCCACCGCAGCGCTAGTGCGCACCCGCGGGGTGTTCGGAAACTGGATCTGGTGGTACGAAGCGGCGGGTTTCCTCTTTCTCGTCTTCTTCTACGCCAAGCTCTGGCGACGGGCCGCGATCCTGACCGACGCGGAGTTCGTGGAGCTGCGTTATTCGGGCCGGCCGGCCACCGTGCTGCGCGGCTTTTCGGCCATCTTCAACGGCGTTCTCAGGAACGCCGTCGTGATGGGCTGGGTGATGCTGGCCATGGTGAAGTTCACCCGCGTGTTGCTCGGCTGGCCGCCCTGGCTGGCATTGGTCGTCTGCACCGGGCTCGCACTCACGTACACCATCGCCTCTGGCCTCTGGGGCGTGGTGGTCACCGACCTCCTCCAGTTCACGGCGGGCATGCTCGGGTCTCTCACGTTGGCGGGGATCGTGCTCGTTCACCTCGGCGGGCCGGCCGCACTGGCCGAGCAGGTTCGGATGTTGCCAGACGCTCCGGTCGGGACACTCGATCTCGTACCCAATGCGGCGCACCTCAGTTCGCTGGAGTTCGCTTCCTTCCTTTGCCTGATACTCCTGCTCTGGACGCGCAGCGGTCAGGGCGACGGGTACGTCGCCCAGCGCCTCTTCGCTACAAAGAACGAACGACACTCGCTGCTTGCCTCGTTGTGGTTCAGCTTCGCCGCCACGGTGCTCATGACGTGGCCCTGGGTCGTCGTGGGCCTCGGATCGCTGCTGATCCTCCCGCTGGCGACGGCCGGCCCGCAGCTCGCGGCCGATCCGGAACTTGCCTACCCGATGATGATCGTCGAGATGATGCCAGTGGGGTTGCGCGGCTTGATGGTAGCGACGTTTCTCGCCGCTTTTATGAGCACGATGGACACGCATCTCTGCTGGGGCGCATCATACCTGGTGAACGACGTCTACCGCAGGTTTCTGCGCCGGGGCGACACGGAGCGGCACTACGTCCTGGCGTCCCGGTTGGCACTGGTGGCGCTCGTGATCGTTGCCGCGTTGACCGCGTGGCAGATGGAGTCGATCCGGCGGGCGTGGATCTACATCATCGAACTCACCGCGGGCGTGTCTCTGGTCTGGCTGTTACGCTGGTACTGGTGGCGGGTCAACGCCTGGGCCGAAGTGAGTGCCATGGCGGGGTCCTTCGTGATGGCAAACGGCGCGGTCTGGGCTCGCATGCTGCATCGCTTGGGGCTCGTATCCGACGGAGCCATGGCTCAGGTCAGCCGCTTCTACGGCGGCGAGTTCGACTTCATTCGGGCCACAATCATTCTCCTGGCGTGCACCGTGATCTGGCTCGGCGTGACACTCACCACCGCGCCCGACGACGAGACCCAGTTGCAGACGTTCTATCGACGGGTGCGGCCCGGCGGGTGGTGGGGTCCGATCGCCGCGTCGTGTTCGGACGTATCCATCGAGCACGACGCCCGCAACCAGTGGCTGGGATGGGGACTTGGGCTCTTGTTTGTGTACGGGAGCCTGCTGGGGGCCGGGTATCTGTTGACTGGGCGGCCGGTTTCCGGAGCGGTGGCCCTACTGTTGTCGATTGGCGGGGCGTGGGGGGCGTTGCGGTTGCTTGCCGGCGATCGCGAGGCCGCGCCACCGGATACTCAAGAGGAAAGAACCGGATGAAGATCACGATCATCGGGGCGGGGAGTCGCGAGTTCGGCCCGGCCACCGTGCGGGACCTACTCCTGAGCGACCCGATCTGCGAGCGGGAGCCGACCGTCACGTTAATGGATGTGGCGGAGGCGGAGTTGGAGGTCACGGCATCCTACGCCCGGGAAGTCACGAAACGGCATGGGAAGCCGGTGGACTTGGCGGCCACGACGGAACTGGATCGCGCTCTCGACGGAGCGCAGGTGGTCGTGACGGCCATCGAGCGGGGTCGCTACTACTACTGGGCGCAGGATTTCCACTTGCCACGCCAGTTGGGGTTCAAGCAGATCTACGGTGAGAACGGTGGGCCTGGCGGCCTCTTCCACGCCTTGAGGAACATGGGGCCGTCGGTGGATATCGTGCGCAGCATGGAGCGCCACTGTCCGGACGCGTGGTTGCTCAACTTCACCAACCCGCTCACCAAGCTCTGTGAGGCCCAGACTCGGCTCTCTTCCATCAAGGTAGTCGGACTCTGTCACGGCATCTTTCATGGAATCGCCCAGATAGCCCAGCTTCTCGAGTGCGAACCCCAAGAGCTACAGACGTATGCCTGTGGCCTCAATCATTTCAGTTGGTTCCAGGAGGTGCGGGACCGAGCGTCCGGCGCCGACCTCTACCCTCGGTTGCGGGAGCGGGAGCGACAGGCGCACTGGTTGGCGCGTTGGGACGAGATGGCACTGTCGCGGATCCTGTTGCGGGTGGTCGGTCTGTATCCATCTCCCGGTGCCAACCACATCGGTGAGTACGTGCGGTGGGCCGGGGAGTTCCTGGCAAGCGCGGTGATGCAGTTCTTCCACGACCCGCGCGACGGTCGGCCATGGGAGGGTGGTGAGATCCCGACGTGGGTGTACAACCTGAGCGACCGACCACACGAGGTGCCGCTGTTCCCGGAGGGGCCCTTACCCCGACTGCACACCAACCCCCGGCTCAGTACGGATCCCGCCGCGCCGCTCGCGCCATCCGGTGAGGTGACCGTGCCGGTCATAGAAGGACTCTACTGCGGATGCAAGCGCGCCATTGCCGCGGTCAACGTGCCTAACCGCGGCGCCATCCCCAACCTTCCCGACGATGCGGTGGTTGAGGTCCCGGCAACGGCGGACGCGGACGGGCTCCACGCGAGGCGGATGCAGCCACTACCCGAACTGGCGGTCGCGCTCCTCAACACACAAATCAGTATCCACCGGTTGTTGGTGGAGGCGTACGAGCGCGAGTCCCGGGACGCGTTGTTGCAGGCGCTGCTGCTGGATCCCACCACGGTGTCCTACCGCGCGGCGGTGGACTTGATCGATCTGATGTGCGAGCGGCAGGCCGAGGTGCTACCTCGACTGGAGTGGCAAAGCGGTCCGGCTCTGCGCGGGTGAAGTCGGTTGGACGACCGCCTCGTGCTGCGCTGTTCATGCAGCCACCCGAGTGACTGAAGTGCAGAGTCGTTAGCTAGGAGCAAGCAATGACGGACAGCATCAATATCGCAGCAGCGCAAGAACAGGATTTGCCAGCAATCACAGCGTTGATTGTGGAGCTGAGTGATGAGGCCAATGGCCCAAATGCGACCGATCAACAGATGATCGAAAAGAATGTCAGCATTCTCTTCCGCGATGGTGCCGCGCGTTTCTTGGTTGCTCGCAGCGCAGATCATGTAGTGGGGTTTGCCAACTTCACAACAAGAAGAACCATAATGCATTCGTCTGAATCCGGCTTAGTAGACGAACTCATCGTGTCAAGGGAGTATCGGGGGAAGGGCGTCGGAAAAAGGTTAATATCAGAAGTGATCGATCAATGTCGCGAATTAGGGTGTTGCGAGCTTGAAGTGAGTACGATGGTGAGCAACAAGAACGCACGAGAGTTCTATAAAGGGTGTGGGTTTGCTGACGAAGCGGTGTTGCTGGAAATGGATCTTGTTGATTGATTGTGGCTAACGCGGCCGACATAGCAGGTTGTTCGCACCCGCAAGGGGATAGCGCCCACGGGGGAATCATGATCCGAGTGACTGTGACCCTTGTACTCAGTCTCGTGTGGCCCGGAGTCCTCGAAGCGCAGGCGAATCTCGAGCAGGAGGTCGCGAAGTGCGCGGCCATCTCCAACGACCTCGAACGGCTCGTGTGTTACGACGAGCTGGCGCGAGCGCAGGGGTTCGATCGCCAGCAGGCGCGATCGGTGCCAACGGGGGGCGTGGGCGCTTGGGAGATACGGGATCAGGTTAACCCGCTGGACGACACGCGGACGGTCAATCTCGCGCTGGTTTCCACGAGCGGCGGTTCGACGGCCGGCCGGCCAGTCATCCTGGTTCTCCGTTGCGAAAGCGGCGAAACTGAGGTCTACGTCAATTGGAGGGTCCGCGTGGCGAGCGGGGCTCAGGTCGCGACCCGTATCGGGACCGACGAGGTCGAGCGGCGACGGTGGAGCTTGTCCAGCAACCAGCAAGCAACGTTCTATCCGAGCAACGACGTCGACTTCATCAGGGCGCTCATGACCGCCGACCGCTTCGTTGCACAAGTTACCCTGTATAGCGGGAACCCGGTTACGGCAATCTTCGACACTCAGGGAATCGACAACGCGGTAAGGCCTCTGCGCCAGAGCTGCGGATGGTAAGACCTGCGATGCGGGGCATTGCGTTCGCCTCGGTGGCGACATTCCTGATTCTCGGGTGTGGTGGCCGCGGGGATGGGTCAGCCGATCCGGAGCCTAGCGTCCGCCTGGGGATCGTCGGACAGGCGCTCATCGAGCATGACCCCCGTGACTACCTCGACACCTCCCTGCGCTCGGTTGTGCCCACTCTCGCTATGGCCGACGCCGTGTTCACCAACTTGGAAGTTGCAGGATCCGGACCAGGGTGTTCCTGCGTCCCCACCCGGAATGATGTCTTCTTCCATGGTGCCGACCCAGACGTTCTCGATTTCCTCGGAGAGATCGGCATCTCGCTCCTGGCACTTTCGAACAACCATTCTTGGGATTGCGGGACGGAAGGCATCCTGTCGACGATCACGGAAGCGGAGGCTCGGGACATGGTTCATGCGGGGACGGGCCGCAACATCTCCGAGGCAGCGGCACCCGCCTATCTGAATCTGGGTGACTTTCGCCTGGGTTTGGTTTCAATGGCGACTGTCAACTTGCCCGAACAGGCTCGAGCCACAGACTCTCGTCCTGGAGTCAACATGCTCGATCCGGGTGATTCCGCTGACTGGGATCGGAATATTGCCGCCGTCCGTACGGCAGATCGCGCGTCCGACGCGGTCCTCGTGTACCAGCATTTCCAGGCTAACGCTGAAACCGGGTGGCAAGAGCGCTGGGCACGGGCCACGATCGACGCAGGCGCTGACATCTATGTGAGTCATGGTGAACCCACGCTGATGGGCGTCGAGGTCTACCAAGGCGGACTGGTGCTCTATGGCTTGGGCAACTTCATCTTCCACACCAGGACGGAGGTTGGTCGCTATCCGCCGGACGTGTGGCAGAGCGTCATCGTGGAAGTGTCTCTCGGCGCAGAAGGCGTGGACGAAGTAACCATCACTCCCGTGGTGCTCAACGAGGGGACGGAAGGCCCCAGTGTTCTTGTGACGCGTGGATACCCTGAAGTCGCGGAAGGCGAACTCGGTCAGGCCATTCTCCGCCGCCTGATCGACCTATCCGTACCCTACGGCACGACGATCGAGCTAGGGGATGGCCGCGCCACGCTCCAGGTGGGCCCTGACTCGGAATAATGAAGAAGGCTCTCCCGCCGGTCTACGCACTCCTCGCCTTGGCGGCCATGGCTGCGTTGCACTTCCTTGTGCCCCTATACCGATACTGGTCCTTTCCCTTGACGCTCACCGGAGTCGCGCCCCTTGTCCTCGGCGTACTCCTTAACGTGACGGCCGACCGCCAGTTCAAGACGCATGAGACGACAGTCAAGCCGTTTCAGCGTTCTTCCGCCCTGGTCACCGCGTTCCCGTTCTCAATCAGTAGAAATCCCATGTACCTCGGGATGTCGTTGTTGCTGTTAGGGATTGCTCTGCTCCTGGGAACGGTAGCGGCCCTCGGTCCTGTAGTGGTCTTTCCGTACGTCATGGACCGTATCTTCATACGCACGGAAGAGAGGATGCTCTCGGAGACGTTCGGCGGAGAGTGGGAAGAGTATCGATCGAGAGTGCGCAGATGGATCTAGGGGTGCTTTGATGTACAGTCGTCAGGTCCTGCGGCGTATATGGTCCACGAATGATCGGTCGCCTGCAGCTGATTCACGAAGTGGTTAGGCAGACAGCGCGGAGTCACAACACCATATAAGAGAAAGGCGTTTTCGATCATGGCGTCAACAGTCACCGTTCGTTATGCGCTAACGTGTACGATGCTTACGCTTCTGGCATGTGGTGAAGGCCCTGGCAGTAGTCAGGACGCCATCCCGGGCGAGGCTGCGGAGACCTCTGGGAGAGACGAACTCATGAGCCAAGCAGAACAGGACCGTCGTGTGGATTACATAGAGTTTCTGACCACAAACATTGAGGAGACCAAGAGGTTTTACTCGGAGGTCTTCCGTTGGGAGTTTACTGACTATGGTCCGGACTATGCCAGCTTCACCGACGGTCGACTTGGCGGTGGTTTTAGCGTGGCGCCGGAAGTTGCGGCAGGCGGCCCGCTAGTCGTGCTCTACGCCACGAACTTGGAAGAGATCAAAGCCAGAATCAAGGAGAGCGGAGGGTGGATCGTGCGGGAGACGTTCGAGTTTCCGGGTGGGCGGCGCTTTCACTTTACCGATCCGAGTGGAAACGAGTTGGCGGTCTGGTCGGATCGATGAGTTCTAGCCTGAACAAGTCGGTCACGGGCCGAGCGCTGCTGGCTGACCGCCGCATGCACCTGCGGAGGCGCGGTCCGTTTGACAAGGAAGTCGTTGATCTGAGTGCTTGGAAGGCATCACGGAGTGTTCGGCTGGCGGGATTCACGAAGGATGAGTCGCGCGCAGCTGATCCGCGACATCGTTAGACAGCGCAGATTGAAGCGGGTCCCACATGGAACACCAGCTCCGCGCAGCAACCGCATCCGATCGCGATTTCCTCTATGGGCTGCACTGCACAACAATGCGCGAGGCAATCGCCAAGACGTGGGGATGGGATGAAACATGGCAGCGCACCGATTTCGAAACTCGCTTCCAGCGATGCGAGGTCTCGATAATCGAGGTCGAGGGTCGCGCTACCGGAGCGCTGTGGCTCGAACGGCGGCCCGCGGAACTCTACGTGACGGATCTTCAGGTCCTGCCGGAGCTGCAAGGCCGCGGCGTGGGTACGGCGGTGTTGCGCGAAATCATCGCCAAGGCGGCGACCCTCGGAATTCCGGTCGCGCTCCAGGTGCTGAGGGTCAACCGCCGCGCTCAACGGCTGTACGAGCGGCTTGGGTTTAGAGTCACGGCCACTTCAGACACGAGTATTCACATGCGGCATGCACTGAGGCGGTCTTGACCGGCGAGACGTTTGACGGTATGGCAATGAGCCCCCATTTCGCAGCAGCACGCGCGCGAGGGTCCACCCGTGGGATCTTCGGCTTTCGCCAGGGATCTGTTGCGCCCGGATCTGGTGTCTTCGCCTAGCCGTGCGGTAGGTTAGAGCCTGGACACCGGATCAGGCCAGCCTACGTGGCTCACTTTAGTGCCACCACTCAGTTTAGATGGAGAGGGGACCATGAAGGAGCGCCATCTGGAAGGCCATCGACGGGCACAATTCGATCGCCGGTCGGGCAAGGAGCGACGTTTGCGCGAGAGGCGATTGACTCCTATCTCCACGGCTCTCCTCGCGGTTAGGAAGGAGCGCCGAGAGGGTGAACGACGCAGCGGCAAAGATCGTAGGAAGGCGGTCATGCCTGCAGGCGCTAGACGGCGTTCACGTACAGGACCGGGGGCAACCACCACGACGACAACGAAGCAGGAAATCATCAACGACCTTGATGCTTACATAAGGGACGGCGGCGGCGGATACTCGGCTTGGTACGTGGGCATTGCGTCTGACGCCCGTGACCGTCTGTTCAGCGACCACAAAGTCAAGGAGAAAGGCGACTTGTGGATCCTTCGGCGGGCTAGCTTCTCAGCAGTCGCCCGAGAGATCCAAGACTACTTCGTCAACACGCTGGGCACAGACGGCGGTGCCGGGAGAGGAGTTGTATTGATCGATATGGTCTACGCCTACAAGAAGGCGTCCCATACGAATCCCTGAGCGCCGTCTAACCCGCGCATGTACCTGCGGAGGCGCTAACCTGCCGACACCGCCTTTTCCAGAAATCCACCGCAATTGTCTGCGCACCCATTCGTAGCAGCGCGGTCGCGAGAGTCCCCCGCAGGCCCCGTCGCGTGTGGTCTGAGGTTGAGAAGGACCGGGCCCTCAACTCCGACAACTCCCATTCCGAATCCGCCTGACCTCTGCTTGACGTATGGGCGGTACGGTGCAGCCAGGAACCATAGGAGCCAACGATGCGCCGCCTCATCGCCTGTGTCTTGCTGCCGAGTTGCTTGGCTGCCTGCATGACGTGGGAAGTGCGGGAAGTGAGCCCGCAGCAAGTGGTCGATCGGGAGCAGCCGGCCGAGATCCACGTAACGCTCGCTGGCCGATCCTGGGTCATCCTCGAGGGTCCCCGGATTTCCGGTGACAGTCTTGGCGGCGCCGTGGTGGACGGAGTCTACAGAGGCCACAAGGTGCGCGGTGGGCGCCAGGTGAGCATCTACCTCGGTGACGTGGTACAAGTGGCCGTCAGCAAGAAGAGCGCTGACCCTGCCCTCGGCGCTGTAGGTGCCGTCGCGGCGGTGACGGCGGTGAATGTCCCAGTACCGGCTCCTCCTGCGCCCAAACGGTACTGGACGGAGCCGCCGCCAGCCGCCAATGTACGTAGAACGCTCCCGCGCCGCTCACCGTCACCTGGGAGGTGGCCGTGTCGTATCGCGTCTACACCCGAACAGGCGATCGCTACCTCGCCAACACCAACAAGCGCGAGGTCCATGACCTCATCCACGAGGACGCGTCACCCAGTGGCTGTCAGATCGACGAGATCATCGCGGCGGGATACGCTGTCGGCTTCAACCCAGACACCCTGGACCAGGCCCACGTGGAGGGGTACGACAACTGTCGCCACTGCATTGGTGAGTTAACGCGCTAGGCATGAGTGAACACAGATGGTGCTGAGGCAGCACGAAGCGTGGAGCGAGCTACGTGCTTTGCGGGAGCGGACCGCCGCACAACAAGAGGTGTGGGAGTTCGAGGAGGCATGTTGGGCTGGCCAAGACCTGGAAGCCCTCTTGCCCTGCTTCCACGACGACTACTTCGGCTGGTCGATCGGCTCTCCTGTACCATTGAGCAAGGAAGACAGACGGCCTTTCTTTGCTCGGAGCTTCGAGACCGAGGAGACCGTGTTCCTTCACCTGAAGCCCTTGGCTGTCAAGGTGCACGGCAACGTGGCGATTGTGCTCTACCTGGCTACTACCACCACGAAGAACAAGCCACGGGTGAGGAGACCACGGTCACGCGCCGTTGGACCGACATATGCTTGAAGGAGGGCGACAGGTGGACGTGGATTGCAGATCGTGGCGCTGTGATCTCAGTTAATTGACTGGCGGTCCAACATCTTAATACAGGCAGCGCCCAGCGCCTGGCCCCCGTGTCGGGCATTGGTGTTGTGGGGTTGTGAGGGCAGCCAGCTTTGAGGCCAGTTGGGTTGACTGACCAGCATCCCTGGAGTCCCTCGTATGGAGATCGAAATAGGCCCTCCCCTCTTCGTGTTCATCGCGGTCATCGCGATCACGGTAGCCTGGGTTGTGAACGTCCTACGCACTCCCAAGCCGGTGTTCGATCGCGAGCGTCGCGAGCTACGGTACGGTAGGGATGCCCCCATACCCTTCAGGGAGCTTGAGGTCCGAGTGTTTCGGTACCGACGAGAGGAGGATCCTGACACGAAGATGGGAGGACCAATCTGGAGTGACCTCGCAGCCGGGACAGAGGAGATATACCGGGTTTACGTTCGTGCGGGTGACCGCAGGGTGGACCTCTTAGAGTTCCCATCCGCGGAAGAGGCAGAGCGGTACGCTGACGAGATCCGTGCGATGATCGCCGAGGATGGACCAGGATTTCAGCGCGACTATCTGAGCCCCCATTCGTAACAGCGCGTGAGGATGCTCAGGCCATGGCTGACATCCTGGTCCCACAGTCTGTCCCAAACTCTAAGGAGAGTTTAGCCTAACCTTAGGATACTGGTGGGTTAAGTGCTGCGGGGACTTCCACTTACAGATGCGCCTGACAGGATTCGAACCTGTGACCTTTGGCTCCGGAGGCAATTCCCGCACGCTCACCAGCGCTCGTGGGCGCTCGTTTCGCCCGTTTTCCCACCCTGAACGCTCGTGGGCGCTCATACGCGCTCGTGGGCGTTGTGACAATGAGTGTGACATCGTCGCGAGGAGCCCAGGGGTCACAGGGCAGCCGGTGCGAATCCCGAGTAGAAATCCCCTTGTTCACTACGGACATGGGGACAAGGTTGGTCCCAATCCGTCGAACCGCCGATGGCCTCGACGGCCCACGTTCTCCGCCCGGAGGTCAGCATGGCCACCCGACTTGTGTCCCGTGGAGCAGTCGTTCTCCTACTGGTCGCCCTGTGTGCGCCGCACACCCTGATGGGCCAGACGAGCACACCGGCAGACGGTGTGTCCCTGGCGATGCTGCCGACACCGATGTTTGGTGAGCCCGTCGGCCCGATCGTGCAACAGCCCGGCGAGAAGAGCACCTGGCTGGCCGGCATTCTAAGCTTCTTCATTCCCTTCGGGACCGGGTCGTTCTACGCGGGGAACTCCGGTCACGGCATCCGCCACCTCGTCATCGGCGGAACATCCCTCACAGGGATGGTGGTCGGATTAGCGATCGCCTGCGAGGACAGCTTCGAGTACTGTGATGAGGATAGCGCCGGGTGGTATGTCGCCGGCGGCTTCGCCCTGGTCTATTTGGCCAACTGGGTTTGGGGCACAATCGCCGCGGTGAACGATGCAAGTGCGTACAACCGGCGGCTTGCCGAGACGGGGTTCGCACCTGAGTTGAAGATACTTGCCCCGGTGCGGACTGCAGCCTACGGTACACTCTCATCGCCGACCGTCGGTCTGCAACTCATCCAGGTCCCATTCTGAACGCGTTGGACTAGAATACGTCCGAGCCCCGAGCGTCCCAGCGGTGTTCGGGGCTTTCTTCTGGCTGAACCCGGCTGAGAATCCTACCTTAGACCAGTCCCAGCCTAGGTCACTCCATGACCGGCCTGCTGGATCGCCTCAAGGCTGCCCTCGCTGACCGCTACGCCATCCAGCGTGAGATCGGTAGCGGTGGGATGGCTACGGTCTACATCGCCCAAGACCTCCGACATGAGCGTGAGGTCGCCGTCAAGGTGCTCCGTCCCGATCTCGCCGCTGTGCTGGGTCCCGAACGGTTCCACCGCGAGATCAAGATCGCCGCGCAGCTCCAGCACCCGCACATTCTACCGCTGTTGGATTCGGGAGAGGCCGACGGCTTCCTCTATTTCGTCATGCCGTATGTCGAAGGACAGTCGCTCCGCGACAAGCTGGCGAAGGAAGGGGAGCTCCCGATTGGCGAAGCGGTGCGCATCCTCCGCGATGTCGTAGACGCCCTGACCGAGGCCCATGTGAACGGTGTCGTTCACCGTGACATCAAGCCTGAGAACATCCTCCTGCGTGGCCGTCACGCGCTGGTGACGGATTTCGGAGTGGCGAAGGCCGTGAGTGAAGCGACTGGGCGAGAGAAGCTCACGACAGCCGGTGTCGCCCTTGGCACCCCGGCCTACATGGCTCCGGAACAAGCGTCTGCCGATCCGCATCTCGATCAGCGGGTGGACATCTACGCTGTGGGCGCGGTGGCGTACGAGTTACTCACGGGGCGCCCCGTGTTCATGGGCACGACGCCACAGATGATCCTGTCGGCGCACATGACCGAGCCGCCGGAGCCGGTGACGAAGCACCGGGACACGGTGCCACCCGTGCTCGAGCAGTTGGTGTTGCGCTGCCTGGAGAAGAAGCCGGCGGATCGCTTCCAGAGTGCCGAGGAGTTGTTATCGCAGTTGGAGGTATTGGCAACCCCGAGCGGGGGCGTGACGCCGATGGACACGCGGCCGATCGAGATCACTCCGCCGCGAATGCCGGCAAAGCGCCGCTTCGGGTTCGCCGCCGTGGCATTCGCCGCCGTGGCGCTCGTGGCCGTTGGCACATGGATGGTGACTGGTGGTGGGGGGGACGTGGATCCTCATTCCCTCGTGGTGCTTCCGTTCACGACGACCGACTCGGACGAAGAGAGCGAAGCCTTTGCCGTCGGCATCCACGAGGACGTGGTCACGCAACTCTCAAAGGTAGGGGCGCTCAGCGTGCTGGGACGCAGGTCGGGGGAGGAGTACCGCAGCACCACAAAGACCCCAGCACGGATCGGCGAGGAACTTGGGGTGGCGAACCTTCTGCAAGGGAGCATCCGGCGCGCGGGTGACCAAGTGCGGGTCAACGTCACGCTCGTTGAAGCCGAGACCGGGCAGAGCCTTTGGGGAGAGACGTACACGCGTGAGTGGACGATGGAGCAGTTGTTTGCCATCCAGAGCGACGTCGCTCGGCAGGTGGCGGGGGCCCTGGCTGCCAGTCTCTCTTCCGCAGAGCTGGAACGGATCGAGGCGCGGCCGACAGAGAGTCGCGAGGCGTATGATGCGTATCTGCGGGGACGATTCCACGCCGACCGAAGCAGAAACCCCGATGAAGCCGTGCAGGCAGTGCAGTTCTTTGAACAGGCGGTAGCCTCCGATCCGAATTTCGCCGCCGCTCATGCGGAGTTGGCCTATGCGCGTATCTGGCTGTTCTGGGAGTTCACCCAGTTCGACCAGGCTGAGGAGGCGAAGGCTGCGATGGATCGAGCAGTGGAACTCGCGCCCAACGCCTTCGAGACACGGCTGGCTCAGGGTAACTATCACTACTACTTCAACCGCGAGTACGACGAGGCTCTGGAGCACTTCTTCGCGGCGGAGAGAATACGGCCTGGGGATCCGGGGGTGCTAGCGGCGATTGGGTACATCCGGCGCCGACAGGGTAGGTGGGAGGAAGCCGTATCCGCATTGAAGCAGTCGCTGGAACGTGACCCACGTTCGCACCAGACGTCCCTGGCAATAGGGGAGACGTACAGGTTCATGCGGCGGCGTGACGACGCGGTGCGGTATCTCGATCGGGCGTTGGATCTCGAGCCGAGATCTCGTGGGGCGCAATCGGAGAAGTTCGCGGTCCTCCGATCGATGATGGAGGATACGGTCGGGGCGCGGCGCTTCCTCGAGGAGTATGCAGATCGCATGGAGCCACGCGCCCTGCAGGGACGCCTTGCGTTGCTGGCCTATTACCAAGGGGATCTGGAGAACGCCCTTCGAATCCGGCGCGAACACGTTCCGACGAGTTATAGAAGTATTGGGACCGTTGCCTTCCTCCTTGGCAACCGCCAACTGCAGCGGGCCTACGGTGACTCCCTGGTGCTGCGGGGGAACAGGAGGTTAGAACGAGTACCCGAGCCCTACCGCACCATTCCCTACCGCACGGTTCTGAACCCTCACATCGATTTGTCGCTCGGCAATGCGTTGCTTGGAAACGAAGAAGAGGCAATTGCCGGTGCCCGCCGGGCCGTAGAGTTGCTCCCGGTATCCTTGGATGCCCTTCGCGGGCTCGATGCTGTCTCCAACCTGGCTCGGGTCTATGCGATCCTCGGCCACGACGAGGATGCGATTGAGCAACTCGAGTACTTGCTCTCGGTCGTCTCGTTCTGGACAGCCGCCGATTTCCGAAGAGATCCACTGTTCGCGCCATTCAGGGATAACTCGAGGTTTCAGGCGATGCTGAGGGTGTATGAGAACTAGCCCAGCGTGAGGAAGGGTGCGTCTTGGGATGTGTTTCTGCCGGCGGGGACCGGCATGAGATTCACTGGCATTACCCGTTTCGTGACCCGTTTGAGGGGTCAAAGTCCGTCATAGGATGTCGGACTCTGTCGTACTGACGCTCGGAATCCCTCGAAAGCACGGAGAGTTTAGCCTAACCTAAGGATACTGGTGGGTTAAGTGCTGCGGGGACTTCCACTTACGGATGCGCCTGACAGGATTCGCTGCGAAGCAGACCGAGGATCGCCGTAGGCGACCGCAGGTCCACCTGTGACCTTTGGCTCCGGAGGCAATCCCCGCACGCTCACCAGCGCTCGTGGCCGCTCATTCTACCCTACTTTCCTGATCTGAACGCTCACCAGCGCTCATACGCGCTCGTGGGCGTTGTGACAATGGTCGTGACAATGCTGCAGGCGCGCCAAAGCCGAGCCCCTCTATCGGAAATAGGCTCTTTGAGCTACTTTCTTCGCGCCATGAAACGGGCGCAGCCCCCGTTTCTGAGAAACACAACGTGGTCTTGGGATGTCTCTCGGGCTCCGTAGCGCCGGCCTGACCTGCAGACGCGTCGGTCGTACTACGCACACCCGTCTCATCACCCTCATCCCCGACCACCAGTAGAGCACCTCGTCAACCCCGACGGCGAGCGTGTTCAGTTCGCTCCATAGATCCGAGGAGGACCACCATGAGATTGGGGCTCAGCTGTATCGTCGTCGCCGGTTCAGCGGTTGCTGTTCTGGGTTGTGAATCCGTTGGAGCTTCTCAACGATCACAGTCGACGACCCACACCTACTACATCGCGGCTGATGAGGTGGCATGGGACTACGCGCCGAGCGGGCTGGACCAGATAACCGGTAGGCCGTTTGACGAAATCGGCAGGATCTTCATGCAGAGCGGGCCGGATCGGATCGGGCGCGTGTACAAGAAGGCTCTCTACCGCGAGTACACGGATGAGACCTATACGACGCTCAAGCCTCGACCGCCGGAGTGGGAACACCTGGGCTTCCTCGGGCCGTTGGTGCGGGCTGAGGTGGGAGACACGATCAGGGTCGTGTACAGGAACAACGTGAGCTTCCCCAACTCGGTGCACCCCCACGGCGTGTTCTACGACAAGGACTCGGAGGGTGCCCCATACGTGGATGAGACCGCTGACACGGACAAGGCGGACGATGCGGTCCCGCCGGGTGGCACGCACGTCTACGTGTGGCCCGTCCCGGAGCGTGCCGGTCCCGCGGAGGGTGATCCCAGTTCGATTCTGTGGATGTATCACTCGCACACCAACGAGGACAAGGACGTCAACGCCGGGTTGATGGGTCCGATGATCGTCACCACCAGTGGCATGATCGGCACCGACGGGTCCCCTGTCGACGTGGACCGGGAATTCATCATCTCGTTCCACGAAGTGGACGAGAACTCCAGTTGGTATCTCGAGGACAACATCCAGACGTACGCGGGCGATCCGGCGAGCGTAGACCGGAGTCAGTTCCAGTTCTTCACGCCGTTCGGCCTAAGCAACTTCATGGAGACGATGAACGGTTTCACCTTCGGGCACCTCGCAGGGTTGACGGTGCGTGCAGGAGAGCGTGTGCGTTGGTACCTGATGGCCTCCACCAACTTCGAGGTGCACGCGCCCCACTGGCATGGCAACACCGTCGTGCTGAACCGCATGCGGACGGACGTCACGAGCCTGACGACCATGGGCATGCAAGTAGCCGACATGGTTGCCGACAATCCGGGCAAGTGGCTGTTCCACTGTCACGTAAAGGATCACATGCTGGGCGGCATGCAATCCACGTACACCGTGATGCCCGCTGAGGAATTGGCCGGCTCGATGCGTAACTGACTAGCCGAGCGGTATGGCCCATCGGAAATACCCGAACCAAAAGCCCCACAGCCATCTAAAGTGACTGTGGGGCTTGGTCTTACGGGGATGCGCCTGACAGGATTCGAACCTGTGACCTTTGGCTCCGGAGGCCAACGCTCTATCCAACTGAGCTACAGGCGCGGCAATGAGGCGACAGTGTCGCTGAGCCGCATGTCGCCGAGAGAATCTACCGGGCGCCCGCACTCGGGTAAAGGCATACCCGCCGGCTGATAAGCACCTCGCAATCTGCACCACGCCTCGCAAACCGAGGTACGTGACGCGCGATACGGTCGCGGTAACCACGTGTGGCGCGACGACCTGGAAAGCGGCTGGAGCTGGCACCCTTGTTGCCCTTCAATAGAGATGGACGCCTGCCGCAGCGAAGGATCATGTCTCCCGTGCGAGCAGGGCGGCTAACCCGGTCGATGCCACGAGGAGGAAGCCACGTAACCTGACCGTCAGAGCACCACCAATGCCCCAGAGTACAGGTGGGATACATGAGACGGCTCTCCTTCGTTCTGCTGGCCATACTGCTCGCCGCACCGGCCCGAGCACAGCAGGGGACGAGCGTCTCGCGGACAGCCGGTGACGCAGCTCACCAGCCGGGCCGTCACCTGCGGTTCGTGCTTGCCGACCATGTGGTTGAGGAGCTGGGCGCCCTAGTGGACGAACTCCGCCGCGAGACCGTGCGGTGTCTCATCGGCGTCGTGCGCGGAGACAGCGCGGTCGTCGACCTTGCGTGGCGACCGCCCATCGATGCCAGCACCCCCACCCATGTCCAATACTGGTCGTGCCCGGCGGCCACCCTGGCGCTGTGGCACAATCATGTCTGGACCGTGGAGCCAGCCCCCGAATACGCCTGTTACCTGTCGGCCACCGACATCGACGAGGCTCTGCGGCCGCACGGTCCACCGATTCAGATCGTCCAGGTGACGTCGGAGGTCGCCTGCTGGTGGACGCGGAGCGAGGTGGCACAGGCGGCCGGAGCGGTCCTCCTGTTCCCGCGCCCCGACCACCAGTGGGGGAGACCGGTCACCCTGAGTGCGTCTACGTGCCGGGGGGAGCTCCGGGACATGCCGGCGTGCACGCTGCTGCGGATGTGTGAGGGGCCCGGTTCCGATAGGCGCTCGAACGGCAGTGCCGATGGAGCGCACCGGGGAGAAGGGCGGTCCTTCACCTGTCCCGCTCCGCTCGCCCTGGCGGGCGCGGGCTCGGGGCACTGAGGCCCCGCGACAGATCCCACCGTCTAGCCAGTCGGGGCGACTGGATTTGAACCAGCGACCTCCTGCTCCCGAAGCAGGCGCGCTACCGAGCTGCGCTACGCCCCGCAAGAGAATGCGCCCAGGAGGACTCGAACCCCCAACCTCTTGGTCCGTAGCCAAACGCTCTATCCAGTTGAGCTATGGGCGCATTCCGATGGGCGGTACAAGATTCGAACTTGTGACCTCCACGATGTCAACGTGGCGCTCTAACCAACTGAGCTAACCGCCCGAAACAGACAAATAGCCAAACGGCCAGACGGGCAGGTCCTGCTGTTCCGCGACCGTCTAGCCGTCGTTGGGTCTAGCCGTCTGCCCATCGAGTCAGTAGCGGGGGCGGGATTTGAACCCGCGACCTCCGGGTTATGAGCCCGGCGAGCTACCAGACTGCTCCACCCCGCGCCGATTTCCCTCCAGTAGAGCGGGAAACGGGACTCGAACCCGCGACCCCAACCTTGGCAAGGTTGTGCTCTACCAACTGAGCTATTCCCGCTTATTTTGGGCCCTGGCGAGCCGGCTCCGTGGGCCCGAGCGTCCGAATGGAGGCGAGGGGAATCGAACCCCTGACCTCGTGAATGCCATTCACGCGCTCTCCCAACTGAGCTACGCCCCCGTTATATTAGACCGCTCCCCAGGAGCCTCCCGCCGGGAACATGGCAAGCTATCTGGGGCTTTAGGGGGTGTCAATGGGGCCCTGAGAGGCCGCGAACCTGGAGGCGCCTCTGGTGTACTGCGAGTGGGCGTGTAGGTTATGTGCCGATCGCTGGGACCCCCCTCCAGGCGGTGTCCCGGTGCGCAACCTCATATAAAGGAATAGGATGGCTGAGAAGAAGCAACGGAAGAAGCGGCGCCGCCGCGTGGCGCCGTCCATCGCTGTCAACGAGGACGACCGCGACCTGCTGGACCAGTACCTCTACGAGGTGAGCAAGACGCCTTTGCTGACCCCCGCAGAGGAGATCGCGCTGGCCAAGGAGGTCCGGGCGGGAGACACGGAGGCCATGCAGGAGCTGGCCAAGCGCAACCTGCGCTTCGTGATCTCCGTGGCCAAGAAGTACCAGAATCGCGGCCTGCCTCTGACGGATCTGATTGGCGAGGGCAACGTGGGGCTCCTCACTGCGGCCCGGAAGTTCGACCCGGACCAGGGGGTGAAGTTCATCTCCTATGCGGTGTGGTGGATTCGCCAGGCGATCCTGGCGTCCCTGGCCCGCCAGGGCCGGACGGTCCGCGTGCCCCTCAATCGGACGGCCGATCTGTCGAAGATCGTGAAGACCGCCGAGGCGCTCCGGCAGGAGCTCAGGCGGGAGCCGACGCCCGAGGAGATCTCCTCGGCGACCGGCCTGTCCATGGAGGTGGTGCAGTCGCTGGCCGCGCTCAACACGGGCGAGGTGCGGCTGGATGCCCCGCTGGATCCGGAAGGCGATAGGGCGCTCATCGAGCGGTTCATTGCCGAGGATCTCCCGGACACCGAAGAGCAGACCATGGAGCGGTTCCTGAGCGACGAGGTGGAGGAGGCGCTAACGAGCCTTCCCGCCCGGGATGCGAAGGTGCTCCGACTGTACTTTGGGCTCGACGGTGGGCGTGAGCACACGCTCGAGGAGATCGGCGGTATGCTCGGTGTGACCAGGGAGCGCGTGCGCCAGCTGCGCGACCGGGCCCTCAAGCGGCTGCGCGAGGGCGACGTCGGCAAGGCGCTCGCGAGCTTCGCGGCATAACAACTGAAGTTGAGAGCAATCGTCGGGGCAGGTGGCTACGCCATCTGCCCCGTTTTGCGTGCGTGCCTGCGGTGATCGCATGCGACGCGACGTGATCCAGCACCTAGCCGCTCCCAGGAGCGGCCGGTAAATTCGGCCGCGTGCCAAATGCGTTGATGCTGCGGGTTGGCGGCTGGCTCACTGGGGTCGGCCGCGTGGGCCATTTCCTGTCCGACACTTTCCGCTCCATGCGGGAGATCGGGACGTGGGGAGGCCTCACGGCGGTGCAGATGCGCCGCATCGGGGTGCAGTCGCTGCCCATCGCCGTCTTCATCGCCGTGTTCACCGGCATCGTCCTGGCACTGCTGTCGTCCTACAGCTTCACCGGCGCCGTGCCGCTCTACTTCGTGGGGACGTTCGTGGGGAAGGCGATGATGCTGGAGCTGGCGCCGGTGCTGGTGGGCCTCGCCCTGGCGGGCCGGGTGGGCGCCAACATCGCGGCCGAGCTCGGCACCATGAAGGTCACCGAGCAGGTGGATGCGCTCGAGACGCTGGCGTACGACCCCTTCTCGTATCTGGTCGTACCCCGTGTCATGGCGGCGACCCTCATGTTTCCGGTGGTGGTGGCCATCGCGTCCGCAGTGGGCATCGTTTCCGGGTGGGTCACGGCCGTGAACCTGCTCGACCTCTCCACTCCTGAGTTCGTCAAAGGCATCCGGCTGTTCTACCAGTTCAAGGACATCTGGTTCGGGTTGGTGAAGGCTATGTCGTTCGGCTTCGCCATCGCGGTGATCGGCAGCTATCACGGGCTGGGCACGCGGGGTGGGGCAGAGGAGGTCGGGAAGGAGACCACGACGGCCGTGGTGCGCGGGGCCGAGGCGATCCTGGTGCTGGATGCCTTCTGGGCAGTGGCGCTGCTATGATCGTCTTCCACAACGTCTGCAAGGGCTTCGGCGAGAAGGAAGTGCTGCGCAACTTTGCCCTGGAGGTGCAGGACGGGGAGACGATGGTGATCATCGGCTACTCGGGGAGTGGCAAGAGCGTTGCCCTCAAGCACGTGGTGGGCTTGCTCGAGCCCGACGCCGGCGAGGTCACCGTGGACGGCCACGTGGTGCACGAGCTGGACCGGCCGGGCCTGCGCGGCCTGCGGTCACATATCGGCTTCGTGTTCCAGTTTGCGGCCCTGTTCGACTCGATGACCGTGCGCGAGAACCTGGAGCTCGGGCTCAAGCGGCAGAAGCTTAGCGAGCGGGAGATGGAGCAGCGCGTACGGGAATCGCTCGCGATGGTGGAATTGCTGGGGAGCGAAGACCGCTACCCCGCGGAGCTCTCGGGCGGCATGCGCAAGCGCGTGGGGCTGGCCCGGGCGATCGCGCTGAAGCCGCAGTACCTTCTGTACGACGAGCCGACGACGGGGCTCGACCCCGTGACGGCGGCCGTTATCAACGAGCTCATGGTGCGCACGCGCGAGCGACTGGGGGTGACCAGCATCGTGGTCACCCACGACATGACGAGCGCATACCGCGTGGGCGACCGTATCGCCATGCTGTACCGGGGAGCGATCCGCCAGGTGGGGACTGTGGAGCAGATCCAACGCACGCACGACCCGATCGTGCGCCAGTTCATCGAGGGACGCCCAGAAGCCGGGGCCGACGCCGAGGCGGCGGCCGCGACGGGGGGGACCACGTGAAGCGGCGCGACGAGATCGTGGTTGGGGCGACCATCCTGGTCGGCATGGCCGTGGTGGTGGCGGGGGCCTTCTGGCTCTCCAACACCCAGCTGGGCGTCACGGCCGAGGGGTACCAGGCGCGGTTCCGCACGGTGGGCGCCCTCGGGGTGGGCGATCCGGTGGTGCTGCGGGGTGTGCGGGTGGGTCGCGTCGAGGGAATTCGCCTGGGAGACGGCGGCTGGGTGCTGGCCGATCTCCAGGTGTACGAAGGGGTGGCGTTGCCCTTGCGTCCCGCCATCGTGGCGGCCGCGCGCTCCCTGTTCGGCGAGTGGCAGGCCGACATCATCAGCCTGGAGCAGCCCCCCGACGACCCCAACGTGCGGCGCGAGTTGGAGGAGGCCCTGGCCGAGGGCGACGACGCGTGGCCCGGCGCCACGCTGCCGGACATCGGCCAGCTCACCGCGCAGGCCAACCGTATCGCGGGTGACATCACGACGATCTCCTCGCGCATCCAGTCGGTGTTCGACTCCTCGGCCGTGGCCGAGCTGCAGGGGGCGATCCGGGACTTCACCGGGATCGCCGGCAACATCAACGAGTTCACCCAGCAGCAGACCGAGCTGATCGGCGAGGTGGGGGATAACCTGCGCCAGGGCTCCGACGTGCTGGCCGACGCCGCTCGCCGGCTACAGGCCTCGCTGGCCCGGGTGGACGAGGCCACCGAGCAGGGCGAGCTGGAGGTGATCCTCGACAACACGGCGTCGGCGTCCGAGGACGTGAAGCTGGCGCTGCAGGACTTCCGGGAAGTGGTGGGGGTGGCGCGGGCAAACCAGGCGAGCTTCGAGCGGTTCATCCTGGGGGCCGACACGCTCATGACCCGCCTCTCGGAGGGGACGGGGACGCTGGGCATGCTCATGGCCGACTCCGCGCTGTACCACGAGGCAACCCTCACCGTGATCCAGCTGCGGGAGCTGCTGGCCGATATCCAGGCCAACCCGCGCAAGTACTTCAAGTTCAGCGTGTTTTAATGGCCGGCCGGTCGCGGGCCAAGCGCGAGACCAGTGCCGGCGGGGTCGTTTTCCGCTGCGCGGATGACGGGCCGCGCTATCTCCTGATCCTGGACTCCTACAAGAACTGGGGCTTCCCCAAGGGCCACATCGACGAGGGGGAGTCACCCGACGAGACGGCCCAGCGGGAGATCGGCGAGGAGACGGGTCTCACGGATCTCACCCTGCGCGCGCCGCTGGGGATGATCGACTGGTACTTCCGTTTCCGGGGCCGGCTGATCCACAAGTACTGCCACTTCTACCTGTTCGAGTCGGAGGAGGGGGATCCCACCCCGCAACTCCAGGAGGGGATCACGGCCTGCAAGTGGTTCACGCGGGAGGAAGCCCTGGAGACCATCTCCTACGACAATGCCCGGGCGGTCCTGCGCCAGGCATCACAGGTCGCGCCACCGGTGTGCCCGGAGGGAAAGCCGGCCACGGAGTCGTAAGGTGGCCGTCATCCCGCTGGTGCACCGCAGCGCCGCCGTGCGGCAGGCCATCCGGCGCGGTCTTCCGCGCCGGGGCGTCCGACTGATCACCTGCCGCTCCCTGGACCGCGCCGAGGGGATGCTGCGGCGCGAGTTGGTAGATGCGGTCGTGGTGGACGTGCGGAATGGGTGGGCCGAGGGTGCCTTTGCGCTGGTGCAGGCCTATCCGCGCATTCCCGTGATCGCGCTGAGTGCCTTCCGGCCCGACGACGGCCGGCTCCTCACCACCTGTCGCAAGGCCGGCGTGCGAGCCGTGCTGGTGGAAGGAGTCGATGACCGGGCCGCCGGGGAAATCATCGCTGCCCAGTGTGCCTCCCGCCGACGTCGTGAGGAGCTGTCCCAGGCGCCCCGTCTGCTGCGCCTCTCCGAAACGCTCCAACTCCGGGTCTGGGACGAGGTGCTCTACCGGGCCGGGACGCCCACCACCACGGCCGACATCGCCCGGACCCTGCGCCGCACCCGGGAGCACCTCTCCCGCGAGTTCGCCGCCGGCGGCGCCCCCAACCTCAAGCGGGTGATCGACCTCGCCCGCACCGCGTGGGCCGCCGACCTGCTCGCCAACCCCGGTTACAGCGTCACCGACGTGGCGCGCATCCTCGGCTACTCCTCGCCCGGACACCTCGCCGGCAGCGCCCAGCGGGTGGCCGGGGCCACCGCCCGGGAGCTGGCCCGCCTCGGGCCCAAGGGGGTGCTGAACCGCTTCATCCGGGGGCGGACACGAAGCAGGGTGTGAGTACCGCCGGGAAGCGGGAAGTGTCGCGATGCGGCAGGGCCGGTGGGCGTAACCGGTGGCCAGTGCTCATGGGGGTGGTGCGAGGCTGGGGTCCTACCGGAGCGAACCTCGCGAGCACTGACCGGCAGGAGGCCGTAGGCTCGATCCAGGGCCTTACATAGTCGGTGGGTGGGAGTCGCACCGTGCCTCATGGCGAGTGTCAGTTCGCGCAGGTAGGGCCCCAGCCTCGCGTCAGACCCCGATACCGGGCTGGTAAACGGCCCCCCCTCCCTAGTAACTTTCCCGGGCTAAAACCGACAATTCCCACTCGCACACCGCAATTAGAGGGTTATGGCTACCGATTCCGTACTGCGTCCTGGTGAGCTCAAGGACGTTCTGCTGAAGGAAATCGAGGCCGCCGATCTCGAGGCGCTCGACACCCAGGAAGTTGGCTCGGTGCTGGAGGTGAAGGACGGCACCGCGCGTGTTTACGGTCTCCTGAACGCGATGGCGGGCGAGATGCTGGAGTTCACTGCGTCCGAGACCGGTGAGACCGTGGTGGGACTGGCGCTGAACCTCGAGGAAGACAACCTCGGCGCCGTCATTCTGGGCGATTACCTCCAACTCAAAGAAGGCGACGAGGTGCGTTGCACCGGTCGCGTGCTCGAGGTGCCGGTGGGCGAAGCGATCATCGGGCGCGTGGTCGACCCCTTGGGCAATCCGATGGATGGGCTCGGGCCGATCAAGACCGACAGCTTCTGGAAGCTCGAGTACAAGGCCCCCGGCATCGTGGCGCGCCAGCCCGTGAAGGAGCCGTTGCAGACGGGGCTCAAGGCGGTGGACTCGATGATCCCCATCGGGCGTGGCCAGCGGGAGCTGATCATCGGCGACCGTGGTACCGGCAAGACGGCCATCGCCCTCGATACGATCATCAACCAGAAGGGTGAGGACGTCATCTGCGTCTACGTGGCGGTGGGGCAGAAGATGTCCACGGTGGCCGCGGTCGTGGAGCACTTGAAGGAAACCGGAGCGATGGAGTACTCCATCGTCGTGGTGGCCGGCGCCGCCGACCCTGCGCCGATGCAGTACATCGCGCCGTACGCCGGGTGCGCCATGGCCGAGTACTTCATGTACCAGAAGCACCGCCACACGCTGTGCATCTACGACGACCTGTCGAAGCACGCGCAGGCCTACCGCCAGCTCTCGCTGGTGCTGCGTCGGCCCCCGGGCCGTGAGGCGTATCCGGGCGACGTGTTCTATCTGCACTCGCGCCTGCTGGAGCGCGCCGCCAAGCTGTCGGAGGCGCATGGCGGTGGGTCGCTCACCGCGCTGCCGGTCATCGAGACCCAGGCGGGTGACGTGTCGGCATACATCCCCACCAACGTCATCTCGATCACAGACGGGCAGATCTACCTCGAAAGCGATCTGTTCTACGCCAACCTGCGCCCGGCCATCAACCCGGGCATCTCGGTGTCGCGGGTGGGCGGCAACGCGCAGATCAAGGCGATGAAGCAGGTGGCAGGGCGGCTGCGCCTCGAGTACGCGCAGTACCGAGAGCTGGAGGCCTTTGCGCAGTTCGGCTCCGACCTGGACGCGGCCACGCAGGCACAGCTCGCCCGTGGTCAACGCATCGTGGAGGTGCTGAAGCAGCCCCAGTACCAACCGATGCCCGTCGAGAAACAGATCTGCATCATCTACGCCGTCACCAACGGGTACCTCGACGACGTGGAGGTCGGGACCGTGCATCAGTGGGAGGCCGACTTCCACGAGTTCATGGGTGCGAAGTACCCCGAGATCTTCAAGGCGATCAGGACGAAGCGGACGATGGCGAAGGAGCTGGTCGCCGACCTAGAGAAGGCGATCGACGAGTTCAAGGCGCTCGAGTAACCCCGGGGTCATGGCCAAGACACGCGAGCTGAGACGGCGCATCCGGTCGGTCGAGAAGACGCGCCAGATCACGAAGACCATGGAAATGGTCGCCACGTCGCGCCTCAAGCGCACGCAGGACCGCGTGGTTGCGGCCCGGCCGTACGCGGCCGCGTTGGCCGATCTCATCGGAAGCCTGTACGATCCCGTCCTGGAGGAGCGCTTCCCCCTCCTGCGGCACCCCAAAGGCCCGCCGCGGAAGACCGCACTCCTGCTGATTACGAGCAACCGCGGCCTGTGCGGCAGCTTCAACGCCAACTTGATTCGAGAGGCGAGGGACCACCTCGAGCGCGTGGAGGCTCGGGGTGCTGACGTAGAGCTGCACGGGGTGGGCCGCAAGGGGATCGGCTACTTCAAGTACATGGGCCGCACATTCGCCACCGAGCGGCAGGACATCGGCGATCGTCCCACGCCCGAGCACGCCGGTGAGCTGACGCAGTCGCTTATGGAGCGGTTCCGGGAGGGGGAGTTGGACGCCGTCGAGGTCATCTTCGCGCAGTTCAACAACCCGCTCTCGACGCCGCCCACGCTACTCACGCTGCTGCCGATCGCGCGGCCGGAGCGGAAGACCACCATTAATTACCTGATGAAGCCCTCGCCCGAGGAGCTACTGCGGCAACTCCTGCCGCAGTACGTGCAAAACGGGATGTACCGCGCGCTGGTCGAGACGGCGGCGTCCGAGAACGGGGCGCGTCGCACGGCGATGAAGAATGCCACCGAGAGCGCCGGCGAGATGATTGACACGTTGCGCCGCATCTACAACCGCGCCCGCCAGGGTCAGATCACGCAGGAGCTCGCGGAGATCGTCGGCGGCGCCGAAGCACTGAAAGGCTGATCGAGGAAGGTATGGCTGAGAATATCGGAAGGGTCGTCCAGATCATCGGGCCGGTACTCGACGTGGAGTTCGATCCCGAGCAGTTGCCGGAGCTGTACACTGCGCTCGAGATCAAGGCCGAGGGCAACGGTCACCCGCCCATCAAGGTGGTGGCCGAGGTGCAGCAGCACATCGGCCGCAATCAGGTGCGGGCGGTGGCGATGAGCAGCACCGACGGTTTGGTGCGCGGCATGGACGTGCGCGACACGGGCGGTCCCATCACCGTGCCCGTGGGCGAGACCGCCCTGGGCCGGGTGCTCAACGTGATCGGCGAGCCCGTGGACGAGGGCGATCCCATCCCGGCGAGCGTGGAGCGTTGGCCGATTCACCGGGAGCCCCCCGCGTTCACCGACCTCGAGCCCAAGACGGAAGTGTTCGAGACAGGCATCAAGGTCATCGATCTCATCGCCCCCTTCGTGAAGGGCGGCAAGATCGGGCTCTTCGGCGGCGCCGGCGTCGGCAAGACCGTCATCATCATGGAGCTGATCAACAACGTGCAGAAGGGGCACGGCGGCCGCTCGGTGTTCTGTGGCGTGGGCGAGCGCACCCGCGAAGGGAACGACCTCTACCTGGAAATGCAGGAGAGCGGCGTGCTCGACTCGGTAGCCCTGATCTACGGGCAGATGAACGAGCCGCCGGGTGCCCGGTTGCGGGTGGGCCTCACGGGCCTCACCTGCGCCGAGTACTTCCGCGACGTCGAAGGCCAGGACGTGCTGGTGTTCATCGACAACATCTTCCGCTTCACCCAGGCGGGCTCGGAGGTATCGGCGCTGCTGGGCCGTATGCCGAGCGCAGTGGGGTACCAGCCGACCCTCGGCACCGAGATGGGCGACCTGCAGGAGCGCATCACCTCGACCAAGAAGGGCTCGATCACGTCGGTGCAGGCCATCTACGTGCCGGCCGACGACCTGACCGACCCGGCGCCGGCCACGGCGTTCAGCCACCTGGACGCCACGGTGGTGCTGTCGCGGGCCTTGACCGAGATCGGTATCTACCCGGCGGTGGACCCGCTCGACTCCTCGAGCCGGATCCTGGACACACAGTACCTGGGCGAGCGGCACTACGCCGCCGCGCTCGAGACGCAGCGGATTCTGCAGCGCTACAAGGAGCTGCAGGACATCATCGCCATCCTCGGCATGGATGAGCTGTCCGAGGAGGACAAGCTGGTCGTGGGCCGGGCACGCCGCGTGCAGCGCCTGCTGTCCCAGCCGTTCCACGTGGCCGAGGCGTTCACCGGCACCGCCGGACGGTACGTGAAGCTGGAGGACACGATCGAGACCTTCGAGCGCACGGTGGCCGGTGAGTTCGACCAGCTCCCCGAGCAGGCGTTCTACATGGTGGGTGGCATCGACGAGGTCATCGAGAAAGCGAAGAAACTCGAGCGAGAGTGATGTATATCACGGTTCTCTCTCCCGAAGAGTCAGTATTCCATGGGGCCGCGAATGCCGTCGTAGCGCCGGCGTTCGACGGGAAGGTGGGCATCATGCCGAAGCACGCCCCCTTCGTGACCCTGTTGGGCGACGGGCCACTGACCGTACGGACCGACGACGGGACGAAGACCTTCCGCGTGCGCGGCGGGTTCCTCCAGGTCGTGGACGACACGGTGCGGGTCGTCGCGGAATACGTGGAAGCGGGAGAGAGCGATGTCGAGACGTAAGACTTCCTGGATCCTGGCCCTGGCGCTGTTCGGCTTCGCCGGCGAGGCGGCCGCACAGGCGACGGCGATGCCAGCCTACTACGCCCCGTACCGCTCGTTCGACAAGAACGAGGTGGGCGTCACCATGAGCTTCCCCGACTACGACGGATTCGCGCTCGAGGGCCTCTTCGGCTTCGGGTACAAGCAGTTCGACCTGGAAGCCCGAGGCGGGTTCTACGATCCCGGTGAGGGTCTCGAAACCCGGATCATCATGGGGCTGGCGGGGCGCTTTCGGGTCGTCACCCACACCGAGGACTTCCCCCTCGACGGCGCGGTCGTGACCGGCCTCGGCGCCTGGTTCAACGGGACCAGCACTGCGCTCATCCCGATCGGGTTCTCGCTGGGGCGGCGGCTCAACGTGGAAGACTCCGACGTGAGCATTGTGCCGTATGTGGAGCCCGTGGGGCTGATCGTGACGGCCGGCAGCGACCACTTCGCGTTCGGCCTGGGTCTGGGCGCCGACTTCAAGCTGACCCGGAAGTTTGACGCCCGGTTGAGCGTTGCATTTGGCGACGCGCCGCTCAAGGGCTTTGCGATCAGCGCGGTCTGGGTGAATTAGGGTTGTCCCCGCGGGACCCAAATGGGGCCCGCGGGGTTTGTAGATGGTCAGAGGGTGAACGATCCGACCGCGAGGGTAGCGGTCGTGAACGATGAGTCCGATGCCCTCATTTGGGTCTCGGAGAGACAAGCTGCGAATCTGTACTGGAGGGGATTATGAAGCGGATTCTTGGTAGTATCGCACTCGTCGGGTTGGTGGCGAGCCTCGCCGCCAACACGGCATCGGCACAGCTGTACAACATGCCGGTCTACTTCTCGCCGGCGTTCGGCACGGGCGTGGGAGTGTACGGCGACTTCGGCATGGGCCTGAACGACGATGCCAAGCTCGACACCGACGCCCCAATAGCGTACGGCGGGCACGTCATCCTCGGCCTGTCCAAGTTCCAGATCATGGGTGGCGCCTCGTACGTTGACACCAAGGTGACCGGAGCGGACAAGGAACTGAGCTTCGGCGGGAACGTCGGTCTGACCCTGTTCCGCACACCGGCCAGCATCGTGGTGGTGAACGTGCAGGCGGGCGCCGGCTACGTGAAGTTCGGGGACGGCGCGACCGCGGCCAAGCAGTGGAACTTCCCGATCGGTGTGGGCCTGGCCCTCAACCCGCCGGTGGTGGGCGCGTTCGTCGAGCCCTGGATCGCGCCGCGGGTACAGATCTTCAGCACGTCCGTGAGCGGCACGTCCGATACCGACATTGGCTTTGGCGTCTCCGGCGGCGTGAATGCCAACCTGCTGCTTGGGATCGGCGCGTGGGCCGCGATCGACTGGCTCACCGTAAAGCCTGGAACTTCTACCGAGAGCATCTCGCCGATGCGATTGGGCGCGGGCCTGTCCTGGAAGTTCTCCGTGCCCAGCCTCGGGATCCCCGGCGGGATCATCGGCGGCTGATCGTACGGTATGGTGGAACGACGGTGGGGCGGCAGTGCCGTCGCACCGTTTGGCGGGGCGCCTGCGGGCGCCCCGCTTTGCGTTCCGGCCCTCCGGAGTGACACCTTATCGTTGGAGCGTGTGAACGAGTCAGGAGCGTCTCATGAAGCGAATCCTGTGTGGCATCGCCCTCGTGACGTTGGCCGTCGGACCCGGCGCGGGTGTGGCGTCGGCACAGATCTACAACGTACCGGTGTTCTTCTCTCCCAACTTCGGCACCGGGGTGGCGGTGTACGGCGACATCGGTGTGGGTCTGAGCGATGATGCGGAGCTGGTCCCGGGCGATACGCCGTGGGCGGCCGGCGGGCACCTGTACGTGGGGACGCCGCTGGTGCATTTCATGGGCGGGGCGGCCTACGTGGAGCCCAACGCCCCCGACTCGATCAGCTTCAAGGGCGCCGTCTCGTTCGGCGGGAACGTGGCGCTCACCCTGTTCCGCTCGCCCATGAGCTTCGTCGTGCTCAACCTGCAGGGGGGGGCGGGCTACGTGAATTTCAGCGACATCGAGACCAAGTACCTCGACTTCCCCGTAGGCATCGGCGTCGCGCTCAACGCGCCGGCGCCGTCGGTGAGCGTCGAGCCCTGGCTCGGCGTGCGGGCGCACGTGCGCAACACCACTGTCGGTGCGGGGTCACCCCTGCTGAGCGGCGGCCTCACCCAGGACGACTTCGGCACCCAGGTGGGGTTCGGGCTGTCGGGCGGGATCACCCTCGGGCTGCCCAGCGGGCTCGGGGTGTGGGGTGCGCTCGACTGGATGACGATCAAGCCGTATGACGGTGCGGCGGAGCGCGCGTCACCCTTCCTGTTGGGGGGCGGGATTCTCTGGAAGCTCCGGGTACCGAGCCTGGGGATACCGGATGGCGTGTTCGGCCGGTAGGCCTTCCTGTTTGGCTTCTCCTGTGTAAACTACTAGCCCGTGAACCGGGGTATTGTCAGACTGCTCTCGCCCGCAATCGTGGTGGCGGTGCTCGTGACCGGGGGGTGCGCGCAGACCTTCGATGCGACGGTCACGGGCGTGGAGACCACGATGGCCTCGCCTGGCTCGGCGCCAGCCGACGGCGAGCCGTTCTCCGTGACCAAGACCTCGGTGTTCGCCTTTTGGGGCATGGTGCCGGTCTCACACGCCTCCCTGGAAGGTGTGATCGCGTCCCAGGCGCGCGGCGTACAGCAGGTTGCCGATCTCGAGATCAAGGTGCGCAGCAAGTTCAAGGACGTGCTCATCTCGATTCTCACACTGGGCCTCATCGTCCCCCGTTCGGTGACCTTCGAGGGGGTCATCGTCGAGCCGTAGACGGCACCGCCGGTGGATGGGGGTGCCCGGCGCCGCACGGCACCCGACCCACTTCGTGCTGATCGGCCGCGACCTCGCTGTTCACCATTCCCAACAGCCTCAGCAGCGCGCAGACCGTCTTCACGGCGGCCCCTTCGTGCAGGGCGCCGCGAGCGGCGAGCCCCGCACGCCGTCGCTCCTCTTCGTTCGCGAGCCAGCGTAGCCATACCTGGGCCAGCGCCCGGGGCGCGTCACGCGAGGGCAGGGGAACCACCCCGCCCGACGCCACGAGCGAGACCACGTCGGAGGCACCCTGCCACGCGGGCCCCACGAGCACGGGAAGCCCATAGGCCGCCGGCTCGATCACGGCGTGCAGCCGCCCGGTCCGGAACCCCCCGCCAACGTATGCCGCGTCACCGAGGGCGTAGAGGTCGTGCAGCAGGCCGCGCGCCGTCACCACGACGACGGACGTCTGCCCCTCGGGGTCGGTCTCGGGCCATGCCGTGACGTCGAGCCCGGTGCGGCCGCAGCGCGCGCGCAGTCGCCTCACGAGGCTCTCGTGGGGCGCATGCGGTACCAGTAGGAGCTTGGCAGAGGGGTGCTCCGCGAGCACGGCTTGGGTCGCCTCGAGGAGGGGGGGTACGTCGGCCGGCTCGGCGCTCCCGGCCACCAGGGTCGGTGCGCCCTCCGTCCACGGAAGCAGGCTGCCCAACGTCTGCACATGGGATACGCGCTCCAGCACCTGGTCGTGACGCGGATCACCGGTCACCTCTACCGCGTCCCGCGCCACACCCAGCTCGGTCCAGCGTGCGGCGTCGGCCTCCGATACCGCTCCGAGCCACGAAACCGGCTCGTGGATGGCGGCGTAGAGTGGTCGAAGGAGCGGGTGGCGGCGGCGGCTCTGTGGGCGCACACCGGCGCCCAGGACCGCCACGGGCACGTCCTGCGCCTGGGCCGTCAGTACCAGCTCGGGCCACAGGTCGCCGCGACTGAACACGAGCAGCGAGGGGCTGAGCGCCTCCAGCACCTGCGCGACGGGTACCGGCTCGTCCAGCGGGGCGTAGTTGGCGGCCTCGGCCTCGAACGGTGCGGGCCACTGCTCGACCGAGGGGGAGGTATAGCTGTGGATCACCTGCACGTCGCGCAGGAGCGAGCGGAGCCGCGCCACCACGGGCTGGGCTGTGAGCGCCTCACCCACCGAGGCCGCGTGGATCCAGATGAGGGGAGCCGTGGTGCGGTGGCGGGCCGCCCAGGCGATCCACCGCTCCGCCGCCCCGCGACGGCCGGCGAGGCTGCGCCCCAGCTTCCCGTTGCCGAGGGGGAGACGGTGCACGGCCTTGGCCGCCCAGCGGTATACGCTCTGCTGCATGGGGCCAATGTGATAGCTTCACCACCATGACGCCACGGGAGTATTTCCGAGCGCCCCGGGAGCTGCGCTACAGCTTGCTGTTCGCGTTCCCGCTCCTCGTGCTCTACGAGGGGCTCTCGGCGCTGCTGTCCCAGTCCGCGTTCGCCGGCGTGCGCAACGGGGCGGATGTGTTGCTCAAGAGTCTGTTCGTGGGTCTGGGTGGGCGCGCGGGTCTGGCGTTGTTCGGCGTGATCCTGCTCGGTGTGGGGGCGTGGCTCGTGTGGCGCGATCAGCGTGCGCGGGGCGGCAAGCTCGACTCGCAGGTGTTCCTGGGGATGTTGGGTGAGAGCATTGTGTATGCGGCCGTGTTCGGGCAGGTCACGGCCGTGCTCACGGCGACGCTGTTGCGTGGAGTACCGCTCGCGGTGGTGACCCAGGAGCCGCTGGGGGTGCTGCCGCTGGGTACGCAGCTCGTCGTCTCACTGGGGGCCGGTATCTACGAGGAGCTGCTGTTCCGCGTCCTGCTCGTCTCCGGGCTGCTCTGGGTGTTCAAGCGCATGAAGTGGCGTGCCTGGGTGGCGGTGACGGCGGCGGTGGTGCTGAGCGCTCTCATCTTCAGCGGCTTCCACTACATCGGACCGTACGGTGACCCGCTCACCGCCCCGACGTTCACCTTCCGCACCATCGCGGGATTGTTGCTCAGTGGACTGTACGTGGCGCGCGGCTTCGGCGTCGCGGCCTGGACCCACGCGCTGTACGACGTGGGGCTCGCCCTCTTCTCGAGCTAGGGCTCCGCGCGCGTTTTGCGTGCGAACGCCGTATCCAGGATGGGGCGCCACTCCTCGAAGGGCGCATACCCCGGCAGGACGGTCTCGCCCACGATGAACGTGGGCGTGCTGCTCAGCCCCGCCCGCATGTTCATCTGGGCCTCCTGCTGGACCAGCCAGCGTACCTCGCCGGTGTTGAAGCAGCGCACGAGGACGTCGCGGTCCAGTTCCGCCGAGTCGGCCAACGCGAGGAAATACCGTGCGGGGTCGGCGAGGCGCGCCCACGCGTCCTGATAGCGGAACAGCAGGTCGTGCACCGGCCAGAACTGGTCCTGCTTGGTGGCGCACATGGCGAACTCGTGCGCGGCGGCCGCATTGGGGTGGATCGACGTGAGGGGGAGGTTCAGGAAGACCAGCTTGACCTTCCCGGTCGCGATGTACTCGCGCTCCAGGGGGGGAAGTGCCTCCGCCCAGAACTGGCGGCAATACGGGCACTGGAAGTCGCTCACCTCGAACACCGTCACGGGGGCGTCCGGGTCGCCCTTCGTGCGGCGGTCGAGCATCGCCGTTTCCTGGCTGAGGACCGGCTCTTCGCTCGTCGCTGCCGGGGCCGAGTCGCCGGTTCCCTTCGTGCCGCGCAGGGTCCAGCCGGCCGCCAACGCCACAGCGGCCACGGTCAGGGTGAGTCCAACGGCCATTCTGGTCCGCACCGGTCCTCGCTTGATCGAGATTGTCGCCAGCGGCGAAGGCTAGCGCCTTTAGGTTAATGGCGCCAGCGGCGGCGGGAGTTCCCGTCCATGAGGGGGACCCACATCGGGAGCCAGCCCGAGTTCCGCAGCGGCACGTTCCAGTAGTACTCCTGAAAGGGATTGTGCGGGTCGGTCCAGCGCGCGATCAGCCACCAGTCCCCCCGTGGCAGCTCGAGCTCCAATGCGCCCTCCTCGTCCGTGGACGGATCGTATACGGTGTGCCCCGAGTACTGCAGCGCCGTCTGAGCTGCCTCTGCGTACGCGGCGTAGGCCTCGTGCTCCCACACGCGCAGCGACTCGGCCGCTGCCTGGGCCCGACGCGCCAGATCCACGTGGTCCCCGTTCACCGTCCGCAGGGCGGCATCCCGCTCCGCCGCCCGCTGGGCCAGCCGCTGATAGAGCTGGCGGAATCGCTCGTACATGGTGGCGTAGGCGGGCGAGCGTCGGTCCATGCCGTTGAGCGAGTCGGACAAGGCGGCGACGGTGTCCCGCAGCGCGAGCCACGGGCGGCTCGCTTCCTGGAGGCGGGTGTCGTTGGCCGGCTCGTACGCGGCCAGCTCCTGCTCGAGCTCGGGGAACTGCGGCCGCGGTACCGACGCGAGCGCGGCCAGGGAGTCCAGGATCCGGTCCGGGTCGAAGGGGTACACGCGCACCGTGATCCCGGTGACGGGCTGCTCGTGCAGCCGCGCGCGCACGATCACGGGGGACTCGTCACGGCTGCAGGCGGCGACGGCCAGTAAAAACCCGGCGGCGAGCAGTGCCCGGCGCCGGGATATCACCACCAACGGATGCCTCGTGTTAATCGACGACCTTGGCCGGCAGGATGAAGTTCCGCGGGTCCACCGGGCGGCCGTTGATGATCACCTCGTAGTGCAGGTGCGGCCCCGTGGCGATCCCCGTGCTTCCCACCTCGGCGATCTTGTCGTTCCGGTTCACAAACTGGCCCACGCGGATCAGGACCTTCGACGCATGGGCATAGAACGTCTGGACCCCGTAGCCGTGGTCGATCGTGACCGTGCGGCCGTAGCCGGTCATGGTCCGGACGTTCACCACGCGGCCCGCGGCGGGCGCGAAGATGGGCGTGCCTTCTGCCGCCGACACGTCGATGCCCTCATGCGGCCGGGCCTCGTGGAAGATGGGGTGCATCCGCGACGTGGCGAAGTTGCTCGTGAGCCATCCCTTGGTGGGCCAGATCGAAGGCGTGCGCTGAGTCTGATCGCGGTGCGATTGGAGGCTGTCCACCGCGTCGCCGTAGGAGTTGGCCAGCAGGTTGGCGCGGCGGATCAGGTTGTCCAGCTCCGAGCGCATGTCGAGTGCCAGCCGGCCCTCGGCGCCCTCGGAGAGGATCTGCTCCCGCTCGGTCCACGGACCGGTGGGACCACCGATGCCGGCTAGCTGCACGGCGGGGTCGGTGGGATCCAGTCCGGCGAGCAGGCGCACCAGCTCGTCCCGCTCGGCGATCGAGGAGATGGTGTCTCCCAGGGTGGCGACGAGGGTCTGAGCCTGGTCGAGCTCCCGGGTGAGCAGCTCGTTACGGCGCTCGAGACGGTCCAGCCGGGTGAGGTTGATCGCCTTGGTGATCGTCACGTAGCCAAACGCCACGGCCGACACGCCCAGCACGGCGAGGACCCCCACCAGGATCCTGAACCCCCGTAGCGATACCTGCACGGAGCGGGACGACCCGTCTCCGTGTGGCACCAGCACAATTGTCCATCGCCGATCTGCCATGTACCCAGCCCCCCGCTAGGACAAACAGTCCCTCAACCGGGAATTTCTCCGCAGCGCCGAGCGATTACAGTGCCCAATGTCACAGTCGGCCGGATGATAATAGACCGCTGGTACAGGGCCTGTCAACCATTTCCTGTAACGGTCTAAGTCTTTGTGTTTCAGTTAGTTACGACCTCTTTCCGTTCCTTGGGAAAGAGGGGAGGGAGCTCCTCGGTTTGCGCCCCTCCAGTGGGGGGGTGCTCGAGCAGATCCCACGAGGCCGACGTCACCTCGCCCGGCATCCCCACGGCCTGCCATACCGCCTGCGTCTTGCCCGGCATATAGGGGCTTGCCATCAGTGTGATGCGTGCTACAACGCGCGCCAGCGCCGCCAATGTCTCCTGTAGCTCGGCCGCCTTGCCCTCCTTGGCGAGGCTCCAGGGCGCCCGCTCCTCCACGAACCCGTTGGCCCGGGCCACCAGGCCCCACGTCCGCTCGGCTCCCTCGTGCAGCAGGTGCCCATCCATGACCTCGCGGTACGCGGCGATCAGCTCGTCGCCGGCCGTATCGAGCGGCGTCGGGCCGACGTCGTCGGGCACGACTCCGTTGGTATAGCGGCGGATCATCGCCAGCACGCGGCTCACCAGGTTGCCGTAGCCGTCGGCGAGGTCGGCCGTGTAGCGAGCGTCGAACCGGTCCCAGGTGAAGTTGCCGTCGGCGTGCCAGGGGATCTCCCGCAGCACGAAGTAACGCAGCGCGTCCGGTCCGTGCCGGTCGATCAGGTTGCGCAGGGTGACGGCCACGCCGGCAGACTTGGAGAATCGCGCGCCGCCCGTGTTCACCCAGCCGTGGCACCACACCTTGCGAGGCACCTCGACCCCCGCGGCCATGAGCATGGCGGGCCACCAGGCCGCGTGGAACCGCACGATGTCGGGGCCGATCACGTGCACGTCCGCGGGCCAGGTCGCGTCGTATCCCGCCTCGGGGAAGCCCGCCGCCGAGAGGTAGTTGATGAGCGCCTCGAACCAGACGTAGACCACGTGCTCCGGGTCGTCGGGCCAGGGAATGCCCCACGGCACCCGCGCGCGGCTCACCGACAGCTTCTGGTCCTCGGTCCATCCCTCGACCACGTTGCGCACCTCGTTGTACTTCGGCTTCGGTTGTACGAACTGCGGATCCGCGTCGTACAGGTCGAGCAGCTGGCGGCGGAACCTCCCGACCTCGAAGAAGTAGTTCGGCTCCTCGACCCACTTGATCTCACGGGTGGGATGCAGGGGACACTGCCCGTCCTCGAGGTCCTTCTCCGACTTGAAGGCCTCACAGCCTACGCAGTAGTAGCCCTCGTACATGCCCTCCGAGATGTAGCCACCCGCCTGGACCCGGCGGAATAGCTCCGCCACGGCGCGCTCGTGGCGCGGCTCGGTGGTGCGAATGAAGTCGTCGTGGCTGATGGCGAGCTCCGTCCAGGCCGCCTCGAACTGGGAGGCGATCCCGTCCACCCAGGCCTGGGGATCGGCGCCGGCGGCCTCGGCCGCCTGGGCCACCTTCTGCCCGTGCTCGTCCATGCCGATCGAGAAGTAGACCTCGTCACCGCGCAACCGGCGGTACCGGGCCACGCAGTCGGCGCCGATCTTCTCGTAGGCGTGCCCCAAGTGCGGCTCGCCGTTCGAGTAGTCGATGGCAGTCGTGATGTAGTACTTAGCCGTCACCGTCGTCTCCGGCGCCGGGACGGTCGCCCCCGCCCGGCCGGTCCCTCCCCTGTCGCCGCTTCTTGCGGCCGCGCCGCCGCCGCCGCTTCGGCGTCACCGCCTCGACGGCGTCCTGGGTGGTGAGCCTGGGGTCTGCCTCGCGCTCCGGCTTCTTCTCGGCCTCCGGCTGCTCGGGTACCGCCGTCGGCGGCGCGAGATCGGGTCCCCCCACCTCCTGCTTCAGCTCCACCAGCGTGACGACGCGGGTCGTGCTGTCCTCCGCCTTGAGAAGCACGCGCTCACGGAAGATATCGATGGCGTCCACCCTCTCCGAGCCGCGCGCGGTGCGCAGCACCCGCCCCTGCTTGGGGAAGCGCTTGCGCGAGGCGACGTAGAACTCGTGCTCGTAGCGCAGACAGCAGAGCAGACGGCCGCAGCCACCGGAGATCTGCGTGGGATTGAGGGAGAGCCGCTGGTCCTTGGCGAGCGAGAGGCTCACCGGTAGCAGCTCGGGCAGCCAGGAGGAGCAGCAGTACTGGCGCCCACAGCGGCCTACACCGTCGAGGCGCTTCGACTCGTCCCGCGCGCCGATCTGCCGCAGCTCGATGCGCGCGCGGAACAGGCTCGCCAAGTCCCGCACCAGCGCCCGGAAGTCCACGCGCTTCTCGGCCGTGAAGTAGACCGTGAGCTTCTTGCGGTCCCACTGCCACTCGGCGTCGGACACCTTCATGGAGAGCTGGTGTGCCTTGACCCGCTCCATCACCTTACGGCGCACGTCTTCCTCGGCGACGCGCAGTTGATCGCTGACGTGGGCGTCCTCCGTCGAGGCCACGCGCACGATCTTGCCGGAAGCTTCGATCATCTCCCCGAGCGAGCACCCATTGCACGCCACGGCGCACTTTCGCTCGGCGAGGTCCCCCGCGGCCGACACGCGGCCCAGGTCCTGCCCGCGCTCCGCCTCGACGACCACCGCGTCGCCGACGCCGGGCACGTTGTCGCGCTCCCAGCTGTAGTAGGCCTTCCGGTTCCCCTTGAACCGGACCTCGATGAGCTCCGGCAAGCTACTGCTCGGTGAACCGCCCCATCCGGCGGTACTTGTCCGCGCGGAGCCGGACGCGCTCCTGCGGGTCGAGCCGCTCGAGCTCACCGATCTGCTGGGTGAGGACCGCCCCCAGCGCTTCGGCGGTGCCGTCGGGGTCGGCGTGCGCGCCGCCGGCGGGCTCGGGCACGATCTCGTCGATCACCCCGAGGTCCAACAGGTCACGGGCGGTGAGCCTGAGCGCCTCCGCCGCCCGCTCCTTCTGTGTCGCGTCGTTCCACAGAATGGCGGCACACCCTTCGGGGGAGATCACGGAGTAAACGGCGTTCTCCAGCATGAGAACCCGGTCGGCCACGCCCAGCGCCAGCGCGCCGCCCGAGCCGCCCTCGCCGATCACGGCGGCGACGAAGGGGACCTCGAGGGCCGCCATCTCTTCCAGGTTCCGCGCGATGGCCTCCGCCTGGCCCCGCTCCTCGGCGCCCAGCCCGGGGTAAGCACCGGGGGTGTCGATGAGCGTGATGACCGGTGCGGTGAACCGCTCGGCCATGTGCATGAGGCGGAGCGCCTTGCGATAGCCCTCCGGGTGGGGCATGCCGAAGTTGCGCTGCAGGTTCTGCTTCGTGTCGCGGCCCTTCTGGTGGCCGATGACCATGACGGGGTCGCCCGCGAGACGGGCCCACCCGCCCACGATCGCCGGGTCGTCGCGGAACAACCGGTCGCCCTTGAGCTCGACGAAGTCCGTGAAGACCCGCTCGATGTAGTCGAGCGTGTAGGGCCGCCGCGGGTGCCGCGCCACCTGCACGCGTTGCATGGGTGTGAGGTCGCTGTAGATCTCGCGGCGCAGCGTGGTGAGCTTCTCCTCCAGCGGGGCGATCTCTCCGTGCACGTCGAGGTCCCGGGCGGTCGCCGTCTCCCGGAGGCTCTCGATCTGCCGCTCCAGCTCGACGATCGGCTTCTCGAAGTTGAGGTTGAACCCGTTGGCCACGCTCTCTCCTCTACTTACGCCTTGACCAGCCGCACGCGGTCGCCCCCAACCAGTTGGCGCAGGGCGTCCAGGAAATCTTCCTCGAGGGCCACCTGTGTGCCACGGGCCCGCAGATGGGCGGTGGCCCCGTTGCCGTCGCTCCACTCCACGAAAACCGGTGCCGGCCCCGGGTGGGCGGCGCAGAGCGCCTTGAGCGCCCGCGCGGCATCACCGTCCGGACCATCGCCCTTGCTCCACTCCACCGCTACCCCCATCGCGCCCGAGGTACGGAGACCCTCCAGCGGCTGCGCCAGCTCCACGATGAATGGTGCGCGGTCCTCCCCGCGGTCACGCGTGCTGTACCCACCGGTCAGCAGCAGCGCTGCATCGGGCACGATGACGCTCGATAGCTTGCCCCACGCGTCGGGGAACACAATCGCCTCGGCCGTCCCATGGAAATCCTCGAGGGTGAGCCGCGCATACTCCGCGCCGGTCTTCTTGCTGATGCGGCGCTTCACGGCGGTCACGACGACGGCCGCAGTGACACGGTGCTCACTCCACACCCCCAGCGTCGCCGTCGTGCGCGTGCCAAACAGCTGGGCCTCATCCCGGAACCGCTGCAGCGGATGCCCCGAGATGAAGAATCCCACGACCTCCTTCTCCTTGGCAAGTCGGTCGCTCTCGCTCCACGGCTCCACGTCGGGGAGCGAGGGCGGCGGCGCGGCTTGCGCCTGCGACGGATCGCCGAACAGGGATTCCTGTCCCGACGCGCGGTCCTGCTGGCGCAGCTGGGCCTCGTGCAGTGCCTGGTCGAGTGCCGCGATCTGCTGCGCCCGGTGCCCCTCGAGTTGGTCCAGCGCACCGGCGGCCACGAGGGACTCGATCACCCGCTTGTTGCACAGCCGGAGATCGATACGTTCGCAGAAGTCTGTGAGCGACGTGTACGGCTCGGTGTCTCTCCCTGCGATGATCGACTCGATCGCGCCGCGCCCCACGTTGCGCACCGCGCCCAGCCCGAAGCGGATCTGGTCGTCGCCGATGACCGTGAACTTCCAGCCCGACTCGGTGACCGACGGAGGGAGCACCTCGAGACCCAGCTCTCGGGCCTCGTTGATGTACGCCACCACCTTGTCGGTATCGCCGATCTCCGAGGAGAGCAGCGCCGCCATGAACTCGGCGGGGTAGTGCGCCTTGAGCCAGGCGGTGCGGTACGAGAGGATGCTGTACGCCACCGAGTGGGATTTGTTGAACCCGTACCGCCCGAACGTCGTGATCTGGCCGGCGATGTCCTCGGCCAGGTGACGGGTGTAGCCGCGCTCCACTGCTCGCTCGACGAACCGGTCGAGCTCCTGCTCGATCAACTCCTGGATCTTCTTCCCTACGGCCTTGCGGAGCACGTCGGCCTCGGCGAGGCTGTAGCCCGCCAGCACGTTGGCGATCCGCATCACCTGTTCCTGATAGATGATCACGCCGTACGTCGGCTCCAGCACCTCCCGCAGATCCTTGTGGGGGTAGCGCACTTCCTCTTCACCCCGCTTGCGGCGCGTGTACACCTGGTGCATGCCCGAGTCCAGCGGGCCAGGCCGCACCAACGCGTTGGTGGCCACCAGGTCGTCGAACCGGTCCACCCGCATCTGGTGCAGCATCTCGGTGGCGAGAGCCGACTCGAACTGGAACACCCCGGCCGTGCGCCCGTCGCGCAGCTGTGCGTAGGTCTCGGGATCGTCCAGGTCGATCGCGTCGAAGTCCACCTCCACCCCGTGCCGCTCCCGAATCATCGCGAGCGCGTCGTGAATTACTGTGAGCGTCTTGAGGCCCAGGAAGTCCATCTTGAGCATGCCGATCTTTTCGAGGGCGATCATGTCGTACTGCGTGATGATCGTCTCTTCCCCGCCGCCGTTGCCGCCCGCATTGCGCTGCTGCGGCGGGGTGCACACCGGCACGTACTCGTCCAGCGGGCCCGGCGCGATCACGATGCCCGCGGCATGGACGGAGGCGTGGCGAGCCAGCCCCTCGATGCGCTGCGCCAGATCGGCGAGCCGCTCGATGGTGGCGTCCTCGCGCACCAGGTGGGCGAGTTCCGGCACCCGCTTCACGGCGTCCGCCACCGACAGCTGGTAACCCGGCCCCGAGGGGATCAGCTTGGCGATACGGTCGGCGTCGGCGGGGCTCACGCGCAGCACGCGGGCAATGTCGCGCACGGCGGCGCGCGCCTTGAGCGTCCCGAAGGTGATGATTTGGCCCACGCTCGTGCGACCGTAGCGCTCTCGCACGTACTCGATGACCTCGCCGCGGCGCTCGAAGCAGAAGTCCACGTCGATGTCGGGCATCGAGATCCGCTCAGGGTTCAGGAACCGCTCGAACAGCAGATCGAACTTGAGCGGGTCGACATCGGTGATCCCCAGCGAGTACGCCACGAGTGACCCGGCTGCAGAGCCACGGCCCGGGCCCACGGGGATGCCGCGGTCGCGAGCGGCCTGGATGAAATCGTGGACGATCAGGAAGTAGCCAGCGTAGCCCGTCTTGGTGATCACCCCGAGCTCGTACTGCAAGCGCTCCTCCACCGCCGCCGGCAGGGGATCGCCGTAGCGGCGCGTGGCACCGGTCGTGGAGAGCTCGATCAGCAGGTCGTTGACCGACCGGTACTCCTCGGGGAGGGGGAACTCGGGGAGGAAGTAGCGCTTCTCGAAGTCGAGCTCGCAGAGCTCGGCGACCCGGGCCGTGTTCTCCAGCACGTCCGACCGGCTGGGAAACAGCTCCGCCATCTCCGCTTCCGACTTCACGTAGCTCTCCTGCCCGTAGAACCGGAAGCGGGTGGGATCGTCCAGGTCTTTCCCCGTTCCGATGGCCAGGAGGCAGTCGTGCGCCTCGTGATCGGCGCGCTCCAGGTAGTGAGCATCGTTGGTGGCCACGATGGGGAGTCCCAGGTCGTCGCCCAGCCTGAACATCCCCTCCTGTACCACCCTCTCGTCGGGGATGCCGTGGTCCTGCACCTCGAGCCAGAAGCCATCGGGCCCGAGGACGCGGGAGTACCACTCGGCCGACTTGCGCGCCTCCTCGTAGTTGCCCTGTCGCAGCCACAGCGCGACGTCTCCCGAGAGGCACGCGGCCAGGGCCACGATGCCCTCCGAGTGCTGCTCGAGCACCTCGCGGTCGATGCGCGGCCGGCGGTAGTAGCCCTCCACGTACCCGATGGAGGAGAGCCGGATCAGGTTCTTGTAGCCTTTGCGGTTGCGGGCGAGGAGCACCAGGTGGGAGTACTGGGCCGGCGCCCACGACGGCCGCTCCCGGGTCTGGCGCGGTCCGAACGCCACGTAGGCCTCGAACCCCAGAATGGGCCGGATTCCTGCCGACCTGGCGTGCTCGTAGAACGACCACGCGGCGTGCAGGTTGCCGTGGTCCGTGATCGCGAGGCTGTCCATCCCCAGCTCGGAGACTTTTGCGACGAGATCGGGTATCCGATTCGCGCCGTCCAGCAGCGAGTATTCCGAGTGGGTGTGGAGGTGGACGAAGGTCATGGGGGGAGCTCCAGCCGAGAAGCTTATCCAGGCGTTCTCGCGTTGTCAAAATTGACTTGGCCTGCGTATGTTCCTCTGACATTGGGGGTTATGCGCCCCCACGAAAACGAGAGAATCCGGGCCGTTTGGGGCCGAATTGCGCCCCGGAGCGGATCCTGAGGAGGGTTTCTTGAGGCTCCGAGCGTTGATGGGTCTCGCCGGGGTGGTGGCGGCCGGAGCCTGTGGGGGGAACGACCTCCCCGTTCCGGCGGCTCTCGCCATCGTCTCCGGCAGCAACAACCAGACCGCGTTCGCCGGCGCTCGGCTGCCACTGCCGCTCGCCGTCACGGTCACCGATGCCCAGGGGATCACCGTCCCGCGCGCCGAGGTGGCGTGGACGGTGACGTCGGGCAGCGGGGCGAGTCTTTCCAACGGCGTCACGACGTCCGACGGGAACGGCCAGGCGGAGGTCGCGGTCACTTTGGGTAGTGCGGCCGGCAGCCACACGGTGGAGGCGGAGCTGGTGGTGAACGCAGCAGCGGTAGCCTCCTTTGCGATGACCGCGGTGGCCCCGCCCCAGATCAGTGGCCTCTCACCCGGCACGTTCACGGGTGGCGATACGGTGACCATCCAGGGCACGGACCTCGCCGACACCCTGCTGGTCGAGATCGACGGGACGCTCGCCCGCGTGCTCTCAGCCGCGGTCGACGGGACGAGCCTCGACGCGGTAGTCCCCGAGTGCCTCCTCCCGGGGGACGTCCCCGTCGCGCTGACGTACGCCGCGGCCACGCTGGACGAGACCTCGGGAACGTACCAGGCGCAGAGCGATCCCCTGCGCCTGGAGGCCGGCGAGTACGCCTCCTTCGATCCGGCCGCGCTCGACAACTGCGCGGTCTTCCCCGACGCCGACGCGAGCGGCGCCCTTTACCTGTTGGCACCGCAGTCGGTGACGGGGGTGGCGAACCTGCAGGCCGACTACCGCCTGGTGGGCGATCCGTTGACGCCGGTGATCGCCGCCACCGAGCGGCCCGAGGCAGAGCTGCCTGCGCACCTGCGGTTCCACGACTGGCTGCGGCAGCGCGAGGCGGAGATCGCTCGGCTGCCGAAGCCGCAGCTCGAGCCGCAGTTCCTCGCGCCGGCCGCAGCCGCGCCCGGCATCGAGGTGGGCGACCGAAGGAGTTTCCGAGTGTGCGGCGCCCTGCCGTGTACCGTGGAAAACTTCGAGACGGTGAGTGCCACCGCCCGCTACGTGGGGCAGCACGCCGCACTCTACGAGGACGTGGACTTGCCGGAGCGGCTGTCGGACCAGGAGGTGGAGAACCTGGGAAGCCTGTTCGACGACGAGCTGTACGAAGTGGCCACCAACGCCTTCGGCTCCGAATCGGACGTGGACCAGAACGGCGTGGTGTTCATCCTGATGACACCGGTGGTGAACCAACTGACGGATGCAGACGACTGCCAGAGCGGCGTCATCACGGGCTTCTTCTTCGCGGTCGATCTCGATCCCGCATTCGCCGGTGACAGCCGGTCCAACCAGGCCGAGATCTTCTACTCGATCGTGGCCGACCCCGACGGCACCGTCTCCTGCGACCTGAGCAAGAGCTCGCTGAGCCGGCTCGTGACCGTCACCTTCTCGCACGAGATGCAGCACATGATCGGCTACAACCAGCACGTGCTGGTGCGGGGCGGCGACTCGGAGGTCCTCTGGCTGAACGAGGGCTTGTCGCATCTCTCCGAGGAGCTGGCGGCGCTCCACTTCGAAGGGATCGGGGATCAACGACGGTTCGGCGAGTTCGCGATCGGCAACCTGTTCGACGGTTACCGCTACTTGCAGGAGCCGGGGAACGACTTCGTGCTGTGGACGCAGGGGTCGGGCACGTTGTCGGAGCGGGGCGCCATCTGGCTGTTCCTGCGCTGGGTGGTGGACCAGTTCGGCGACGCGACGATCCGCCGCATGGTGGAGACGACGCTCACGGGCGCTGACAACGTGGAGGCGGTCGTCGGCGAGCCGTTTTCGCGGCTGCTGTCGCAGTGGTTCCTCGCCAACTACGTGTCCGATCTGCCCGGGTTTACCGCGGCGTCGAGGCTGCGGTATACCACGTGGACGTTCCGGACCACCTTCGACGCCCTCCACCAGGTGGACCCGACGCGGTTTCCCGTTCCCTTCCCGCTGATCCCGACGGAGTTCACCGGCGGCGCGTTCAACGTCACTGGCATGCTGCACTCCGGCTCGGGGGATTTCTACCTCGTCGAGCAGCTCGCCAGTCAGCGCGGCTTCACGGTGAGCTTCGAGAACCCGGCCGGCGGGCAGGTGAGTGCGACGGTGACACCGCGGCTCGAGGTGGTCCGGATCCGGTAGGGGGGCGCGCGGCGGGTCTTGCGGCCGCGTGTGGAGCGGTAACTTAGGGCGTGCGCTGTCACCCGCGAGCCCGATTCGCGACTCCACTGGCTCTCTGTGGGGCCCTCATCTGCCCGCGCCCCGCCGCGGCGCAGACACAGGACACCGTCTACCTTGTCCAGCTCCCCGCCTCCGTCAGGAGCGTCGGGCTCAACAGCGCCGGCGTCGCGATCCTGGGCGATGCGGCGGGCGTGTTCACCAGCCCCACCGCGCTCGCCACGCTGCGCCATGCAGGCCTCGAGGCCGCGTACCGTTCGGCGCCGGGCGACGCGTTCGTCATGAGCGGCGCCCTGGGGTGGCGCATTCGCCAGTTCGATCTGGGGGTCGGCGGCCGCCTGTTCGATTTCGGCACCAACGCCGATCAGTACCTGGGCGGCGGCATCCCGGCGGGCACCGGCTCGCGCGAGGTGCTGGGCACCGCGTCCCTCGTGTACCGCTTCGGGATCCTCGCGCTCGGCGTGACCGGGAAGTACACCCGCCGCACCGTGGGTGACGTGTGGACCGGAGGCGTGAGCGGCGACGCGGGCCTCGCGTTCGCCTTCTTCGACATCATGGCCATTGCCTTCGCCGTGCAGAACATCGGCGGCAACTGGCGTGATACCTCGTCGCTGGTGATGCCGCGGCTCACGCGCTTGGGGTTCACCATGAACTACGTCGACCCCCAGGAGTCGTTTCGGCTCCTGAGTACGTTCGAGATGATGTGGCGTGCGGGTGGGTCGGCGCGGGCCGTGATCGGCCTGGAAGCGGGAGCGGTGCTCAAGGGGGCGTTGGGTGTGATCGGGCGCGCGGGGTGGAGCGGGCGACCCGACGTGCTGTCCAATTCCGAGTTCACGTTCGGCGGTACGGTGCAGGTGGGTACCCTGATGCTGGACTACGCCTACCGCGACGAGGACCTGCTGGGCGAGCCGGGGCACTACTGGGGTGCGCGTTTCACGTTCTAGACTCCTCAAGGGTGCGGCCATCGGGGCCGGCGCGCTCGTGGTGCTGTTCGCGGCCGCCGTGGTCCTCAGTGCCGACGTGCGCTTCGTGCTGCGCTCGGCATATGAGGAGGCAGGCATCCTGCGGCGGCGGCGCGACATTGCGGAGCTGCTCGCGGACTCCGGCACGTCCGACCTGCGGCGCCGGCAGTTCCAGCTCGTGCTCGACGCCCGGCAGTTCGGGGAGGACTCGCTGTTACTCGACGCGGGCGATACCTATACGACCTTCTCCGACTTGGAAAAGGACACACTTCTTCTGGTGCTAACGGCGAGCCCGCGTTACACGCTGGCACCCTACACCTGGCGCTATCCGATTGTCGGGACGATTCCCTACAAGGGCTTCTTCGATCTGGACGCGGCGCGCGGCGCGGCCGCGCGGTTGCAGGACGAGGGCTACGACATCTATCTGCGGCCGGCCGCCGCGTTCTCCACGCTCGGCTGGTTCAACGATCCGCTGCTCTCCACCGCGCTGTCGCGCGATCCCGTATCGCTGGCCTCGCTGGTGCTGCACGAGATCGCGCACAACACGCTCTACGTAGCGAACGAGACGCTGTTCAACGAGAGCTTCGCGCTGTTCGTGGGGTACCGTGGTGCCGAGGCGTTCTTCGGCGACCGGGAAGACACCGCTGGCGCCCGGCGCGCCGTGGCGATCATGCGCGACCAGCGGCGCCTGGGGGCGTTCTATCGCGAGCTGGCCGATACCCTCGAGCAGCTCTACCGCAGCGAGCTGGCCGAGGACGAGATGGAGCGCCGGCGCCAGGCGCTGTTCGACGAGGCCCGAGAACGGTTGCGGACAGGGCTCGCCGACGAGCTCGAGGTGTACAACGGCCCCCGCATGGCCGAGAACACGCTCAACAACGCCTCGCTGCTCGCACAGCGGATCTACCGCACCCGGCTCGAGCTGTTCGATCAGGTGCTCGAGGCAGAGGACGGCGATCTGCGAGCCACCGTAGCACGCATCGCCGAGGCGCTGGACGCTGACCCCGACGCACCCCCGTTCGAGGTGGTGGAGCGGCTCACCACGCCGCCCCAATGATCCCCGGGTATATTTTAGCGGGAAGCGCCGGCCGGGGCCGGCGCCCGTGACGTGCGGGGTACCCGCAGCAACTTCCGTTCCGAGAGAAGCGAGCAACCATGTCTGATCTGCAATCCTTCGTCGCAGCCAATGGCGACCGAATGCTTCAGGAGCTGAACGACCTGCTCCGGATCCCCAGCATCTCCACGCTGCCCGTCAACGCTTCCGACTGCCGGCATGCCGCCGAGTGGGTCGCGGACCAACTGCGCAATCTGGATTGCGAGGTGGAGCTGCTCGGCAGCGACACGCACCCGGTGGTATGGGCCAAGGGCCCCGAGGTTCCGGGCAAGCCCGTCGTGCTGGCTTACGGCCACTACGACGTGCAGCCGCCCGATCCGCTGGACGAGTGGGCGACCCCGCCGTTCGAGCCTACGGTGCGGGACGGCAACCTCTATGCGCGGGGCGCCACCGACGACAAGGGTCAGGCGTTCGCCATCATCAAGGCGTTCGAGGCCGTGAGCCGGGGCGGAAAGCCGCCGGTGAACATGCGGTTTCTCATCGAGGGTCAGGAGGAGATGGGGAGCGGTGTGTTGTTCGATCTGCTCGACGAGCGGCCGGAGCTGGTGGAGGCCGACGCCGCACTGGTGGCCGACACCCAGTACTACGCGCCGGGTATCCCGGCCATCGAGGTGGGGCTGCGCGGGATCTGCTATGGCGAGATCAAGGTGCGCACCCTCAAGGGCGATCTCCACTCCGGGCTGTACGGCGGCGTGGCGCCCAACGCGCACGAGACTCTGGTGCACATCCTCGCGAAGCTCAAGACCGAGAAGGGTCGGATCAACATCCCGGGGCTGTACGGGGCCGTGAGGCGCCCCGCCAAGGCGGAGCGCGATGCGTGGGACCAGCTCCCCTTCCAAGAGCGGGAGTTCATTCGCGACGAGGTCGGGTCCAGGGCGCTCACGGGCCTCACCCGCTACTCGGTGTTCGAGCGGCTGTGGGGGCTCCCCACGCTGGAGATCCATGGTATCATGGGCGGTTTCACCGGTGAGGGTGCCAAGACGGTGATCCCCGCCGAGGCTACTGCCAAGGTGAGCCTCCGGCTCGTGCCCAATCAGAAAGCCAAGACGGTCGAGAAGCAGCTCATCAAGGCGGTGAACCAGCTCGCGCCGAAGTACGCCGACGTGTCGTTCTCGTTCATCCACGGCGCCGACCCGGTGCTGGTGGACATCGACGCCAAGCCGTTCGAGCTGATCGATCAGGCGTTCCAGGAGGTGGAGGGGCGGGGCATCGTGTTTACCCGTTCGGGCGGCTCGATTCCCGTCGTGGCCGCGCTCAGCAAGAAGGGAGCGCCGGTGCTACTCGCGGGGATCGGACTCCCCGACGATCGGCTGCACGCGCCGAACGAGAAGCTGGGAGTCGATCAGTTCCTCAACGGGATCAAGGTGTACGGGAGGTTCTTCGAGCTGATGGCTCAGTAGCCAGCAGCTCCTCCGCGGTCACCATTCGCGGCTGCTGCTCGAATGTCTCTGCGAAGCCCAGCACCACGGCGTCGATCGCCCGCGCCCACAGGTCGCGCGGCGTGCGCGAGCCGAGCTCCCGGGTGATGCTGGTCATCACCACGCCGTCGATGCCGCAGGGAACGATGAGATCGAAGTAGGACAGATCGGTGCTCACGTTGAGCGCGAAGCCGTGCCAGGTGACCCACTGCTTCACGTGAATGCCGATGCTGGCGATCTTGCGCCCCTCGGTCCACGCGCCGGTGAAGCGCTCGTTGCGCTCGGCTCGAACGCCGAGGGTCGCGAGCGCCGCGATGAGACTTCCCTCGATCTGCCGCAGGAACCAGTGCAGGTCCTTGCGGTGCTCCGTCAGGTCGTAGATCGGGTACCCCACCAGCTGGCCGGGACCGTGAAACGTCACGTCACCGCCGCGCTCGATCTCGTGTACCTCGATGCCACGTGCCGCGAGCACCTCGGGCGCGGTGACCAGGTGTCGCTCCTCCGTGGAGCGTCCCAGCGTCACGACGGGGGGATGCTCAACCAGGAGCAGCATGTCGTTGGGTGCGCTCTTCTCGATGCGAGCGTGCGCCAGCCGTCGCTGCAGCTCGAGCGCGTCCTCGTACGCCATGCGACCGATGCCCACCACGGCGAGGTCGCTGCTCATGCGCCGCCCGCCATCCGCACCTTGAGCCACGCCCATACGCAGAGCGCGACCAGCAGCGTGAGGTAGAGGGAGAGCCCGAACACACCCGCCACCATGTCGGCCGGGACGGCGAGCCCTGCGAGCAGCAGGGCGGCGAACGCGCCGATCGCGGCGGCGACTCCGCGGCGGAAGTAGTCCGCGATGGGGCGCGACAGCACCCACGCGGTGGCCACAGCGACCACGATGCCCGCGAATAGGCCCGTCGGGATGATCGCCTCGGCGGGACCGGCCGTACGGAACACGATCAACCCCACTGTAATGCACGCGGCGCCGGTGCTTGCACCGACGCCGATGCTGGCCAGGGCCGTTCCGACAGGGTCGCTGGTGCCGTGGGTCACGTGTGGATGACGCGCCCCAGGGAGTCGAGTGCCGCCTCGGCGACCGCCTCCGAGAGCGTGGGATGGGCATGCACCGCGAGATGCACTTCCTCTACGGTGCACTCGTTCTCGCGCGCCACGGCCAGCTCGTGGATCATCTCGCTCGCGTGTGATGCCACGATGTGAGCGCCCAGGATCTCCCCGTAGCGCTTGTCCCGCAGGATCTTCACGAAGCCGTCCGTCTCCATGGCGGCGCGGGCCCGGCCGTTGGCCGTCATGGGGAACTTGCCGGCCACGTACTCGAGCTTCTGCTCCTTGCACTGCTCCTCGGTGAGTCCGATGCTCGCCACCTCGGGGTGACAGTAGGTAACGCTGGGGATGTTGTCGTAGCGGATGGGATGCGGCTGCTTCCCGGCCACGTGCTCGGCAACGAACACGCCCTCCCGACTCCCCTTGTGGGCCAGCATCGGCGGGCCGGCGACGTCGCCGATGGCGTAGACGCCATCGGCCGAGGTCTGGAGGTTCCCGTCCACGGCGATGAAGCCCTGCTCATTCAGCTTTACTCCCACCGCATCGAGGCCGATGTCCTCGGTGTTGAGGGCCCGTCCCGCCCCGATGAGCACCTTCTCTGCCTCGATCTGCAGCTGCTTGCCGCCCACCTCCACGTCGAGTGTCACGCCGCTCTTCCTGACCGTGGCGCCCTTCACGGTGGCCGCCGTTAGCATCTTGATCCTGCGCTTCTTGAAGCTGCGGGCGACCACTGCGGCGGACTCGGCGTCCTCCAGCGGCAGGATTTGTGGCAGGATCTCGATGAGCGTCACCTCGGCGCCGAAGGCGTTGAAGACGTCGGCGAACTCGCAGCCCACCGCGCCCGCGCCCACGATGACTACCGACTTGGGGGCCGCCTCCAGGAAGAGCGCCTCGTCGGTGGAGATCACCGTGGTCTTGTCGAGCTCGAGGCCGATCTGCGGGATGCCCTTCACGCGCGTGCCCGTGGCGACGATGAGCGCCTTGGACGCCGTGTACGTGTCCTTGTCGACCTTTACCTTGCGGCCCTTCTGCAGCGCACCGGTGCCGGCGATCACGGTCACCTTGTGCTTCTTCATCAGGAACTCGACACCCTTCGAGTTCTGCTCGCTCACCTTGCGGGAGTGCTGGATGGCAGCCTGGAAGTCGAGCGACACCTGCCCCGCGTTCACGCCGAGCGTCTTGGCGTCCTTCTGCACCAGGTTGGCGACGTAGGCGCTGTGTAGCAGCGCCTTGCTGGGGATGCAGCCCACGTTGACGCACACGCCGCCCAGCTTCTCCCGCTCCACCACGGCGGTGGCGAGCCCCAGTTGCGCTGCGCGGATCGCGCACACGTAGCCGGCGGGTCCCCCGCCGAGAATGATCACGTCGAATGTCTTCGTTGCCACGAGTCGATTCCTCGCAGGAGGATGTCGGTCAATACACGATCGCCAGCGGGTTCTCCAGCATTCGCTTCACGGTCTGCAGGAACTTGGCGCCGGTGGCGCCGTCGATCACGCGGTGGTCGCAGCTCATCGTGAGGCGCATCCGTTTCTGCACCAGGAGCTCGCCGTCCTCCACCACCGGCTGCTCGGTGATGCTGCCTACCGCGATGAGCCCCGCTTCGGGCGGGTTGATCACCCCGGTGAATTGGTCGATCTCGAACATGCCGAGGTTGGAGAGGGAAAAGGTCCCGCCGGTGTATTCCTCGGGCGTCAGCTTCCGCTCGCGGGCGTGTTGTGCCAGCTCGCGCGACTCCACCGCGATCTCCCGCAGCGACTTGAGGTGTGCGTTGCGGATCACCGGAGTGATCAGCCCGTCGTCGACGGCGACGGCCATCGAGAGGTGCACCTCGTTGAAGAAGCGGATCTTGCCGTCCCCCAGCCACCAGGCGTTGCACTCGCGATGCTGGCGCAGCGCCGCGGCCACGACCTTGAGGATGATGTCGTTGTACGAGATGCGGGGGCCGGCGTCCAGCGCATTGAGCGCCTCCCGGGCCTCCGCCGCCTGGTCCATGTCCACTTCGGTGGTGAGGAAGAAGTGGGGCACGGGCCCGATGGACTCGACGAGGCGGCGTGCGATGGTCTTCCGCATCTGGCTGAGCTCGACGTCCTCGTAGCCTCCTGCCGGCAGCGGCATGCCGATTGTCGCTGGCGCGGCAGCGGGGGCGCCCTCGACGTCGCGCTTCACGATGCGTCCGCCGGGACCCGAGCCCTGGAGACGGCGCAGGTCGAGGCCGCGCTCGTGCGCCAGCCTGCGCGCCAGCGGCGACGCCTTCACCCGGCCAGTGGGTTGGGGCGCGGCAGGAGCGGGTGTGGAAGTCGCGGGCGCCGCGGTAGCGGAAGTTGGAGCAGGCGCAGCGGGCGCTGCAGCCTCCTGCTTGGCGGCGGGGGCTTTCTTCGTGTCACCTGCGCCCGCGAGGAGCGCGTCGATGTCCTCGTCCGGCTCGGCGATGACGGCAACGATGTTGCCGACCTCGATGGTCGCGCCCGCGCTCGCGAAGATCTTGCGCAGCACCCCGGCGCCTCGGGCCTGCAGTTCCATCACCGCCTTGTCGGTCTCTACCTCCGCGAGCACGTCCCCGTCGGTGACGCGGTCGCCTTCCTGCTTGTGCCAGGACAGCAGCTTCCCCTCCTCCATGGTGGGGGAGAGCGCTTCCATGAAGACTTTAGTCGCCATCGAGGTACGTGACCCTCCGCACGGCTTCGATCACGTTCTCGGGCCGCGGCTTGGTCAACCGTTCGAGGTGCTTGTTGTATGGCATGGGCACGTCGGCCCCCGTTACCCGTAGCACCGGGGCGTCGAGGTCGTCGAACGCCTCCCGCTGGATCTCGTCTACCACCTGCGCGCCGACTCCGGCGAAGGGCCATCCCTCTTCGACGACCACGCAGCGGTTGGTCTTCCGTACGCTCGCGACCACCGCGGTGACGTCGAGCGGCCGGATGGTGCGGAGGTCAATGACCTCGGCCGAGAGCTCGTGCTCGTCAGCGAGCTGCTCCGCCGCCTTGGAGGCCACGGCCACCGTCTTCGAGTGGCAGATGATGGTGACGTCGCCGCCCTCGCGCTTCACCTCGGCCTCGCCCAACGGGATCGTGTAGTCTTCCTCAGGCACCTCGCCCTTCATGTTGTACAGCATCTCCCCCTCGAGGAACACCACCGGGTTGTCGTCCCGGATGGCCGACTTGAGGAGCCCCTTGGCGTCGTACGGGGTCGCGGGTGCCACGACCTTGAGGCCGGGAATGTGGGCGTACCACGACTCGAACGCCTGCGAGTGTTGTGCGGCGAGCTGGAGCGCGGCACCGCCCGGTCCGCGAAACACGATGGGGATGGGGAGCTGGCCGCCCGACATGTAGAGCATCTTCGCGGCCGAGTTCACCACCTGGTCGATGGCCAGCAGCGCGAAGTTCCAGGTCATGAACTCGATCACCGGCCGCAGGCCGACCATGGCCGCGCCCACGCCGACGCCCGCGAACCCGTTTTCGGCGATGGGGGTGTCCACCACGCGCTGCGCGCCGAATTCCTCGAGCAGGCCACGGCTCACCTTGTAAGCGCCTTGATAGACGCCGACCTCTTCCCCCATGAGGAAGACATCTGGGTCGCGCTCCATTTCCTCGCGGAGCGCCTGGTTCAGTGCGTCGCGGTAGGTGACCGTTGCCATCTCACTCCACGTGCACGTCGGAGTACAGATCCTCGGGAGTGGGGTCGGGGCTCTCGTCGGCGAAGGTGAAGGCATCCTCCATCTCGTCGCGGATCTCCCCGTTCATCTGCTTGAACTCGTCCGCGTCCAGCAGGCCATCGCCCAGGAGGCGTTCCTTGAGTTGCTCGATTGGATCCTTCTGCTTCTGCTTCTCCAGCTCTTCCTTCGTGCGGTAGTGTCCGTGAATCGGGTCGGCCATGGAGTGGCCCATGTAGCGGTACGTGCGTGCCTCGATGAGCGTGGGCGCCTGCTCCTCGCGGGCTCGCTCCACGGCCCGCTTGGCCGTCTCGTGCACGGCGAGCACGTCCATCCCGTCGGCGATCTCTTCCGCCATGTCGTAGGAGCAAGCCCGGCGATACACGTCCCACACTGCCGCGGCGCGCTCGAGCGCGGTGCCCATCCCGTAGCGGTTGTTCTCCACTACGAACACCACGGGGAGCTCCCACAACGCCGCCATGTTGAGCGTTTCGTGGAACGCGCCGATGTTGACCGCCGCCTCGCCGAAGAAGCAGATGGCGATCTGGTCGGTGCCGCGGTACTTGGCGGCGAAGGCGGCGCCTGCCGCCAGCGGCAGGTGTGCGCCCACGATGCCGTGCCCGCCGAGAAAGTTGCGCTCCACGTCAAACAGGTGCATGGAGCCGCCCTTGCCCGCGGAGCAGCCGGTGCGTTTGCCGAACAGCTCCGCCATCACCGCACGCGGGCTGGTGCCGCGGAGCAGGATGTGCGCGTGCTCGCGGTAGCTCGCGAACACGTAGTCGTCGTCTCGCACGGCAGCGAGCGCGCCGACCGCCACCGCCTCCTGCCCGATGTAGAGGTGGCAGAACCCGCCGACCTTCCCCTGCGCGTACGCCTCTCCTGCCTTCTCCTCGAAGCGGCGCGCATGCAGCATCTGGCGCAGCAGGTGCCGATAGAAGTCGGCACGGTCTGCGTCGAGGGGCGTGAGTTGGTGGGGTTGGGCCACGGAAGGCTCTCTTGGCGCAGGTCAGACGGCGGCGCGCTGGACCTGCTCCCAGGCGTGGTACGAGGAGCGCACCAGCGGGCCGGCCTCGACGTGCCGGTACCCCAACCGCCCTCCGATCTCCCGCAGCTCGGCGAACTCCTCCGGGGTGTAGAACCGTGCGACGGGGAGGTGGCCGCCGGACGGACGCAGGTACTGGCCGATCGTGAGGAGGTCCACGTCCTGTTCCCGCAGATCCCGCATTGCCTGGAGGAGCTCGTCCCAATCCTCGCCCAACCCGCACATGAGACCCGACTTGGTGACCATCGTCGGGTCCATCTCCTTGGCGCGCCGCAGCAGGCGCAGGGCCCGCTGGTAGCGTCCGCCGGGACGCGCGATGCGGTACAACCGCGCGACGGTCTCGAGATTGTGGTTCAGGAGATCAGGCTTGGCGTCGACCACGATCTGAAGTGCGGCGTCGGAACCCTTGAAGTCGGGAGTCAGCAGCTCGACCGATGTGTCAGGCAGGCGCTTGCGGATCTCGGTGACGCATCCCGCGAACGCCTCGGCGCCGCCGTTGGGCAGGTCGTCCCGGTCTACGCTGGTGATGACCACGTGCTTGAGGCCCATGGCCGTCACCGCCTCCGCCAACCGCACCGGCTCCTCCGGGTCGTACGGGTCCGGCATGCCGTGCGCGACGGCGCAGTACGAGCAGTTCCGGGTACACACGTCCCCCAGAATCATGAACGTCGCTGCCTTGTGCTCCCAGCACTCGCCGATGTTGGGGCAGTGGGCTTCCTCACACACCGTGTTGAGCTTGAGTTCACGCATCAGGCGCTTGATGCCCGCATAGTTCTCCCCGCCGGGAGCCTTCACCTTGAGCCAGTGAGGCTTCCGACTCGGCGCCGGTTCGTCGACCGGGCGGCTACGGGAGATTAGCTGGACAAGCTCCATAGGCGGCGAAACATAGCGTGGCCGGGTAGGGGAAACCAGCGGCGCTCAACCACTTAGTTGAACACTCGGGAGTGTGTGGGGCGTTCCGCGGTCAGGATGCGTCGAAGCGATCGACGGCCATGGACGTGAGGTCTCGCTCCACTTCTTCGCCCACGTAGAGTTGGGCGACGATCTCCCCCGTCATGCCGGCCAGAAGGATGCCGTTGCGCCCGTGTCCGGTGGCATACCAGAGGTTGGGGACGTCGGGATCGGGTCCCAAGATGGGGTGCTTGTCGGGCGTCACGGGCCGCAGTCCGGCCCAAGTGCGCTTGACCGGCTTGCCGGCCAGCACGGGGAAGATGCGGCGCATGTAGCGGTAGACCAGCCGCAGGCCCTCCTCCGTGGTTCCGGTGGCGAAGCCCGCCTGCTCCATGGTGGAGCCGACGATTGCCTCGCCGGCCCGCTCGAGCACATAGCCACCGCTGCCGTACACGATGGCGGGAGGCTCGCCCTGCGGCCAGTCGAGCGCGGCCATCTGGCCCCGGATCGGCTCGACGGGGATGGGGCGGGGAAGCCCCGCGATTCGCCCCGACCAGCAACCCGCCGCCAGCACCACGGCCCCCGCCGAGTGCACGCCGTCGGCCGTGCGCACCCCGCGCACGCGGCCGCCCTCGACCAGGATCTCCTCGACCACCTCTCCGCGCACCACCCGCGCGCCCCGCAGCTCCGCGCTCTTGAGGCACGCGTCCCGCAGCGCGGCAGGCGCGAGCCCGCCGTCTTCCGGCGCGAGCGCCGCTCCCAGGATGTCGGGGCCGGCGCCGGGCACCCGCTGCCGCACCTCTTCCGGGGAGAGCCACTCGGTGGCGAAGCCGATCTGACGCTGCCACGCGATCGCGCTCTTGATGCGGCTCGCCTCTTCCTCGGTGAAGGCGAGCTGCACGATGCCGTCGGTCCAGAGCTGGATGTCGACCCCGGTCTCCTCCTCCAGCTCCCGGGCGAGGTCGCCATACAGGTCCCGGGCCCCGACACACAGCGCCAGCAACGGGTCCTCGGCCTCGGCCTCGGCGAACGGCGCCAGCATGCCTGCCGCCGCCGGGGTGGCGGCCCCCGGCCGGTCTCCGGCCTCCACCACGGTGACGGAAACGTCCCGGTGGGCCAGCGCCCGCGCGCAGGCGGCGCCGATGACACCACCCCCGACGATGAGGATATCCGGATGCGAAACCTGTGTAGCCATGGCTGCGTAGGGTACGGTGGACGTTTTCACCCGTGGAGGCAAGTCATGGTACGCGCGCTCGTCGGCTACTCCGTCCTGGCGGTGGTCGGGATCATCGCGCTCAAGCTGCTGTTCGGGGTCCTGAGCATCGCATGGAGCCTGCTCTGGGTGGCGCTCTGGCTTGCGGCGCTGGGGTTCGTGTTCTACCTGATTCTCAAGATCATCAGCCCGAAGACAGCGCGCCGAGTGAAGGAGACCATCCGCGGCGAATCGAAGTAGCGCGCCAGATCCCGTGTTAGATACAACAGCGGGGCCCCATGGGGCCCCGTTTTGCATGGCCGGCTGCGGGGCTCAGGGCTTGCGCTCGGCCAGCTCTGTCGGCAGGGAATCCGCGATCTCTCGCAGGCGCAGGGTCACGGTGGCGATGGAGGCGAACTTCACCTTGAGCTGCACCATGAGGCGCCGCTCGTCGTCGGTCAGCCACATGCGCGGCTCCTTGGCCTCCTCTAGGATGCCCCGGCCCTGGATGGTGGGCCGCACCACGATGGTGGGGAAGCGGCCCGCCGGCAGGTCGAGCGTGTCCCGCCCCACGACCTCCAGCACCACCGGGTTGCGGTCCGGCCGGAAGTAGTTGTGGTACTCGTAGCGCTCACCGACCTCCAGCTCGACCGTCCGTACGAAGTAGAAGAACGCGGCGTCGTCGAGGGGCACGTCGGAGGTCGGGAAGAGGCTGTCCACCCCGCTCTCCGTGTAGTAGCCGGAGTCGGGGAAGATCTCGTAGGCCGTGTACCGCTCCGAGCTCCCCTCGTGGAAGTCCTGGATGAAACGACGCGAGGCGAAGTCCTCGAGCCCGAACCAAGAGTCCATTCGGTCGTTGAGGCGGTAGAAGAACGACCCTCCTTCCAGCACGAACACGACGTGCACGGCCGCCGTGCCACGGATCGTGTCAATCCCTGCCACGTGCATCATCCCGCGTCCCAGGTTGAGCAGCCCGAACCGGGCATCGTAAAGCAGCGTCTCGCCGACTGGGAAGCGCTCCGGGTCGGCGGTCGCCGAGTCCACAGGTGCGGCGGCGGAGTCCTCGGGGACCTGGGCGCTCAAGGTGCCACCGCCCAGGGTGAGGATCGTCATGGCCAGGATTGGGAATCGTCGCATGGTATGTCAGCTGCGCTCGATCGTGACGGTGGGCGCCGGAATGCGAAGCTGCCGGCCGGCGCGGAAGTAGCTGAGCACCTGGCCGAGCGCGCTCTCCCGGCGCTGATCCGGCACCGAGGGAGCCCGCTCCTCGAGCGGTAGCGCAGCGATCTGTCGTGCTCGGGCGGCGGTGCGCGCCACCAGCTCGGCGTGCGCGCAGGATCCGTCGCTCTCGAGGAAGCGCTCGGGCCGGTCGCGCACGCAGCCCTTGAGGGTGATGAGGCGAATGACGCTCACGCCGGACGTGACGTCACGCACCCCCGGCAGGGAAAGTCCCGGCTTGAGCAGCCAGGGGGCGCACCGCCGCACCAGCCGCGTGCCCAGGGACTCGCGGCCGGGCGACATCTCCCCCACGACGACGTCCGCACCGGACTCGAACCGCTTGAGCAGCTCCGGGAGCACGGCGGGCGTGACGGCGAAATCGGCCGGCAGCGTCACCATGCAATCGCGTTTGGGGCGGTCGCTGCGACGTAGGGCGTCGCGCGCCAGGCGCTCCAGGGTCGCCGCGTAGCCCGTCCGCTGCTGGTGCCGCGCGAGCGTCATGGGCAGTGCGCGCTGGTAGGTCTCGAGCAGCTCGGCCGTCCCGTCGGTCGACGCGTCGTCCACCACCAGGATGTGGTACTCCCGGGGGAACTCCTGGAACACCTTCCGCAGCTTCCACAGCAGCAGCCCCGCCGTCGAGGCGTGGTCTTGCGTGGCGACACAGACGTAGATCATCGATCCCGGCTCCTCCGCTCGCTACCGGACAGTACTCGCCTGCTGCCCAGAAGTTCGGGGTAGGAATCTAGCCAGGAAGAAGGGGTGGTGAACCCCGGGGACTCAGCCCGCGGCTTTGGCCAGCACCCGTCGCAGCTCGGCGAGCGTGAAGGGTTTGCGCAGATAGGGGCGCCCGGAGCCCTCCAGGAACGCCAGCGTGTCCCCGCCCACCGTGTCACCCGTCGCGAACACGACCCGCTCCGCGACCTCCGGATGGTCGCGCCGCAGGGTCTCGAACAGCTCGCGGCCGCCCGGGTCGGGCATGCGCAGATCGGTGATCACCACGTCGAGCGGCCGGCTGGTGGCGAGCGCCAGGCCCGCGGCGCCGTCCGAGGCGACCTCCACCCGGTGGCCCCAGGCCTCGAGCGTGGCTCGCATGTAGTGGAGGATGTGCGGCTCGTCGTCCACGACCAACACGCGCAGCTCGCCCATCTCGGGGATCGCCGTCTCCTGCGTGATGTGGGCCGGCACCCCGGCGGGGAGCTCCACCCGGAAGATGGCGCCGCCCTCGGGGCCGGGCGCATACGTGATGCGGCCGCCGTGCTCACGGATGATGCCCTGGCAGATGGAGAGACCCAGCCCGGTGCCCTCGCCCTCGGGCTTGGTGGTGAAGAACGGCTCGAAGATGCGGTTCGCGATCTCCTGTGGAACGCCGGGCCCGTCGTCGGCCACCGTCACGGCCACCCCGTCCAGCCACTCGCTCGCGTGGATCACTGCCCGTTCACCTACGCCCGAGGTCTTCAGGGTCTGCGCCGCGTTGTGGATCAGGTTCACGAAGACCTGCTGGATCTGGTTGGCGTCCACGTCCACGTCGGGGAGGTCGGGATCCACCAGGAGCTCCGTCTCGACCCTCGACGCCATCAGCTGGTTTCGCAGCAGGGTGAGGGTCGCCTCCAAGATCGGTGCGATCGGCTGCGCGCGTCGCTTGCCCTCCTGCTTGCGGGCGAAGTTGAGCAGGCTACGCACGATTGCCGCGGCCCGCTCCGCCTCGTGCCGGATCGCCTCCAGGGCGTGGCGCATGCTCTCCGGCGGGTCCCCCTCCTCCACCAGGTAGTCCGCGAACCCCACGACCGATGCCAGCGGGTTGTTGAGGTCGTGCGCTACCCCGGCAATGAGCTGGCCGATGGCAGACATCTTCTCCGACTGGATCAGCTGATCCTGAAGCCGGCGCTTGTCGGTTTGGTCCTCGAACACGAGCACCGCCGTACCCTTGGGCTCGCCGAGGGGAAGGGCCGAGACGGTGAACACCCGCGGCCCCGACTTGATCTCGTGCTGGCTGTGGTTGCCGGCGGACGCGAGCGCGCGGGAGACCGGGTCGGCCCAATCCTCCGGGAGCACGGAGATCCACGGGCGCCCCGCCACGGCCGTGACGGGGATGTGCGCGATCACGCTGAATGCGCGGTTGGCGCGGCGGATGGCGCCGCCGCCGTCAACCACGCAGAACGCCTGGCCGATGGCGTCCACCGTCTGCTCCCATTCACCCTTGCCGCCCGCGAGCAGCTTCACGAGGCGCGCGTTCTCCAGCGCCATGCCGAGCTGTGCGTTGGCCGTGCTCAGCAGGTCGACGTGTCCCTCCCCGAACTGGCCCGGGGCATCGGCGACCGCCGAGACAGCGCCGATCGAGCGACCTACTGCGATGATGGGCGCGCCCACCCACGAACGCACGGAATAGTCTACGGAGATGCCCAGCGCTTCGAGCGCGCGTCGCGTCACGTGGGGTAGCACTCGCGGACCCTCAGTGCTGATGAGGTGCACGAGCGGATCATCGGGCCGGGGGTTTGCATATTGATGGTTGTAGGCCACCCGCGATTCGTGGGTGTCGATATCCGTGAGGACGATGAGGAGTCCGTCGGGTCGCAGCATCGTCCGCAGCGAGCGGGCGAACAACTCCACGGCGGAGGTCGGCTCGTGGGTTCCGGCGAGGTGCTGCCCCAGGGTGGTGAGCGCCTTGAGCGTACGGGAACTCACGACGGCTGTCATTGCGCTATCTGAGACAGGAGGTTGCGACATGATCCTCGCCAACGTACGTGAGCAGTTTACCCTGACCGACGTAGAACTGGTGATTGAGCTGCTGTCTCGCGGTGACGTTGCGCACAAGGGAGAGCTCGCGCGGGTGGCGGAGGAGCGCGGATTGGACGCGTTGCTCGACGCCCCCGACCTGCCGGAGCTGCTGCGAGCCGCGCCGCGGCTGGGGCAGCCGTCGCCAGCGCTGTTCGTCTACGTCGTGGTACGACACGCCCTGTGCGGGGTGGGGATCGAGAGCGCGCGGCTGAGCGACTACCTCGGCGCCCTGGTGCTGGAGTTCGGCCTGCGTGACCGGGCCTACCGGATCAGCCGGTCCGATGACGAAATCTACCGCTACCTCACCGACATCGTGGCGCAGGCCGCGTCGGCGTCGGGCCGTCGCGGATTCCTGTTGCGCGCGCACCTCGGCAACCTGAGCCTGTGGCTCGCCGGGCTCTACCCCGATCACATCACGGCTCGCAAGGAGCGTCGCGGCGGGCCGGGCCTGCGGTACTATGATGAGCTGGGAGCGCAGGGCTTTCGCCTCGCCTCGGGGCACCGCCTCGCCCATGAGCTCGACATGGCCGACCTCTATCAGGAGGCGTCGTCGTCGTTCCGACCCATTCGGATCGCGTTGAACCGCCTCTCCGACCGGATGCTCTTTCCCAGCGTCTCGACGCCGGGACGGCTCATGCGACAGGTCGCGGACGAGTTTCACCTGCACTAGCCCGGCGTGCCGGCGACGCGGTGGCTCCCGCCGGGGCCGGCGGGCCTACGACGCGGTCGTGTCGACCGCTGCGAACATGGGGCAGCGCTCGCTGCTGACGGCGCTCCAGGTCACCCGGGCCCCGTAGAGCGGGATGGTGTAGTTCTCGCTCACGACTCCCCCCAGCAGCGGAGCACCCATGGGAGGCTCCGTCTCATAGATCAGCACGCCCTTGAACGTGTCGAGAGAGTCCTCCACGAGGAGCAGGCCCCACCCCGGTAGGGTGGGGAACCCGGGGCCTTCGTAAGCCACCATGGCGCCGTCGGGACCGTACGCCACGAGCGCGCCGGTGGTGCCGTACCCGACCACCCGGGCCGGGACCGTTCCCAGGAATTCCTCCGGCGCGGTGTCGATGAACCGTCCACCACCGCGGAGCTGCTCAAGCAGCATGGTGGCCCCGGCCATGGCGGCAAAGCCGCACGAGGCGGAATTCTCCGAGCTCTGTGCGCTGCAGGCGACGCCGAGCGCCGTAAGCAACGCGACTGGTGTGGTGCGTTTCATGACATGAAACCTACGGGTCGCGGGACCCGCCGGCCACCTCACAGCTCGCTTGACCACCTGTGAACCGCGGTCTATCGTTTTGGATGGGTACTCGATTTCTCACTAGACAGAGGAGTGGAGTATGCCGATCTACGAGTATCGGTGTGACGAGTGCGGTGAGCGGTTCTCTCGGGTGGAGTCCATCTCCCAGCACGGCCGGAAGCGGCTCACCTGTCCCGAATGCGAGTCGACGAAGGTCACCCAGATGTTCTCCTCGTTCTACGTGAAGACCGCCAAGAAGAGCTAGTGTTCGAACGCCTGCGGGCTGCCATCAACGCCGCGCTCGACGCGGCGACGCCGGATACCGACCTGCGCGACGTGACCGGCATGATGCGCGAGGCCGTCATCGAGGCGCGCACCTCCATCGAGAAGATGCGCGAGGGCGTGGTGACCTCTGAGGGCCGCCTCAACTACGAGCGCCAGGAGCTGGCCGACGCCGAGCGCCGCGGGCGGCTGGCTGTCGGCATTCAGGATGAGCAGACCGCCGAGGTGGCGGAGCGCTTCGCCGCGAAGCACCGCGAGCGCGTCGCCGTTCTGGAGGACAAGCTCGAGGCACAGCAGGCCGAGCTGGCGCTGGCGGAGCGGGAATACGGGGAGATGAAGGCGCAGCTGGTGGAGCAGGAGCGCAAACGGCCGGAGACCGAGGCGGCACGCAAGGTGGAGTCGGCGTGGCGTGACCTGGAGGCGGCCGGGATCTCGCGGCCCGAGACCGACGTCGAGGGCGAGCGGTTGCGCCGCGCGATGGAGCGGGCGGCCCGTGAGGCGAAGGCCGACGAGCAACTCGAAGAGCTCAAGAAGAAGATGGGGAAAGGCTAGGGCGCATCGTGGACATCAAACCGGGCAGGATGGTCTATCTGGGGTATGGGAAGTACTGGCGGTCGGACGCCATCGTCGGGTTGCGGCCGATCGAGGGGGACGATCGCGGACCGGGGCGCCGCACGGAGGTCTTCACGGCGACGCTCGAAGAGCCCATGGTCGCCTCGCGCAGCGAGAGCGCCATCCTGCGGGACATGGCGTTTGCCGGGGAGGAGCAGTTCCGCATGCGGGAGGCCCGTGAGATCATGGGCGACCTGCTCGACTCCCTGGAGGACGTGCCCGACGTGCTCAGGCGCATGCTGGCGACGGAGGCGCACTTCGACGTGCACGCCTGGACGCGGCGCGTGAAGACGCTGATCAAGGTGGAGAGCGAGGCGGGGGAGAGTCAACCGGAGCTGTTCGAGTAGGACGGCGCCGCCACCGACCTCGGGCCCAGAAGAAAGGCGACGGATTGTTCCGTCGCCTTTCGCATGTGCAGTCGATCTCTGTCTTATGCCGCGGCGCTAGTCTCGGCATCTTCCGCCGCGAAGAACGGCCGCCACTGCTCCTCGGGCGAGGGCTTCGTCAGCAGGCTCACCAGCACGAGGAGCCCGATCGAGATCAGCACGCCTGGAATCACGATGTACTCGCTCGACGCGAAGTCGAACTCGGTACCGGCGATGCTGGCGGTGAAGCCAACGCCCAGCCGGCTCAGCACGCCGATGCTCATGATCGTGCCCATGCCGCCTGCGATGCAGGCGACGCCGCCCTGCGGCGTCACCCGTTTCCACAGGAAGGCGGCCAGGAGTGCCGGGGTGAGACTTGCCCCGACCAGCGAGTAGGCGTACAGCGCCATCGAGAGCACGGTCTGGAACTGCGTGAGCAGGAAAATGCCGATGATCCCAAACGCCATGATGGACGCCCGCTGCACGGTGAGCTTCTGCTTCTCCGTCGCCTGCGGGTTCACGAACCGCTCGTAGATGTCGCGGCTCGTATTGGTCGACGGTACGAGCAGGAAGGTGTTCCCGGTGGAGAGCACGATCGCGACGCCGGCCGCCAGGAGAATCGCGCCGCCCAGCAGCGGGAGGCCGTGCCGCGCGATATAGAGGATGATCGTCTCCGAGGCCGCCCGGCCCACGATGGAGGTTTGCTCCATGAGATCCGGGTAGGCGGCGCGGCCCACGATGGCCACGAGCGCGAGCGCGGTCTCGATGACCACCACGCCCAGCACCATCCCGATGACGGCCCGGCGCGCGGCGTTGGCATCCCTGGCCGAGAAGAACTTCTGGTACATCCCGCTCTCGCCCAGCAGCAGGAGGAAGGTGGGCAACGAGACGCCGATCACCCACAGCAGATTGTGGCCCCCTGTCGGCGACGTGAAGTTCTCCGGCAGCCGCGCCAATACCTCGCTCACCCCTCCCACCTGGAACACCATGTAGGGCAGGGTGAACAGGATCCCGAGCGTGATGATGATGCCGTTGAAGATGTCCACGGTGACGATGGACATCATGCCGGCCAGCATCGTGAAGATGACGATGGTGGCCGCCGTGATGTACATGCCGGTCGTGGGACTGATCGCGCCGTCACTCACGATGGAGAGGATCCAGCCGCCGCCGCGAAACTGATAGGCGGCGATCGTGACATACGCCAGAATGATGGCCAGCGTGCCCAACAACCTGGCCGCCGCGTTGTACCGCTTCTCCAGCAGGTCGGGAACGGTGTACTCCGCGATGCGCCGCACCTTCCCGGCGATGAAGTAGGCCACGATGAGTCCGACCCACGCCCCGAACGAGAACCACAGTTCCGCGATGCCCGTCCGGTACGCGAGTCCCGCCCCGCCGAACAGCGAGCCCGAGCCGATCCAGGTACAGACCAGTGTGCCTACCAGCAGCAACACGGGGACAGACCGGCCCGCCACCATGAAGTCGGCGTGGCTCTTCACCTTGCGCGAGCGCCACAGACTGATCCCCACGAGGATCAGGGGGTAGGCGAGGACGACGGCCAGAAGGAACGTCATGCGATCTCCGCGGAGTGGGGACAGGTGGCCGGCAAAGTGGCGGTAAGATGCGGACGCGTCACTCCGGCCGCAACGGCTCTTCGACGTGGTGGCAGGCCACCCAGCGTCCCGCCTCGACCTTGTGCCACGCTGGGGCCTCCGCGCGACAGCGGTCGTCCTTCTTGGGATGTGGACAGCGCGGCTCGAACGGGCAGCCGGTGAGTGGCTTGGCGGCAGCGGTCGCTTCGCCGACGACGGCCAGGGGCGTACGCCGCGACGTGGGCTCGGGTGCCGGCACCGCGGCGAGGAGCGATACGGTGTAGGGATGGAGCGGATTCGCGTACAGCGCCTCGGCCGGCGCGACCTCCACCAGCTTGCCCAGGTACATGACGGCCACACGGGTCGCGAGGTGCCGCACCACGGCGAGGTCGTGTGCGATGAACAAGTAGGTGAGCCCGTGCCGGTCGCGCAGATCGGCCAGCAGGTTCAGCACTTGGGCCTGCACCGAGACATCGAGCGCCGAGACGGGCTCGTCGAGCACGACGAACTCGGGGCCCACCGACAGCGCTCGGGCGATCCCGACCCGCTGCCGCTGCCCGCCCGACAGCTCGTGTGGGTAGGCGGACACGTAGCCGTGATCGAGTCCGACCTCTTTGAACAGCGCCGCCACTCGTGCATCCGCCTCGGCACCGCGCGCCAGGCGATGCACGGTGATCGGTTCCCGCACGGCCGCGCCGACGGTCATGCGCGGGTTGAGCGAGCCGTAGGGATCCTGGAACACGATCTGCATCTGGCGGCGCAGCCCGCGTAGGGCGGCTGGGTCGAGTCGGAAGACATCCATGCCGTCGAACCGCACAGTGCCCGCGCTCGCAGCAACGAGCCGCAGGATCGCGCGCCCCAGAGTCGTCTTGCCGCTGCCACTCTCTCCCACCAGCCCCAGCGTCTCCCCCCGCGCCACGTTCATGCTGACGCCGTCCACCGCGCGCACGGTGTGAGGTGGCTGGAGGAGGCCGCCGCCCGAGCGGAACTCCACCACGAGGTGCTCGACCTCGACCAAAGGGGCGCCGGCGGTCATGGCTTCCTCCGCACGGGCTCGTCCACCAGCCAACACCGGGCGTGCTGCTCTGTGGGCATGGCGAGCGGCGGCGGCACCTCGGCGGTGCACCGGTCCCACACGTGGCGGCAGCGCGGGTTGAAGCGACACCCGGCGGGCCACCGGGTCGCGGGTGGAACCGCACCGGGAATCACCGGCAACCGCTTCGTGGGGGCATCCAGCCTGGGAGCGGCCTGCAGCAGCGCCTCGGTGTATGGGTGCGCCGGCTGCGCGAACAGGGCCGCCGTCGGTCCTTCCTCGATGATCTGACCGCCATACATGACTGCGATGCGGTCGGCGATGCCGGCCACGAGGCCCAGGTCGTGAGAGATCAGGATCATCGCCATCCCGAGCTGCCGCTTGAGGTCGGCCAGCAGCTGCAGGATCTGCGCCTGGATCGTCACGTCGAGCGCCGTCGTGGGCTCGTCGGCGATGAGGATCTTGGGTTCGCATGCCAGCGCCATGGCGATCATCACGCGCTGCTGCATGCCACCGCTCATCTGGTGTGGGTAGTGCCGCGCGCGGATCTCGGATTCCGGAATGCCGACGCGCCGCAGCATCCCGATGGTTCGTGCCGCCGCGTTGCGTCGGGAGATCACGCGATGTGCCCGCAAGGTCTCGGCGATCTGCGACCCGACAGTGAGCACCGGGTTGAGACTCGTCGTGGGTTCCTGGAAGATCATCGCGATCTCCGCGCCGCGTACGCGGCGCATCTCCTTGGCGGGGAGCTCGAGGAGATTCACCCCGTCGTACTCCACCACGCTCTCCTTCGCGATGTGCCCCGGCGGCGTCTGGACCAGCCGCAACAGCGAGAGGGCCGTCACGGTCTTGCCGCTGCCCGATTCACCCACGATACCCAGCGTCTCTCCCGGGAGGAGATCGAACGACACGTCATCCACGGCGCGCGCCACGGTCTTGCCGGACTTAAAGCTCGTGCGCAGGCCACGCACCTGGAGGAGTGGCTTCATCGGGTCGTCGGGTCGAGGGCGTCACGCAGGCCGTCGCCCAGGAGGCTGAATCCCACGACGGTTACCACGATGGCGATTCCGGGGAAGGTGGCGACCCACGGTGCCACGGCCAGCGCCTGCTGACCCTCCTGAATGATCGATCCCCACGAGGGGGTCGGGGGCGGCACACCCACGCCCAGGTAGGACAGGCCCGCTTCGATCAAGATGATTTGCCCGATGCCGAGAGTTGCCGTGACGATGACCGGTGCCGCCACGTTGGGCAAGAGGTGTCGCACGGCGAGCCGTCGCGGCCCGACGCCGAGCGCCTGCGCTGCAGTGACGTAAGTGCGGTGCTTGATGCTCAGCACCTCGGCTCTGACGATGCGGCTCGTGTCGAACCAGTTGGTGAACCCAAGGACGGCGATCAAGCCGGCGACGCCCACGTTGTCCCACAGCGCGACCACTACGAGCAGCAGGAACACGCGGGGCACGGCCAACGCCGCGTCGACCCCACGCATCAGCACGGCGTCCACCGCGCCGCCCGCAAGGCCCGCCGTCATGCCCACCGCAGTCCCCACCGTGACCGAGAGGAAGACCGAAAGGAACGCGATGCTGAGGGAGATGCGCGCGCCGTACAGCACTCGGCTCAACAGGTCACGGCTGAAGAAGTCCGTGCCGAACGGATGCAGCATCGACGGCGCGAGGTACTGGCCTCGTGCCAGATCGAGTTGCGATACGGGGTCGTGCGGCGCGAGCCACGGGGCGAGCACGGCCAGTCCGCATAGCGCGAGCACGAGGGCCAGGCCGTAACGGGCTCGCCGTTGCTGCCAGAGCCCCCGCAGCAGCGCTCTCACTGCGCCTCCCGCGTACGGGGGTCCACCACCCGGTAGAGCACGTCGGCCAGCAGATTGCCCACCACCACCATGATCGCCGCGATGATCGCCACGGCCGTTACCACGGCGTAGTCGCGTCCGTGAATGGCATCCACGGCCAGCTTCCCGATGCCCGGCCAGGCGAACACGGTCTCCACGAGAACGGAGCCCGAGAGCAGCAACGGGAAGGAGAGACCGAACAGCGTGATGACCGGCAGCAGCGCATTGCGCAGGGCGTGCTTGAAGAATACGGCTCGCTCCTGCAAGCCTTTGGCACGCGCGGTGCGAATGAAGTCCTGACCCACCACGTCGAGCATCGCGGCCCGCTGATACCGGGCCGTGACCGCGGCGCCCACCACGCCCAGCGTGACGGCCGGCAGCATGAGGTGCTGCACTCGGTCCCATACCCGACCGAGGGGCGAGAGGTACGGGTAGATGGTGTCGTCCACCACCCCGCCGACCGGGAACCAGTCGAGTGCCACGCCAAACAGCAACAGCAGCATCACACCGAGCCAGAACACTGGCATGGAGTAGAGTGTGAGCGACAAGAGAGACAGCAGATCGTCCGCGGCCGAGCCACGGCGCGTCGCCTGCACTGCACCGACGAACACCCCGAGCGCGAATGCAATGACGAGGGCCACGGCAGCCAGGAGCAGGGTGTTGGGGATGCGCTCGACGATCGCCGCCGCTGCCGGCCGGTGCTCGCGGAACGAGTAGCCGAAGTCGCCGCGCGCGAGGTTCGTGAGGTAGCGGCGGTACTGTACGTAGATGGGCTGATCGAGGCCGAAGTTGCGGCGCTGTTGTTGAATCACTTCCTGGGGAACCAGCGTGGCATCACTGGCGCGTGTGAACGGATCGCCGGGCGCCACGTGCAGCAGGACGAAGGTCAGCGTGGCGACCAGGAACACGATCACGGCGGCATGCGCCAGCCGGACCGTGAGGAAACGGGGAACGCTAGTTCGTGTAGCGATCGCGATCGATGAGCTTGGACGCCGGGACGTACCATTGCCATAGCGTCGCCACAAAGTTGTCGCTACGCACCGACACGTTCTCGAAGCGGGCGTGCACGCCGGCGTTCGGCGGTGACGCGGTGGTCCAGACGGCTGGAACGTCTCCATTGAGCAGGTTGACGGCCGTTACCCACCGCGCCCGCGCGGTTGCCATGTCCGGAGCGTCCAACGCCTGCTGTACAATGCGGTCGAACCGCGGGTTGCCGTACGAGCCGTGATTGTTGCCCGCGTCCGTGGTCCACACCTCGGGGATCGTGGAAGGGCTGAAGTCGCCGCCGTACGAGCCGAAGTATGTGTCGAAGCGGTGGGCTCCACCACGCTCGATAAAGGCGCCGAAGTCGAGCCCCGTCAGCGTCATGGTGATGCCGATCCGCCGCAGCTGCTCCTGGATGATCTCCGCCTGGCGGGCCCGTACGGCACTGCTGGTCGGAAAGAGCAGGTTGAATTCGAGCGCGTCTCCGGCGCGGTCGAGCATGCCATCGCCGTCGCTGTCGTGCCATCCCAGTTCTGCCAGCTGTGCCCGGGCCCGCGCGGTGTCGAACGGCACCTGCACGAACTCCTCGTCCCAGATGTAATGGGCCGGCGCCATCGGGCCCTTGGCCACGATTCCCTGGTCGCCGAACACGGCTCGCACCAGCTCCTCACGGTTCACGGCCATGGCGATCGCCTCGCGCATGGCTCGGTCGCCAAACAGCGGGTGCGGCCGATCGAGATTGTCGGGGTCGCGGAAGTTGAATTGCACGTAGGAATAGAACGTGGACGGTGTCCACGGGATGGCTCGAAGATCATCGTTTTCCGCGATCTGCGGCTGCATCTCGGTGGGAACGAAGTTGACGACGTCGGCTTCCCCGGCGAGAAACTGGGCGACCGCGGTGCCCACGTCGGCACTGAACCGCCAGATGATGCGCGGGATGCCCGGGCGGCCGAGGAAGAACGTCGAGTCGCCCGCGAGCTCGATCGACTGTCCGGCGTTCCAGCGTACGAAGCGGTACGGCCCGCTGCCAACCGGTTTGCGCCCGATCGGGTGCGCTGCCAACTGGGCGCGCGGTACCGTGTCCAACAGGTGTCGTGGCAGGATCCGCATGTGGTACACCGCGTCGAAGAACATCTCGGCGTACTGCTGCCGGAAGTGGAACGCCACCGTGTGAACGTCCCGCGGGTTCACCGATGCGACCTGCGACAGGCGCGGTGCGTAGGGGGAACCCACCAAGGTGTCGCGGTACACATCGAACGTGAAGGCGACGTCGTCGGCCGTGACGGCAGTGCCGTCGTGCCACCGCGCCTCCGGGTGCAGCGTGAACACGACCGTGCGTGGATCCTCCACGTTCCACGAGTGCGCGAGCTGCGGCACGAATGTGGTGGGATCTACCAGATTCAACTCGGGACCGATGTCGGCGAGCCGCAGGTAGATGAAGTCGCCGATCGCGATGCCGATGTCCATGGTGGATACAACGGGGAGCAGCACGTCGGCCTCGGCAGCTGACACGACGACGGCCGTACCGCACCAGTCACCGGGGCAGGTCGCCTCCGGCGCGCAGGACGTGTTGACGGCGAGGACGATCGCCATTCCCCCGAGCACTGCAGCGGTGCGTGAACTCATCGTGTCGGTCGCTCCCGTGTCGTCGTGTCGTGCGCGGTGGCTCAGCGCCGCCATGTCCATTTCGTATCTGCGAAGTACGCGATGTCCTCGCCCGTGCATCCCGCCTTGTGATCCTGCCACGAACCCGTCCACGTGGCTCTCGCCTCGGCGGCGATCACATCGGATACCTCCCGGAACGCCACGCGGCGTCCCAACAGCCGGCTCAGCGACGTCGCCGCGGGCGTCGTGACCGCACCGCGCGTCACGCGGGTGACGAGATCCTGGCCATCCTCGAGCAGGATCGAGCCGTGCTGCAGGAATGCGCCACGCTCGCGGATCTGGGCGCTGCCCACCAGCTTGCGACCGCCCGCGACGATCTCCCCGCCCACGGGCGCCGCGAAGCAAGCACCCCCTGCGGGTTCCACGATCCGTCCGCTGGGCCGCTCGGCCAACTCGGCCGGGACGTCGAGGCGTCGCAGGGCCGCTGCCAGCAGCGTGTGGACCCTAATGTACGCCTCCCCGAGCGAACCGAACATAGCGGCGGGTCCGGCGACCGCGTACGTGACTTCCTGCTCGTGCCACACGGCCCGTCCGCCGGTCGGGCGGCGTACCAGGTCCAGACCGAGTCGTTCGATGGCGGCACGGTCATAACGCGTGCGCGCCGGCTCGTTGCGGCCGAAGGAAAGGCATGGGGGTGCCCAGCGGTACAGGCGCAGAAACGCCGCGCCCCCCCGAGCCTCTCGGAGGAGCGCGGCGTCGATCCCCATGTTCTCGGCGCCGGGGCGGCCCGTCGCCTCAACGATGAGGTGCCACGTCGTCATGCCCCCGCGCCGGCCGTCTCGTAATCCTCGATGGGCAGGCAGGTGCAGATGAGGTGCCGGTCGCCGTAGGCGGCGTCGGCGCGTCCCACCGGCGGCCATACCTTGTGCTCGCGCGTCTGCGGGCTGGGGAACGCCGCCAACTCGCGGGAATAGGGATGGTTCCACTCGTCGACGATCACGTCCTCCTGCGTGTGCGGGGCGTTCCGCAGCACGTTGTTCTCGCGGTCGGCGCGGCCCTCCGCGATGTCGTCTATCTCCCCACGAATGGCGATCATCGCGTCGCAAAAACGGTCCAACTCCTCTTTGGACTCGCTCTCCGTGGGCTCCACCATCATCGTGCCCGGGACCGGAAAGGAGATGGTGGGTGCGTGGAAGCCGTAGTCCATCAGCCGCGTCGCCATGTCGGTCACGTCGACGCCCGCGGACTGTTTGAACGGCCGGGTGTCGATGATGCACTCGTGGGCGATGAGCCCGTTCCGCCCGGAGTAGAGCAAATCGTAGTGACCGGCCAGCCGCCGCGCGATGTAGTTCGCGTTGAGGATGGCCACCTGCGTCGCCTCGGTCAGGCCGTCGGGTCCCATCAGCGCCAGGTACGCCCACGAGATCGGCAGGATCGACGGGCTGCCCCAGGGCGCGGCCGACACCGTACCGCAGGACTCCGCGACGCCAAGCGGTACCACCGGATGGTCCGGCAGGTGCGGTACCAGGTGCTCGGCCACGCCGATCGGTCCCATGCCGGGGCCGCCCCCGCCGTGCGGGATACAGAAAGTCTTGTGCAGGTTGAGGTGGCACACGTCGGCGCCAATGTCGCCCGGCCGGGAGATTCCCACGAGGGCATTGAGGTTCGCCCCGTCCATGTACACCTGCCCGCCGTTGGCGTGCATGATGTCGCACATGTCGCGAATGGTGGTCTCGAACACGCCGTGCGTCGATGGATAGGTGATCATGAGGGCGCCTAGCGTGTCACCGTGGGCCTCCGCCTTCGCCTTGAAGTCGGCCATGTCCACGTTGCCGCCCTCGTCGGTCTTCACCACGACCACCTGCATGCCCGCCATCACGGCGCTCGCCGGATTGGTGCCATGCGCCGACTTGGGGATGAGGCACACCGTGCGGTGTCCCTCGCCCCGCGCCTTGTGGTACGCCCGGATCACCAGCAGCCCGGCGAACTCGCCCTGCGCGCCCGCGTTGGGCTGCAGCGAGATCGCGGCGAACCCCGTGATCTCGGCCAACTTGGCCTCGAGCTCCTCAAACATCTGTGTGTACCCCCCGGCCTGCTCGCGCGGCGTGAAGGGGTGCAGGCCATTGAACCTGGGCCAGCTCACCGCGGCCATCTCGGTCGCCGCATTGAGCTTCATGGTGCAGGATCCGAGCGGGATCATCGCCGAGTTGAGCGCTAGGTCGCGATCCTCGAGCCGCTTGAGGTACCGCATCATCTCCGTCTCGGAGTGGTACCGGTTGAAGACCGGGTGGGTCAGGAAGAGCGATGTCCGCACGAACGCGTCGGGGATGACCGGCTGCACCGCGTCGAGCAGCGCAGCCACCTCGACGTCGGCCTTGGCGAGACCGAAGACCTGCACGAGGTCGGCCACGTCTTCAGGCGACGTCGCCTCGTCGAGGGTGACGCCGACTCGCGTGTCGGAGATCGGCCGCAGGTTGATGCGGCGCCGCCTCGCCGCGTCGTGCACCTTCTTCACCAGCGCCGGTTTCATCTCCACGGTGAGCGTATCGAAGTATGCCTCGTGCACCACCGAGTGGCCGAGCTTCCGCAGTGCCTGCGCGAGCGCTCTGGTCTGCCGGTGCACGCGCTCGGCGATGCGCCGGATCCCCTCCGGTCCGTGATAGACGCCGTACATGCCGGCCATGACGGCCAGCAGGACCTGGGCTGTGCAGATGTTGCTCGTCGCTTTCTCGCGCCGGATGTGCTGCTCGCGGGTCTGCAGCGCCATGCGCAGCGCGCGACGTCCCTTCGGGTCCTTGCTGATCCCGATAATGCGGCCGGGCGCGGCGCGCTTGTACTGCTCCTTGGTGGCGAAGTACGCGGCGTGCGGGCCGCCGTACCCCAGGGGCACGCCAAATCGCTGCGTGTTGCCCACCACGATGTCGGCGCCCCACTCCCCCGGCGGCGCGAGGAGGCAGAGCGCCAGAATGTCGGCGGCCACCGTCACCAGCGCGCCGGCTTCGTGGGCCCGTTCGACGACCGCGCGGTAGTCGTCGATGTGACCGAACGTGTTCGGATACTGGAGCAGGATGCCGATGACGTACCCGTCGTAGCTGAACTCGTGCGCGTTGCCCACGACGACGTCAACACCGCGGGCTGCGGCGCGCGTCTGCACCACCGCGATGGTCTGGGGGTGGCACCCTTCGTCCACCAGAAGGACCGGCGTACCCTCACCTTTCGTGATGCCGAGGCACATGGTCATCGCTTCGGCGGCGGCCGTTGCCTCGTCCAGCAGCGAGGAGTTGGCGATCTCCAGGCCCGTGAGGTCGTTGATCATGGTCTGGTAGTTCAGCAGTGCCTCGAGCCGCCCCTGCGAGATCTCGGCCTGGTACGGCGTGTAGGCCGTGTACCACCCGGGGTTCTCCAGGATGTTGCGCTGAATCACGGAGGGGACCACGCAGTTGGCGTAGCCCATGCCGATGTAGGAGCGGTAGACCTCGTTCTTCGAGGCCAGCGCGCGGAGCGCCTGCAGCACCTCGTGCTCGCTCACGCCGTCGGGCAGGTCGAGTGCGCGGCCCAGGCGAATGTCCTCTGGGACCGCGGCATCCACGAGGTCGTCCAGCGAACCGCAGCCCACCGTTTCCAGCATGGCTTCCACGTCGTGAGCACGGGGGCCGATATGCCGGCGGACGAAATGGTCTGGGTTCGTGTCGAGTGTCTTGAGGTTCGTCATCGTGTCACAACCCTATGCGTGCAAACGCCCCGGGGGATCCCAGGGCGTGTCGTTGAACGGTTCGCTGCCGGGTCCCCGTCCCGGCTACTCTCCAATGTGCTGCTTGTAATCGGCCGCCGAGAGGAGTCGGCTCACTTCCCCGGGGTTGTCCATCCGGATCTTGATCATCCAGCCCTCGCCATAGGGGTCGCGGTTCACCAGTGCGGGGTCGTCCTCGATGGCCTGGTTGATCTCCACGATCTCGCCGGCAACCGGACTGAACAACTCGGAGACGGCCTTGACCGCCTCGATCGTGCCAAACACGTCCATCTGGCTGAACTTGGCTCCGACTTCCGGTAGGTCCACATACACCACGTCACCGAGCTCGCCCTGGGCGTAATCGGTGATGCCGACCAGGAACGTGGCGTCGTCGTCACCCGGCTTCACGTACTCGTGTTCTTCGCTGTAATGCAGGTGTTCGGGAACGTCGGACATGGGAGTTCCGCCATTGGATAGGAGTGGCGAGGCGTAGGTTATCCGACCGTCCTCGGCATGTCAACTGCCTCAATCGACCGCCTGAAACAGGTCTACGATGACCCGTTTCGCCGGTACGGCGGCGGCAAACGTCTCGCGGTCCGGTGCCTCCGACGCCGTGGCCCAATCGGCTTCGCCGAGGGCGGCCAGCGCCGCGGCCCGCACGTCGTGCCACGGACGCACGTCGAGGCGTGCGTGCGTCGCGGTACCGGCCTGCGTGTGCGCGGTGCAGAACAGCATCCCCGGTCCGTCCGCCTGGTCCCACGCACGGCGCGCCATCTCGCAGAGTCCCGCCCGGCCGTCTCCGGTCGGTCCGGGGGTGATCGTCACGTCGGGAGACCGCTCGCGGATGACCCGCGCCAGCGCGCCCACGAGAGACCCCGGCTCGACGGCGCCTGCCGCGCTCCCCAAGGCGAGGGTCCCGCTGAGGCCGAGGGGCTCTACCCCGGTTGTCGTCGCGCTGGCCCCCGCACACGCCAGCCACGTCTCCACGCCGGCATCGGCGTAGCGCGCGAGCGTTCCCCCGAACGCGTGCACCGCCTCGCGCGGGTCCGTGGCGATGGCCAGGAGTGATCCGTGTTGGGTGGTCAGCCCTGCGGCGGCGCGCTTGCGGATCGCGCTCCACGCGGCGCGTGTGGCAGCCTCGAGCTCCTCCAGCGTTCCGGCGTTGTCGAGCACGATGCCGCTACCGGCGCGCTTCTCTTCCGCAGGCATCTGCGCGGCGATCATGCGCTCGGCGATCTCCTGCGAGAGGCCGCGCTCCCGCATGATGCGCTCGCGTCGCAGCGCCTCCGGCGCGTCCACCAGGATGACGACGTCGAAGCTGGTGGGATCGAGCACTTCGAAGAGCAGGGGAATGTCGTTGACCAGCAGGCAGTCGCCGCGTTCCTCCGCGAGAAGTGCCCGCTCGGCGCGCCGCTGCTGCACCGCAGGGTGCACGATCTCGTTCAGGGCGTTGAGCGCCTGGGCGTCGCGCATCGCCCTGGTCCGCAGTACTTCCCGATCGAGCGAGCCGTCGGGTTGCAGGATGTCGTCACCGAACTCCCGGGCGATGGCGCGCAGTGTGTCCGAGCCGGGGAGCTGTACCTCCCGTACGAGCTCGTCGGCATCGATGAGCGTCGCTCCCCACTCGCGCAGCCACCGGGCGACTGTGCTCTTCCCGGCGCCGATGTTTCCTGTCAGGCCGACGCTAAGCATGGCTGCTACAGCAGCGCCGTTTGATCCTCGTCCACGCGCGGCACCTCATGGCAGTGCCGGCACCGCGCTTCGTAACCCTCGCCGCCGCCTACCATGATGGTGGGTGAGTCGTACCGCGCCGGACGGCCGTCGATGAGTCGCTGGTTGCGGCACGCAGGATTGCCGCACTTCACGCAGATGGCGTGGAGCTTGTCCACCACCTCCGCGATGCAGAGCAGTCGCGGCATCGGGCCGAACGGCTCACCCCGGAAGTCGGAGTCGGTTCCGGCCACAATGACGCGCGCGCCCCGCCCGGCGAGGTCGGTGCACACGTCTGCGATGTCGGGGTCGAGGAACTGGGCCTCGTCGATGCCGATGACTTCCGATTCGGGGCGGATCAGCCGGACGATCTCGGCTGAAGAGTCCACTGGCTGGGCCTCGACCGAGATGCCGTCGTGGGTGGTCACAGAGTAGATGCCGCCGTACCGATCGTCGAGGTGGGATTTGAAGACCTGGACCCGCTTCCGGGCGATCACAGCGCGGCGCACGCGCCGGATGAGTTCCTCGCTCTTGCCGCTAAACATCACGCCGGTAATGACTTCGATCCATCCCGGCCGTACGCTGTGCAGCATGAGCCGCCCTTTCGGAGGGTGGTCGAGAGCCTATCCCGCCGGACGCCGGGAGGCAAGCCGCTTGCCAACATCCGCCGACCGGTCTTACTTAGGAGCAATGGCGGCGGACGGATCGGCCCGTCGCGCCACTCGTACCTACCTTCAATTCTATCCACAGGGAGGATAGGGGTGAACAAGACCGAGCTGATCGAAGCCCTCTCGTCGGGGACCGGACTGTCGAAGGCGGACGCGGGGCGTGCCGTAGAGGCCCTGTTTGGCGAAGACGGCCTCATCGCGAAGGAGCTGCGTTCCGGAAGCAAGGTGCAGATTACCGGCTTCGGCTCGTTCGTGGCGCGGAAGCGGGCGGCTCGTGCGGGGCGCGATCCGCGCACCGGCGGCACTATCCAGATCGCAGCCGCGACGGTTCCGGCCTTCAAGGCGGGACAGGGACTCAAGGACGCGGTCAACAAGTAGCGCCCTACCGAGTGAGGAGTGACGCGGGCCGGGTCGCCGAGGAGGCGCCCGGCCCGGTTGTGTTGCCCGGTTCTCTTTACCTCTTGTCTACTTTCGCCGTCACGGTGCGGCCGCGCAGCGTCACACCGTCCAGCCCCTTCAACACCCGCTGCGCCACCTCGGCCCGCACCTCGACCACCGAGAAACTCTCGCGCACGTCCACGCGTCCGATGGTGTCCTTGGGGATTCCTACGGCATTGAGCAACGCACCCACCACGTCACCCGTGCGCAGCCGGTCGCGCCGGCCTGCGCTCACGTGAATGTGGGCCCACGTCGGAATCTCGCTGGGCGCCTCGCGGGTAGGTGCCGCAGCCTCGGGGGTCTGCAGCGCGGCGGCCGCCACCAGCGCCGGATCGTACTCGTCGAACAGGGGTGCCAGCGCGGCGAGGCCGTCCAGGAGCCGCCCTCCCTCGATGCGGTTTCGCAGCTCGGCCCGCAGCGCGCCGGCACGGTCCCGGGCGCGGTCGGCCTCCGATGGGAGCCGCAGCACGTCGAGCGAGCCGGCGAGCCGCTCCAGGTAGGGGAGCTGTGACGCCCGCGCGAGGATCAGGACGCCCCGGGCCACCCCGTGCAGGGCGGCGAGCGCCTCCGCGCTGGGAAGCTCCACCGCGACCGCCCACTCCACGGGCTCGTCCCCCGGATCGGAGGCGACCCGCACGGTCGGATCGCCGGCGTGCTCGGCCCAACGGTGCGCGGCCGCCGGCGTCGGATCCCAAATCAGCGCCGAGGCCGGGTTGAGCGTGTCGAGCGCGCCGCGTACCGCCCAGGCGAGGCGCTGCGGGTCCACCAGGGCGTAGCGCACCCGCCCGCCCGGCTGCTCGGGGAGCCGCCCGCCCGGCACGACCGGCGCGCGCCGCGCATGGCGCTCGAGGAAGTCGGTGAGGGGGGCCTCGTCCGCGGTGACCACGACGCGTTGCGCCCCGCCGCACTCGGCAAGTACGGTGTCGATTGCCTCCCCGGCGCCCAGGGCGAACTGCGTCTCCGGCCACAGCACGGCGACCCGTCGTAACCCCTCCAGCTTGAGCAGCGCGCGGGCGAGGAGTTGGAGGGCGTCCGCCGGTGTGGCGACGAGGGTGCGCGTCGCTCCCGACTTCAGGAGGCGGCCGGCCCGGGCCAGTCCGGAAACGGCATGGACGGGTGTAAGCGTCTCGACGGTGGCAGCCAGCGAGGCGAGCTCCACCACCTCGGACGGATCGGTCGCGAGGAGCAGGGTGGCGAGACCGGGCTCCGGTGTCTCTTCGAGCCGCTGCAATAACGGGACGACGGCCCACCCAGCGGGCGGGCACACGTAGACCAGATTCTTCCCGCCGCCCAGGGCGGCGCGTGGGCCGGCGTCGAACGTCGGCGCAAAGGTCCAGGACACGGGATCCCTCGATTGTCAAAGAGACACAGGATGGTAGTTTGCGCTGGAGCGCGGGGCAAGCGAGTGCCCTCTGCGGCCAGCGAGCCGCCCCGCCCATCGCGCCGACGTCGAGAACCGATACGCGGAGATGTCATGGCCCGCTGGTGGAACCGATTCCAGTCCGGCGTCTACACGCGCGTGCACTGGATCAATGAGCTGTATGCCCGTGCCACCAGTGGACGGAGCGCCGAGATCCCCCTGCCGCCGTTGGCGTCGCCACGGCAACCGCTCTCCAGGGCTCGGGTCGGGATGGTCACGGCCGCCGGGCTGCATCTCGCGGACCAGCCGGCGTTCGACATGGACGACCCGGAGGGGGACGCCTCGTACCGCGTGATTCCCGGGGATGTCGACGTCGCGGCCCTCACCATCACGCACGACTACTACGACCACCGCGCTCCCGACCGCGACGTCAACTGCGTGTATCCCATCGAGCGGCTGCGCGAGCTGGTGCAGGTCGGCGAGCTGGGCGCGGTGGCGCCGCGCCACGTCGGCATGATGGGCCATCTCTACGGGGAGCAGCGCACGCGCCTGGTGCGCGAAGTGGCCGACGAGGTCGCGGGGATCTTCGAGCGGGACCAGGTGGACCTCGTGTTGGCCACGCCGGGGTGAGTGACCTGCCATCAGTCCGTGGGACTGGTCGCCCGCGCGGTGGAGGCCCGCGGCATCCCGACCGTGACGGTGAGCGTGGTGCGCAACATGATCGAGGCGCTGCCGGCGCCGCGCAATGTGCTGATCACGTTCCGCCTGGGCCAGGTGTTCGGCGAGCCGGGCCATGCGGCGCAGCAGCGCACCGTCCTGCGGGCGTCGTTGGCGGCGCTCGAGGAGATCACCGAATCGGGTGGCATGGTGGAGCTACCGTACCGCTGGAAGCGGGAAGTCTATGAGGACGGGTGAGCGCCGCGTTGACAGCGTGAGCAGGGGACCGAAGCTTGGCGTAGGGAGGTGTGGAATGGTAGCCATTCGACTGACGCTGCTGCTGACGGGTGCCGTCGTCATTGCCCCTGCCGCGTCGCTGGATGCGCAGGAGCGGCAGTCGGCGCGGGAGTTGGGGGTCGTCGTCGGTGTGCTGCCACCCGGTCCCCTCAACGCCGTCACCGACGTGGAGGGGGTGCGCGTCGGGCAGGTGACAGTGACCGGCGGGGACTCCATCAATACCGGCGTGACGGCGGTCCTGCCGCACGGCGGCAACGTGTTTCGGGAGAAGGTGCCCGCCGCCGTGGTAGTGGGGAACGGCTACGGCAAGCTGGCGGGGTTCACCCAGGTGCAGGAGCTGGGCGAGCTCGAGAGCCCGGTCGTGCTCACCTGCACGCTGTGTGTGCCGCGCGCGGCGGACGCTGTGCTGACCTATCTGCTGGCCCTGCCCGGTAACGAGGAGGTCCGCTCGGCCAACGCGGTGGTGGGTGAGACGAACGACGGCACGCTGAATCACATCCGGCTGCGCCCCGTCACCGAGGACCATGTCCTGCGTGCAATCGAGACGGCTGCCACCGGGCCCGTGGACCAGGGAAGCGTTGGGGCCGGTCGCGGGACCAGGGCGTATGGATGGAAGGGCGGGATCGGGACGGCGAGCCGTCGGCTCCCGTCGAGCCTTGGTGGGTGGTCCGTCGGCGTGTTGGTGCAGATGAACGTGGGCAGCGGCGTGTTCACGGTGGCCGGCGCCCCGGTGGGCAAGGAGCTGGGACGCTACTACCTGCGGCGGGAGATGGAAGGGCCAGGCGCCGGCGCGGACGGTGCCGCGGACGGCTCCATCATGATCGTGGTCGCCACCGATGCGCCGCTGGATCACCGCAACCTCGAGCGGCTGGGGCGGCGCGCGCTGTCCGGCCTGGCGCGCACCGGCGCCACGATGACCAACGGGTCGGGGGATTACGTGATCGCATTCAGTACCGTGACCGTCGCGGAGCTCGGGACAGTGGGAGTGGTCGCCAACAGCGACGTGAGCCCGCTGTTCCAGGCGGTGGCAGAGGCGACCGAGGAAGCGATCTACAACTCGCTGTTCCTCGCCACGACTGTGGTGGGACATCGCGGGACGGCTGAGGCGCTCCCCCTGGAAGCGACGGTGGAGATCCTGCGGCGCTACGGAGTCGTGCGCTGATGGCGTTCAAGCGCTCTCGCAACCTGGCGAACCTCGAGGCGTCCAAGACCGTCGCGATCAAGGAGCAGGCGCAGCGCCGCCGCGCCGCCGGTGAGGACATTGTCGACCTCTCGGTGGGCGAGCCCGACTTCGATACGCCGCGCATTCCCGCCGAGGCGGGCATCAAGGCGATCCAGCAGGGCAAGACGCACTACCCGCCCAACGCCGGGATTCTGGAACTGCGCGCGGCGGCCGCCCACCATCTGTCGCTGCTTTCCGGCGGCCGGCCGATCAACGCCGACCACGTTGTGGTGTCCACCGGCGCCCGGCAGTCGCTGTTCAACGCGTGCTTCAGCCTGTTCGAGGGCGGCGACACGGTGCTGATCCCGGCGCCCGCGTGGGTCTCCTATCCGCAGCTGGTGCACCTGGCGCGCGCGCAGCCCGTGCTGGTGCCGGGCGATGCGGAGTGGAGTCTCAAGGTGGGCGTGGGTGAGCTGGAGAATGCGGCGGACGCGCGGGCGGCGGGGCTGATCCTCTGCACGCCCGTCAATCCCACGGGCGCGGTCTACACGCGGGCGGAGCTCAAGGCGCTGCTCGAGTGGGCCAGGGAGCGCCGGCTCTGGGTGATTGCCGACGAGATGTATCGCCGCATCCACTTCGGCTCGGGGCCAGCACCGTCGGTGTACGACCTCCCGGACGAGCTGCTCGAGCGTGTGGTGGTGGTGACCGGCGTGGGGAAAGCCTATGCCATGACGGGGTGGCGGGTCGGCATCGCAGTGGCGCCGCCGCTCGTGGCCCAGGCGATGGCCGCGATGCAGACCCACGTGACCAGTGGGGCGTCGCAACCGGCGCAGTGGGCGGCGGCCGCGGCGCTGGCAGACGAGCGGGTCGAGGAGGACGTACACCGAATGGTGGAGACCTTCCGGCAGCGTCGCGACCTGGTGGTGGCGCACTTTCGAAGAGAGCTTCCCGGGGTGGAGTTCGTGGACCCCCTCGGGGCGTTCTACTTCTTCTTCAGAGTCGACGGGTTCTTCGATGGGAAGCTCGCGAGCGCCGCGGCGTTCTGCGAGCGTCTCCTGGCGGAGCAGGGGGTCGCGCTGGTGCCGGGCGAAGCGTTCGGGGACGGGCGGTGGGTGCGGCTCTCCTTTGCTGCCTCAGAAAAGACATTGCGCCAGGCACTGAACCGGATCACGGACTTTGTGCGGTCCGTGGAGACCAAGGAGGCGACGTGAGGGGCGTACGGGGCTACGGAGCGAAGATCGAGCCGATCGACGGCGACTTGCCGCGCGTCGAGTTCCAGTGGGACGCGGAGACGGAGATTCTCTCGGGTGTGCTCGCGGGGGTGGAGCCGAGCCGCGGGCTGACCGGCTCCATCGAGCTGGAGGACGCGAAGGGCGCGGTGGTCACGCTGGACTTTGAAGGCGGCGTGTTGCGGGCGGTCGAGATCGTGGTGTGGCCGCCCACCGAGACGGTGAAGGGGCTCACGCCGCCCGAGCCGGGGGAGCAGGGAAGGCTCATCGTGCCGTCCCGCCCGTCCCAGCCGGGTATTGCCGTCGTGGAGGTGGATCTCCCCCTCCTCGTGCAGCGCAGCCCGGACGAGTCGGTGCTGCATCTCCGTGTGGGCAACGCCCGCGGTCATGAGTGGGTGGCGCTGGCCGAGAACCTCTTGGTGGAGTTCGACGAGCAGGGTGAGCTCGGCGGGTTCTGGCTCCTCGATGTGCCGCCGTTTCCGGAGAGCGAAGGAACGAGGTGATGCCGACCCAAGCGATGCGAGGCTGCACGGTAGGCCTAATCGCGCTGGCATTCGGTTGGGTGCCCCTCGGGGCGCAGCAGCCGGACGGCACGGCGCAGGTGTTGGTGAACGCCAGGATCTGGACAGGCGACTCGGCGCGTCCCTGGGCGGAAGCCGTTGCCGTCCACGCCGGGCGGGTCGTCGCCGTGGGCTCCCGCGACGAGGTCCTGGAGGCTGCGGGCCCAGCGGCGCGAGTGGAAGACATGGAGGGCGGGTTCATCAGCCCCGGGTTCATCGACACCCACACGCACTTTCAGTACGCCGGGGCGTTGCTGCTCGGCGTCAACCTGCTGGACGTGTCGGACGACGACGGCCTGCGGCAGCGGGTGACCGAGGCCCACCACCGGCTCCCGCCCGGATCGTGGATGGTGGGTGGCGATTGGGGCGCGTACGATCTGGAGAGCGCCTGGATGCCGCGGCGGGCGCTGCTCGATTCCCTCACGGGCGAGCGCCCGGCGCTGCTGAACAAGTGGGATCGCTCGCAGTACCTCGCCAACAACGCCGCGCTGCGGGCCGCCGGGATCGACCCGGCCGGCCACACGGGACATCTGACGGCGGAGGAAGCCCAGCAGGTGCGAGCGGCGAGGCCCGAGCCGTCACAGCAGCAACTGCTCGCCGAGGCACGCCTCGCCCTGGCGGATCTCAAGTTCCACGGCGTGACCACGATTCACGACATCACCCGCGCGGGGACGATGCGGATCTTCCAGTACCTCCAGGCCCGCAACGCTCTCTCGGTACGGGTGTGCGCGCGGCCGACGCTGGATCACTGGGAGGATCTGGCGGCCGTGGGCGTGCGCACCGGCTTCGGGGACGAGATGCTCTCGGTCTGTGGGCTCAAGGGATTCGTGGACGGCATCATGGGAAACTCCTCGGCCATGTTCCGCGAGCCGTACCGTCACATGCCCGAGACGCGCGGCCGCTGGCGCACCATGATGTCGCCGCCGGGCAACATGGAGCGGCTCATTGTTTCCGCCGACGCCGCCGGGCTCACCCCCCACATCCACGCCATCGGCGATTTGGCCGTCGACACCCTGCTCGACATGTACGAACGCGCGATCCGCATCAACGGCCCCAAGGACCGCCGCTTCCGCATGATCCACGCGCAGGTGGTGGAGCCCGATGACTTCGTGCGGCTCGGGGAACTGGGCATCATCGCCGAAGTCCAGCCGTATCACGCCATCGACGACATGCGGTGGATGGAGGATCGGATCGGCGATCGGGCCACGGGGGCCTATGCCTTTCGCTCGCTGAAGGATGCCGGCGCGCTCCTGGTGTTCGGGTCCGACTGGCCCGGCACCAATGCGGCGTGGTATCCCGCCGAGCCGTTGCTGGGGATCTATGCCGCCGTGACCCGACAGACGCTCGACGGTGAGCCCGCGGACGGGTGGTATCCCGATGAGCGCGTCACGGTGCAGGAGGCGCTCGAGGCGTACACGGTGAACGCGGCGTGGGCGGCGTTCGAAGAGCGGTGGAAGGGGCGGCTCGCCCCCGGATACGTGGCCGACCTGGTGCTGCTGTCGGACGATCTGTTCCGCATCCCACCCCAGGCCATCAAGGACGTGCGCGTGCGGCGCACGATGGTGGGTGGGCGGTGGGTCCACCGGGAGGAGCCGCTGTCGCCCTGACCGGTTCGACGCGCCACCGACTGCACGAGGCCCTCCGTCGGGCTGGGGGAACGACGAGGGCAGGGTCGCCCCTCACCCACGTTCCGCCCCCGGTTGTTTCCCCGTTTGGCTCGGCGAGCTACGTGGAGGACAAGGGCATCCGGGCGATCGACGTGGGTGGCCCGGCGCCCCCGCCGGAGCGGGCGGCGTTCCTTGACGGCATCCAGCGCTATGCCGTGGAGGGCCGCTTCGGCCTCGTGCCGGTGGTGCGGGGGTATGTCGCGGCCGCCACGATGCGACGCGACGGGGATCAGCTCAAGGTCGCCGACCACGCGGCCGAGGAGTTCATCGTCGTGCCCGTCGAGCGACTCACCCCCGGGCAGCGGGTCGCCCTGGAGCACACCGGCCTTCCCTTGGCGAATTGCGAGGCGGGAGAGCGTCCACACCCCATCGTGGACGTGCAGCTCGCGGCGAGGGTCGTCGAGGGGCGGCGCGAGGAGCTCGAGGTCGCGGTGGCCACCGCGCTGCTCACCACGGAGCCCGACTGCTGGCTGGTGGTCGACGGTGCGCTCGGGGGGCTCGCCCACGTGCTGGACGGCGGACCTCGGGTGCTGGGGCTCATCAAGAGCCACGAGACCCAATACCTCGATGGCCCCGACCTCGAGGTGGCCGTGACGCTCCCCCCGGGGCACCGCAGCAGCGTCTTCGCCCGCCGTTTGGGGAAGCGCGGCCCCGTTTACACGTGGTATCTTCGACTCTGGCCGTGGGAGGACCGGGAGTTGCTGCACGGTCTGGTGCGGGTCGAGCGCCCCGCAACTGATGCCACGCTGGCCGAGGCCACGACCGTGAGCCGCTGGTTGCTGACGGAGCGCGCTCCGCTCAGCGCCCCCGACGGTCGCTGGGATCGCTTACTCTATCCCATTCACCAGGTGGAGACGTTCTTGCGAGCACAGGCCGGAGGCTGGTGGTGACGATCGGGCGCGTGGTCGCGACCGAGGCGCTGCCGGCGGGTCCACACCAGTTCCACTTCTGGACCGCCACGGATACGTCCATCGGGATCGGGGCCATCGTGCGCGTGGACGGCGAGAGCGGGCGCAGCGTGTACGCGGTCGTGGTGGACGCGCGCGCGTATTCGGATCTTGCCACACCGCTGCACGAGGTGGTGGCCGCCGAGGGCGACCCGGCCGGCGCGCTGGCGCCCACGCGGCGCACCGAAGTCCGGCTCTGGACGGCGGCCGTGCTACGGCACGAGCCGGAGGAGCCGGTCCAGCCCGTGCCGCTCGCCGAGGTGCGCCTCGCCTCGCAGGAAGACGTGGAGATGGCGCTGCGCATGGACGGCTACGTGCGGGCGGAGCAGCCCACCGGCATCCCGGTCGGCGTGTACCGCGCCGGCGGGCTGACGGCGCCGGTCTCGCTGGACGCCGACTTCCTGCTCGGTCCGGAATCTGCGCACCTCAACATCAGCGGCGTCTCCGGCCTGGCCACCAAGACCAGCGCCGTCGAGTTCATGCTGGCGAGCATCTTCCAGCGGTTGCCGAGCCACAAGGGCTCGGTGGCCGCCGTGTGCTTCAACGTCAAGGGGCCCGATCTCTGCTTCCTGGATCAACCGGGGGAACTGACCGACGCCGACCGCGAGCTGTACGCCGCGCTGGAGGTCGAGCCACGGCCGTTCGACCGTGTGCAGTACTTCGCTCCGTTCAAGCCGGACGGCGTGAATCTCAACACGCTGCGCTCCCACCCAGACCTCGTGGGATCGGTACAGCCCCTGGTGTGGGGACTGCGCGAGGTGCTCAACTACCACGAGGTCTTGCTCAACCGCGACGACATCGACGCCAAGGCCGACGCCTTCCTCGACTTCCTGGCGGACCGGGTAGTAGAAAAGGAATTCCGCGACGACTGGGGCGGCACGCACCGCGTCCGCTCGTTCGCCGACCTGGAGCGCCTGTTCCGCAGCATCTTCGACGGGCTGGAGCAGGCCGGACGGAGCGACGTGTGGCGCACGCATCACATTGCCACGATCCGCAAGGTGCGGAACCGGCTCATCAACATCTCCACGCGATGCAAGGGGTTGGTGACCGACGATGGATCGGCTAACGACCTCCCGTTTGGAGCGTTCGAGGACCGCGCGGTGTATCTGTTGGATGTATCGGGGATGGACCAGCTCGGGCAGGACCTGGTGTTCACCCGGGTCGTCTCCATGCTGCGGGAGCACCTCGAGCGCGGCGAATTGGGCGTGGACCACCTGGTCGTGTTCGTGGACGAGCTCAACAAGTACGCGCCGGCCGACGGTCCCGACACGTATGTCCGCAAGATGCTGCTGGACATCTCGGAACGGGGGCGCTATCTCGGGTTGGTACTGTTCGCGGCCCAGCAGTTCCGGTCGCAGGTACACCGCCGCATCGTGGGCAACGCCGGCACGATGGTCTTCGGTCGGATGGACATGGATGAGCTGGCGACACCGGGCTATCAGGTGCTCTCGCCGGCGACCAAGATCAAGCTGGCCACGCTTCCCAAGGGGGAGCTGATGGTGCGGCATCCGCACTTCACCCAACCGGTGTTCGTGCGGTTCCCGCGGCCGCCGGTGATGGGCGGCCCCGCGGGCGTGAAGCGGTACCCGCCGGCCGCCGACGTGCCGTTCGAGGACGCCGTCGTGCGGCAGCTGGCGGCGCTGGACCGGCGCATCTCTCCCGCCCGGATCAAGGACTCCATGGCGGGGCGGCGCGAAGAGGATGTACGGCGTGCACTGCTCGCGACCAAACGCGCCCGACCCGAGGACGTGGTGGGGTTCTTCACGGCGAGTCTCGGACGGGCGGTGGCGCGGGAGCAGGTGCGCCCGAGCGGGAGTGCGACGACACCACTCAGACAGGTGGAGGATCCGTATGCGACGTAGGACGACATGGCTCGGCGCCCTGGCGTGTGTCGCCCTCGTGGGGCTTCCCCAGAGCGTATCTGCCCAACAGTCGATCTTGCTGCGGTACCGGCCGCAGCCGCGCACGAGGCTTCACACGCTCTGGTGGTCAGAGCTGACGAGCACGATTCGCGAGGGCGCACCGGGTGTGCCGGCCCTCGACAGCATCACCGTCGAGGCCTCGACGCTGCACAGCTACACCAGCACGGTGGTCGGAACGCGCATCACCAGTGCGGTGCTGCAGATCTCGCACGACTCGACCCGGGCGCGGGCTCGCGTACCGGGCGGGGCGTGGCGCGATCTCCCCGATGTGCGGGGGCGTAGCTCCGCCGCCCGGGTGGTGGCCGACGACCGGCTGCGCGTCTCCGACGTCGAGGTGCTAGAGGGCGACACGCTCACGAATCGGGAGGTGCAGCACTACCGGGCGTTCGCGTCGGGGTTGGAGTTCGCATTGCCGGAAGGCGCAGTGGCGGAAGGTGACAGTTGGGCCTCCGACATCGTGGTCGCGCTGACGCGTCCTCTGGGGCTCGAGGGCGAAGCCGTGTTGGAGGGGATGCTGGTGGAGCCCGAGGTGCTGGCCCGTTCCACCATTACGCTCGACAGCCTCGTGATTCGCCCCACCGACACCCTGGCCTACCTCCGGGTGCAGGGTAGCTTCCTTCCCCCGATGGTCGTGGAGGGAGAAGCCTCCAGCGCGTCGCTCGTCGACATCACGGGGGCATTCGGCGGGAGCTTCATTTGGTCCACCGGGTGGAACGCGTTCGTCTCGGGGGCGCTGCGCACCCGTGCGACGGTGACGATGGAGCGCACCGAGGAGGTGGAGCAGACGGTGGTCGAGGTCACGTTGAGCATGGACCATTCCACCCGCTTCCAGGTGCGTCCGTGACCCGGCGCCTCACCCTGGTCGCTGTGGCGGTCCTCGCGTTCCCGGCGGGGCTCGCCGCGCAGGACAGTCTGTTGCTGCGGTATCGTCCGGTGCCGGGTGTGAAGGTGCACCGGGTGTTCCAGTCCCATACGCGGGTCACGGGTGTGGGGGCGACGGGCGAGGCGGCCGGCCCGGCGCGCGAGGCGGCTGACCTGGGAGGCATGACCGAAGTGGCTCTCCGCGGTCCCGACGGGGCACTCATCATGCACCTGGCGTACGATTCGCTCCGCGCACGCATGCGGGAGGGCGAGGAGGCGTGGCGCGAGTACGAGGTGGCCTCACTGGACAGCCTGTGGCTCCAGGTGCGCATGGACTCCCGCATGCACGTCGTCGAAGCCACGGTGGGCGGCGACCGGCCGGGCTCGGGGATGCTCGTACATCTACTGACGGGCATGCCGGGGATGGAGCTCCCGGAGGGCTGGCTTCGCGAGGGCCAGTACTGGAGTTCGCGGCTCGAGTTCCCGCTCAGCGAGCTCGTCGGGCACGCGCCGGTGGATGCGCCGACGGCGCTCCTCGGCGCGCAGACGGACTTCAGGCTCGATTCGCTGACCGCCCGCGCCCAGGATACGCTCGCCTACATCCGCTTCAGCGGCGCCTTCACGCCCACTACCCTGAGACGGCCGGACGGGAACACCCTCCAGTTCGCCGGAGCGACGACGGGCACGCTCGTGTGGTCCTCGGGGTGGCGGGGCTGGGTCGCGGCGGCGGCGCGTCTGCAGGTGGTGGTCCGGGTGCCCGAGCGGGGTCGCATCAGCCTCGAGACCACCGTGCGCCAATCGGTGCTCCCCTAGCGTGAAGCTCGCCCATCTCGCAGACGTTCACCTCGGCTTCCGGCAGTACCACCGTCTCACCTCCCAAGGGATCAACCAGCGTGAAGCGGACGTTGCAGGGGCGTTCCGCCGCACCGTCGACGACCTGATCGAGACCGCGCCCGACGTCGTCGTGATCGCGGGGGACCTGTTCAACTCGGTGCGCCCGAGCAACGCCGCGATCCTCCACTCGTTCGGTCAGTTTCGCCGCCTGCGCACGGCGCTGCCGACGGCGCCCATCGTGATCATCGCCGGCAACCACGACACCCCCCGCTCGGTGGAGACGGGCACGATCCTGAGGCTGTTCGAGGCCGTGGGCGGAGTGCACGTGGTTGCCGAGCAGTCCCGGGACCTCGTGTTCGAGGAGCTGGACCTGAGCGTCACGTGCGTGCCCCACGGTGCGTGGATGGCCGAGCCGCGACCCACGCTCACGCCGCCCGCCGGCGGGCGCTTCCGGGTGGCGGTCACCCACGGAGAGGTTGCCGGAGTGCTCCGTCGCGACGCCTCCGTGCTGGAGTTCGGCGGCGCCCTGATGGAGCCGGACGAGCTCCACGCGGACCAGTGGGATTACGTGGCCCTGGGGCACTACCACGTCGCGCACCAGGTACGCGAGAACGCGTGGTACTGCGGCGCACTCGAGTACGTCAGCACCAACCCGTGGGGTGAGCTGCGCGATGAGGCGCAGGAGGGGCGGCGGGGGGACAAGGGGTGGCTGCTGGTGGACCTAGCCGACGGTGCGCGCGTAGAGTTTCGGCGGGTGCCCCTCGCGCGTCGCATCATCGATCTCGAGCCGATCCACGCAGCCGGGCTGAGTGCGGCCGACATCGACGCCGCCATCATCGAGCGCGTCGAGGGTATCGACGGTGGCATCGACGACCAGGTCGTGCGACAGCTGGTACACGACGTGCCCCGTCCGCTGGCGCGCGATCTGGATCATGCGCGCATCCGTGAACTCAAGGCCCAGGCCCTGCACTATCACCTCGACCTGAGGCGCCCCCAGCTCGAGCGCGAGGTGGGCGTGGGTGCGCCGGGGCAACGCCAGACGTTGAGCGATCTGCTCGCCGACTACTTGGGGCGCCGCCCCCTCGACGCTGAGGTCGCCCGCGACCGGCTGGTGGCGCTGGGGCAGCGGTACATGGACGAGGTCGAGCAGGCATTGCGCGAGGAGTGATGCAGCTGCACCGGCTGAAGCTTCTGAACTTCCGGCAGCATGCCGATACCGACGTCGTGTTCGGGCCGGGCATCACCGCCATCATCGGTCCCAACGGGTCTGGGAAAACCACGCTGCTCGAGGCGATTGCGTGGGCCTTCTACGGCAATCCGGCCGCGCGGGGCAGTCGCGATACCATCCGATGGAATCGGGCGCCTGCGCGCTCCTCGGTGCGGGTCGAGGTGGAGTTCTCACTCGGGGCGCATCAGTTCCGGGTAGTGCGCGGTCTCTACAACGCCGAGCTGTTCCAGGACCGCTCGGATGCCCCCATCGCCAATAGCCAGCAGGAAGTGAGCGCGCGGGTCGAACGGCTGCTCGGGATGACCCGCGACGAGTTCTTCAACACGTACTTCACCGGGCAGAAAGAGCTCGCCGTGATGGCGGCCATGGGCGCCACGGACCGGGCTCGGTTCCTGTCGCGGGTCCTGGGGTATGAGAAGTTGCGGCTCGCACAGGATCGGTTGCGGGACGCGCGCTCGGGGCTGCGCGGCGAGCTAGCCGGATTGGAGCGCGGCCTGGCGGATGCAGAGGCGCTCGAGGCCGAGCGGGCGCAGGCGCTGCAACGCGCCGGCGAGGCGGAGGCTGTGGTGGTGCGTGCCGTGGAGGACCGCGCGACGGCCGTCAAGGCGCTGGATCAAGAGGGACCGGCATGGACCCGCATGGTGGAGGTGCGTGAGACAGCCCTCGCGCTCGATGGAGAGCGACGGGTGGCCGAGCGAGATGTTGGCGAGGCGCGGCGAGGATTCGAGCGCCTGGACAAGGAGCTGGCTGAGGCCCTGGCCGCGCGTGGGAAGCTCGACGAGCTGCAGGAGTCGCTGCAGGACGTGCCGCCGCTGCGGGACGAGCTGGAACGCCTGGAGCACGAGGCGCAGAGTACCGGGAAGCGACGCTCGTTGACGGGGCAATTGAGTGAGCTGGGGGAGCAGATGGAGCGCGTGCGCGAGCGGCGCGGGCAGATGGGGGACGTCGCGCGGGCGCTTGCCGCCGCTCAGAAGGCCCTCGAGGAGGTACGGCGCGGTCTCGAGCAGGCGGAGGCGGAGCAGGAGAAGACGCGAACTGCCTGGGTGCGCGACCGGCAGGATGCAGAAACCACTCGCTCCAACCTGCGCGACCAGTATCTCGACCATCAACGACACCGGCATAGTGTGCTGGACGCGGGTGAGGGCGGCGAGTGCCCCATCTGCAAACGCCCGCTGGGCGATGTGTACCAGGACGTGTTGGGAACGTTGGACCGGCAGATGGAGGAGATAGAGGTCAAGGGGAAGTTCTTCCGCCAGCGTATCGACCAACTGAAGGAGTCGCCCGCCGCGGTACAGGATGCCGAGGTAGCGGCCGAGCAGGCTGCCGATCGCGTGGAGCAGGCCGTGCAGGAAGTGGCACGCTGTGAGGACCGGGTGCGCGAGGCGAACGAGTTCGAAGGAGAGGTCGCGCGACTCCACGAGCGCCAGGCGGAGCTGGAGAAGGAAGTGGCCGGCCTGCCGGATGCGTACGACGCTGCGCGACACGACGCGGTGCGCGAGCGACTGCGGGAGTTGGAACCCATGCTCCAGCTGGCCGCGCAACTCGAGACCAAGGCAACGCACGCGGAGCAGCTCGTTTCGGAAGCAGAGGCGGCCGAGAAGGCCCTGTCGGAGTGTGAAGCACGCGTCAAGCAGCTAGAGGCGGCCATCGCCGATCTCGGGTATGATGAGGAGGCTTACGCGAAAGCGCGGCAGCGGTACGAAGGAGCCGAGGCGGCGTTGCGCGACGCGGAGCTGCACCTGGCGTCGGTCGAGGGCGATCTGAAGGCGGCGCGCACGGCGCTGGAAAGTGCCGAGCGACACCTGCGCGAGCGGGAGAAACGGGCGGCGCGTATGGGTGAGGTCGAGGGTGAGCTCAAGCTACACGACGAGCTCGACCGCGCGTTGCACGATCTGCGGCTCGAGCTCAACACGGCGATGCGCCCGGAGCTGGCCGAGCGTGCCTCGGAGTTCCTGGCGGGGCTGACCGATGGACGGTATGGAGAGCTGGAGTTGGACGAACAGTATCAGGTGCTGGTGGTCGAGGACGGAGTGACCAAGCCGGTGATCTCCGGTGGCGAGGAAGATCTCACGCACCTGGTGTTGCGCCTCGCCATCAGCCAGATGGTCGCGGAGCGCGCGGGTCAACCGCTCTCGCTGCTGGTGCTGGACGAGATCTTCGGGAGCCTCGACGAGCATCGGCGCCACAACGTCGTGCAGCTGTTGCGCGGGTTGGCGGACCGCTTTCCACAGGTGGTCCTCATCACGCACATTGAGTCGGTGCGCGACGGCGTCGACCGGGTGTTGCGAGTGGAGCTGGACGAACAACAAGGAGCCGCTGTGGTGAGTGAGGACCAGGTGAGCTTCGACGGCGAGCATGTTGCGGCCTGAGCGATCGCTCGCGGGTCCGCGGCCGGCGACCGTGGGCGACGTCGATGCGCTCAACCGCGTGTTCTCGGAAGCGTTCACTGACCGCTACCGTCGTGACGGGTTGGTCGGCGTGCGGGTCCCTAGGCTGCATGAGGACATCTGGCGCTACGCGATCGACGACGCCGGCAAGGGGGCCATGCTGTGGTACGACGAGCACGATGAGGTCGCGGCGTTCAACATCGCTCATCGCTCTGGGGCTGAGGGGTGGATGGGGCCACTGGCCGTGCGCACCGACCGGCAGGGCCTGGGGGCGGGTCGCGTGATCGTCGAAACCGCTACGACGTGGCTGCGCGACCGCGGCGTATCCACGCTCGGTCTCGAGACGATGCCCCGCACGGTGGAGAACATCGGATTCTATGGTCGGCTTGGCTTCCTTCCCAGCCACCTCACCGTCACGATGACCGGCGAGGCGTCGCGCCGTCGGGTGGGTGGGGAGTATCATCGCCTCGGGTCCGTGCCAGGCAGCAAGAGCCGGGAGCTCGTGCGGCGCTGCCGCGCGCGTCTCGACCGCTCGGCGCCGGGTTACGACTTCAGCCGCGAGATAGAGTTGACGGCGGAGATCGGCATCGGCGACACCGTGGTCATCGAGGGAGACGATGACATTGCGGGATTCGCTTTGTGGCACTCCGCGCCACTGGCCGAGAGTCGCCAACCCGAAGAGTTACGGGTGTTGAAGCTGTTCGCCGACTCGGAGGAAGCGTTTACGCGACTGGTCGTCGTTTTGGAAGCCTGCGCGGCGGCAGAGCGCATCCGCCGCGTGGCCATCCGATGCCAGACGGCGTACGCGGGCGCGTATCAAGCGCTGCTGGCGCGCGGATATCGCGTGCGCTGGACCGACCTACGGATGACGTTGGAGCGGTTCGAGGAAGCGAGGCCGCCGAAGGGCGAGGTTGTATTCTCGAACTGGGAGATCTAGGAGCTCAGCGCTTCCCCACCACGATTCCCCGCGCAACGAGCAGACATCCCAGCGCGAGGGGAACATGTACCCATCCACTGGGGATTGCCGCTACGAAGACGAGCAGGACCCACGCGATCAGCAACAATAGTGCCGCACCGAGTTCCAAGTTCATTCCGACCTCGATCCCGGAGTTTGTTTCTTGACGCCCCCTGAACCCACCTCTATTATAGACTCGCAATCGCGGGAGCGAAGAGCTGTATTATTGAGCCAACAAGCTCGACCACGCGCCCATTTGCTGCGGCCGATGGCACGCCCCCGAGGGGAAGGCAGACGCCGTGGCGCGGGTGCGGTTCTTGTGGAATCGGGCTTCAATAATGCTCTTCGTTCCCGTTTTTGCACCTCTGCGTGGTGAGTGAGGTGTCACGTCGCTAACGTGCGGCCCTCTCCCCGGCTCGCCACGCACTCAACTCCCGCTAAATTACTTGGTTTGACGGGCCTGCTCCGAGCCGACTGGTGGAGTCGGGTGGTGTGGTGCCCTGAAGGAGAAGGAGAGAGCAGTGGGCAAGCAGCATCCAGCACACGAGGACCCTGCCAGCGAGGCGCCAAGGGTCGTGCCGCTCCCCAGCGCGGCGCGGGAGCTGGGCATGCAGCCGCTGGTGCGCCGCATGTTGGAGCTCCTGGGCGAGGACCCGGAGCGAGAAGGGCTCGTGCGTACCCCGCCCAGAGTGGAGTCGTCACTCCGCTGGCTGACGTGTGGCTACGGTGAGTCGGTGGACGATCTTGTACGCGGTGCCGTCTTTGAAGAGGCGCACGAGAGCATGGTCTTGGTGCGCGACGTCGAGATCTACTCGATGTGTGAGCACCACATGCTGCCGTTCTTCGGCAAGGCGCACGTGGCGTACCTGCCGAACGGCAAGATCATCGGGTTGTCCAAGATACCGCGCATCGTGGACGTGTACGCACGGCGGCTGCAGGTGCAGGAGCGGCTCACCGATCAGGTAGCGGACGCCCTGATGCGCGTGCTCCAGCCGCACGGTGTGGGAGTCGTGATCGAGGCGTACCACCTCTGCATGATGATGCGGGGTGTCGAGAAGCAGAACTCCAAGACGGTGACGAGCGCGCTACGCGGCAACTTCCTCGATGGCACTACCCGAGACGAGTTCCTGCGGCTGGCACACGGGGGCAGTTGGCTCGAGTGAGCGACCTGGCTGGGAAGATCGCCGTCGTCACCGGCGCGAGCCGCGGCATCGGTCGGGTCATCGCCGACCGGTTGGAAGAGGCCGGCGCCCGGGTCGCATGTCTCGCTCGCAGTCTCGTCGACAACCGCACCGAGACGCGGTGCGAAGTGCAGTGTGACGTCACACAAGAGGCCGACGTGCGGCGCGCGGTCGAGCAGGTCGTGGCCGTGTTCGGGGTGCCGCACATCGTGGTCAACAACGCCGGCGCCTTTCTACTCAAGCCACTGGCCGACACCACGCCAGGAGAATTCGCGTTGCAGGTCGATGTGAACCTGTATGGCCCGTTCCTCGTGCTGCGGGAGTTGCTTCCGCGCCTGGCACGCGACGGAACGGCCCATGTCGTCACGATCGGCAGCATCGTGGACCATCGGCCGTACTCCGGCAATGCCGCGTACGGTGCGAGCAAGTACGGTGTTCGCGGGCTGCATGAAGTCATGGCGGAGGAGCTGCGCGGGAGCGGGATTCGCAGCACGCTGGTCTCCCCGGGTGCCACTGACACGAAGGTGTGGGATTCCTTCAGTCCGGATGAGCGCAGCGACGTGCCCAACCGCACGGAGATGCTCCTCCCGAGCGATGTGGCCGACGCGGTGCTCTTCGCGCTCACCCGACCGCGGCACGTCAACGTGGAGTGGATTCGGGTGATGCCGGCCGGATAAGCGCGGAGCTACTCCGCGTACATCGCGTCGATCTTCGCCTTATACCGGTCTTCGACGATGCGGCGTTTCACCTTGAGCGTCGGCGTCAGCTCGCCCCGCTCGATGGTGAAGTCCTCCTCGATCAGCGTGATCTTCTTGGGCATCTCGAAACCGGCCAGATCCCGCAGGTTGCCCATTACCTCCCGTTCAACCTTGGCCATCACGTCGGCCTGCCCGAGAAAATCCGTAGCCGACCCGAACGTCAGGCCGCGCTCCGTCCCCCACTTCTTCAGGGCCTCGAGGTCCGGCACGATCAGCAACGCCGGGAACTTGCGCTTGTCGCCGATCATCACCGCATTCAACACGAACTGGTTCGTCTTGATCATATTCTCGATGGGCTGCGGTGCCACCTTCTTGCCGCCCGCGGTCACGATCAAGTCCTTCTTCCGATCCGTGATCTTGAGGTATCCCTTTTGATCGAATTCACCGATGTCGCCGGTGTGGAACCAGCCGTCGGCATCGATAGCTTCCTGCGTCTCCGCCGGTTTGTTGTAGTAGCCCTTCATGATGTTGGGGCCGCGGGCGAGAATCTCCCCGTCGGGGGCGATTTTCAGCTCGACACCGGGGATCGGCGGTCCCACCGTGCCGATCCGGACCTTGTCGAGCGGGTTGAGGGCGAGGACCGGCGACGTCTCGCTGAGGCCGTACCCCTCGACGATGGTGATGCCGGCCGAGTAGAAGAACTTGGCGATCTCCGGGCTCAGCGGCGCGCCGCCGGAGCCGAAGAACCGAATCCGCCCGCCCGTGCGCGCCCGGAGCTTCGAGAAGACGAGTTTGTCGCCGATCTTCCTCTTGAAGTCGAGCCACGCGGGAACGGGCTGCTCTGCCTGCTGGAGGTCAGCCCACCGCTCGGCGTTGCGCCGTGCCCAGAAGAAGATACGCCGCTTCGCGGCCCCGCCGGCCATCGCGTTCTCCAGCACCCGTGCGTAGATCTTCTCGAACAGGCGCGGCACGGAGAGCACGACGGTCGGCTTGATCTCCTGGAGGTTGGCCGGGACCTGCTCGACGCTCTCGGCGTAGTTGATGGTCGCGCCGCAGTGGAACATCACATAGTGCCCGGCCATCCGCTCGAAGCTGTGCGACAGCGGAAGCAGAGAGAGGCACGAGTCCTCCGAGCTGATGAAGAGCACCTTGAGGGCGGCGACGACGTTGGAGCAGAAGTTGTAGTGCGTCAGCATCACACCCTTCGGCGGTCCCGTCGTGCCCGACGTGTAGATCAGGGTCGCGAGGGCATCCCGGTCCACCGCGAGGGCGTCCTCGCGATAGGCCGGGTATCGGTCCTCGGCGGCGGCTCCCCGCTGCAACAGCTCCTGGTGGCTGATCAGCCCCGGACCCTCCATTCCCTCTTGGGCATCGAACACGATTACGTGCTCCAGGCCGGGCACCTCGCTGCGGATGGCGGCCACCTTGTCGTACTGGTCTGCGTTCTCGACGAAGACGGCGCAGGCGCCCGAGTCGGCCAGGAGGTACGCGACCTGGGGCGCCGGGAGCGTGGGATAGATCGACACGTCGGCGCAGCGGGCGGTCAGGCAGGCGAAGTCCGCCACGGCCCACTCGGGGCGATTCTCCGACAAGATGGCCACGCGTTCCCCGGGTTGGATGCCGAGCTCCATGAGCCCAAGCGCAGCGTGCTTCACCTGCCGTGCGAGCTCCTGATGCGTGATGTCCTTCCAACTGCCGCCCTCCTTGTAGCGCACCGCGGCCTGCTTGCTGCTGAAGCGATCCACGGCATTGAAGAAGAGCTGAGTGAGGGTGTCAGGGGCGTTCACGGTACTCCTCCGGGTCCCGGGGTCACATCGATGCCTCAGTCGTTCTCGAACAGGACCACGAACTGCACCGGAGAGCCAGCCGTCGTGTCGCCCGCGGCCGTCAGGGCCACGGCGTGCACCACGGTGGAGTCCGGTTGGGTCGAGCCGATCACGCGCCGCACCACGGCGCGTGCCAGTCCCTCCTGATCGGTCACCGCCTCGACACGGAACGGGTCGCTGCCCGGAACCGTGTCGGTGGTGGCCAGGAAGAAGCCCTGCAGCTCCGGGCTCCCGGACGGCGGCTCTACCACGAGAAAATGCACCGCCTTCTCGGGAAGCGCGAGTTCCGTGCCCGGTTCGGTGGTCGTGTCGAGGACGACGACCTCGAGCGACGGCGAGGCACTGGCACCGGATTCCACCGTGAGCCGTAGCTCCGACGTGGCCGCCATACTGTCAGGCGCGGGAAGCACCGTGACGTGCAGCGCGCCCGAGCGAATGTCCTGTGTCTGCGCCACGACCCGGCCCGTTCCCGGGTGCGAGGCCACGACCAGTCCGGTAGAGGGGTCGACGGTGAACCCCACGTCGCCGGTATCCACGATCGCCCAGACAATGACGGCATCGGGGACGCTGTCGCCGCGGGCGTCTACCGCGCGGGCCTCGAGCTGGAGACTGTCGCCCTCTTCGACTTCCGGCGTGAGGGAGCCGAGGATATCGATCGCGATGGTCCTGTCGAGGTCTCCGCCAGCGAGGTTGCCGCAGGCGAGCGTGAGCAGGGTGAGCGCAGGCCAGCGCTTCAGGGGGCCTCCTGCTTGAGTTCCGCCAGGGCCTGCCGCGCGTGTTCCACCCACTTGTCCGCATCCGCGCCGCGCGGGGGACGCTGCAGGAAGAAACGCAGGTGCTCGACGGCCACCTCGGTCTCGCCGCGGCGCATCAGCAGAAAGGCGAGACCGTAGTGGGCACCTGGCAACTCGACGTCCACTTCGAGGGCACGCCGGTAATGACGGATGGCCTCGTCGGTGCGGTTGGTCTTGGTGTACGCGATCGCCATGTTCTGCAGTACCCGGGCGTCGGTCGGGTGGTCGCGCAGTGCCAGGCGATAAGAGGTGAGGGCGGCATCGTAGTCGCCCTGGCGCTCGAGAGCCAGGGCCTCGTTCAGGTAGTCGAGCCGCTGAGGCTTGAGGGCCGCGTCACGACGCCGCCCGAAGAGGCGTTTCCAGAAACCCATTCGAGCGGGAAGATAATGCCCGGGGGCGGAGACGCCTAGACGCCTCGAGGTGGTAGGGCTACTATCCCAAGTCCATGCACGACGCAATGTTCTCAGATGGTTCCCGCGACGTCCTCGAGATCGACTGGACGTTCTTCGGCGAGCTGTGCCGGGCGTTGGCCTTGCGCATCGCCCGCGACTACGAACCCGACCTGATTCTGGGCATCGCCAAGGCAGGGGTGCTCCCGGGCGCCGTCGTGGCCTCCATCCTGCAGCGCGACTTCGCCGCCATGTCCATCACGCGGCGCCAGGCGGCACGCCGTCCCACGCTCGTGACAGGCCCGCCGCCCGAGGTCCGGGGCTGCCACGTGCTGATCGTGGACGAGACCTGTGACTCCGGTGACACGCTCAAGGTTGCCCTATCGGCCGTGCGTCAGCACCATCCCGCCGAGGTACGGACCGCCGTCTCGTTCAAGACGGGACCGTACGAGCCCGACTACCACGCGCTTGCGACGGAGAGCTTCATCATCCTCCCGTGGGACCGGGAAGTGATCATCGACGGGACGCTGACCATGCGTCCCGACTACGCTGCCAAGCTGGAGAGATTCGAAAAAGAACTCTAGACCGGAGCGGTGCCTACGCTCCGAGGATCGCGCGGTAGTCTCGCTCTTCGCTCAGCGCCTCATACACGGCATCCAGCGTCTCCGGCGACCCGGCCAGGAACTTGCATCCGGCATCACCCTGCGAGCGGCACTCGAGCTCCATGATGGCGAACGCGCTTCCCCCGGCGAGACACGTGAGGAAACTGGCCATCAGGCCCGTGGTGAAATAGCACGAGGGGTACTCCGTCTGGGTCTCGGTGTCCGCCTCGGCCCAGTTCTCGGATGTGATCTCGAGACCGGAGTTGCCAACCCGTTCCACTGACACCGAGCCCCAGCCCAGGGCGCTGAAGAACTCCGACAGCACCTCGCCCAGCGTTTCGGCGTCCAGCTCCCCGGGATCCGACATGCCGGTGTACTGCGGCAGCCAAACGCAGAAGGAGTGGTACACCTCTTCGCCGGCCGCGTAGCCGATCTCCTGCAAGCGGGCTTCGCCGGCCTCGCCGAGGTCGTCGATGAGCGCCCTGCGCGTCGTGTGCAGGGCTTTCGCACCGATGCCGACGACCCCGCTCTGGTACAGCGCTGGTGTCATTGTCGTTCGGCTGATTGAGGACGTCGCAACTTAGGGCGCCTAGGTGAGGACGCGCAAGAGCGTCACGGGCCCTTTGCCTCCTCGGTGAACACCGCCAGCGCGATTTCCACGAGCCGATCGAGCTCCTCGCCGGCTGCCTTGGACAGGAGCTGCTCCGCGGCGTCGTCGCGGCCGGTGTACGCGTCGAACAGCCGTGCCAGAAAGCCCACGAACACGGTGCGGCGCAGATCTTCCCGGCGCGCCGACTCGGGCTGGTCGGCCTGCCTGAGGAGCTGCTCGTAGCGGTGGGCGTTCCGCAGCGCCTTCGCCACCAGGCCGGCGATCACCTGGATGAAGCGGACGTCGGCTTCGGAGAAGCCGGGGCCGTCGCGGAAGGTGCGGAGGAAGATGGCGCCCACGGGCGCACCCCTCCAGGAGATAGGCACGACGGTGATGGCCTTGACCCGCCGCGACTCCAGCAGCCCGTGGATGTGCTTGAGATCGGCGTGGCCCTGGGCATCGGGGATGAACACGGTCTCGCCCGATTCCAGTGCCTGCCGCACCTCTGGGTAGCGGTCCAGGTCCACCACGTAGTTGCGGATCGAGGGGTCCTCGTACGAGGCGACGAGGCGGGCGGTCCGCTCGCCCTGCTCCGCCAGGTAGATCGAGCAGCGGTCGAGCCCGAACGTCTCGCCCAGCTTGCGGGTAATACCCTGCAGGATGTCGACGATGTGCAGCGTGCCGGTGATTTCCTCGAGGATCTCGGTCACCGCCAGCAAGTGCTTGCGCTCGTGCTCGAGCTCCCGGATTCGGGCCTCGAGCTGTTCGGGTGTCGCCGCCTCGCCACCAGCCTCTGCCATCGGTGCTCCAGGATATGGGCGCACACAATCTTTGTGGCCTCGACGGAGAACCGTCAAGGGACTAGAATCCACTCGACCCGTCGCTCACGCAGAAAGGACGCAACGTGCGCTACCTCTTGGCCTTGGCCTGCCTGTTGGCGGGCCCCGCGCTCGCCCAGTCGCCGGAGCCCGTGGCCCAGCTTCCCGGCGCCGGGCGACCTGTCGACGCGGACGCCTATCGCGCCCGTCGCGCCCGGCTCAGCGAGCGGGTGGGGGACGGTATCGTGCTGGTGCCCGCCGCCAGCCGTCGGGACCTGGAAACGCATGTCCTCCAGGACGGCGATTTTCGGCAGGACGACTATTTCTTTTACCTCACCGGCCTGGAGACGCCCGACGCGTGGCTCCTGCTGGTCGCGGCTCGAGGAGCCGCGCAGTCGGTCACGCTCTACCTCCCGCCGGTCAACCTCCATGCGGTGCAGTGGACGGGGGTCCAGCTCGGGCCCGGACCGGACGCCGAGCGGCTCACGGGGATCGAGCGGGTGGTACCGCTGCATCCGGATAGTCTGGATCGCGCGATGATGATCGTGATGATGCGGTCGGAGGCGCCGCTCTACACGATCATGTATGCGGGGACGCGGGAGAACGAACGCGTGCGTCGCCTGACAACGTCCGGCCGAGACGTGCGCAATGCGGTGCCGCTGATGGACAGCCTGCGGGTCGTCAAGGATGAGATCGGACTCGCATTCCTGCGCCACGCCGTTGCCATCACGACCGAGGCGGTGAAGGCGGGGATGCAGGCCGCTCGGCCGGGGATGTACGAGCGTCAGCTCGAGGCCGTTATCGAGCATACGTTCCGTGATCGGGGCGCCGATCGGCTCGGCTTCCCCTCGATCGTGGGGAGCGGGCCGAATAGCGTGATACTCCACTACGACGTGAATCGGCGGAAGATGGAGGCCGGCGACCTGGTGGTGGTGGACGTGGGTGCCGAGTACGGGCAGTACACGGCGGACGTGAGCCGGACCTTCCCCGTGAATGGCCGCTTCACCGAGCGGCAGAAGGCGATCTACGATCTGGTGCTGGCAACCCAACAGGCGGTGATCGAGGCGGCGAGGCCGGGGAAGACCATAGGCGATCTTGAGCGGCTGGCCCGGCAGTACATGAGCGAGCACAGTGGTGATCTCTGTGGTCCGCAGAGTTGCACCCGGTACTTCGCGCACGGGCTGAGCCACTGGCTGGGCATGCGGGTGCACGACGTGGGCGACTACCGCATGGCGCTGGAGCCCGGGATGGTGCTGACTGTCGAGCCCGGGATCTACCTGCCCGACGAGAACCTCGGGGTGCGCATCGAGGACGACGTCCTCATCACGGAAGACGGGGCGGAGGTGCTCTCCACGGGGGCTCCCCGCACCACGGATGATATCGAGCGGCTGATGCAGTCAGCCGAGCGACCACAGGCAACCGGGAGTCGCTGATGGCACGCGATAAAGATCTGGAAATTCTCGAGGAGGAGCAGGAGCCTGAAGAGGAGCTGGACGAGGTCGAGGTCTACGAGACCGACGGTGCCAGCGGGATCATCGGGTTCCTCGGCGGGCTCGTGCTGGGCACCCTCATCGGGGCAGGCGTGGCGCTGCTCATCGCCCCCGAGCGCGGCGACGTGACCCGGCGCCGCATTCGCACCAGGATCCGCGACGCGGGTGGCGAAGCCAAGGAACAACTCGAGGACTGGCGGGACGACGCCGAGCGGGAGCTGCGCCGCCACCGGCGCAAGCTGCAACGGCGGCTGCGGGGCCGGACGAGCTGAGCGGGCCGGAACCCGGCCATCCTCAGGTCCGATCCCTGATCTCCTCGAGTAGCTCGGCCGCTTCTCTTTGGTACGCGGGGTCCTCCACGTCGCTGGTGGGCGGGAGTACCAGCACGGCCTCGAGCTGCTCCCGGGCCGCCGGGTAGCGCTCCAGGTCGATGTAGACCTGGGCGAGCTCGAGGCGATGGTACAGGTAGCTCGGCTTGAGCTCCACGGAGCGCTCCAGGTACACCACCGCAGAGTCCCAGCTTGCCCTGCTCATGAAATCGGCGCCGAACAGCGTGCGCGCGAAGAACTTGGTCAAGCCGGAGAGCCGCTCGATCTCGGCGTGCCACGCGCCCAGCACGTGGTAGGCGCCGTCGTGGAGCGAATCCAGGCTGATTGCCGTCGCCGCCGCCTCGTAGATCAGGTCGGCGAAGCGCACGCGCTCGCGGCCGCCTTTGGTGCGGGACAGCCGCCCGAGGGACACCGACTGCTGGAACCAGCCCTCCGGATTGGATGAATCCGCATAGATGGCGCGCGTGGCCCACGACCACGCCTCCGCATAGAGGCTGTCGCGCCGGTCCCGCGACTGGCGGCTGGTGAGCTGCTTCGCGACGTCGCCTTGCGCCCGCGCGAACTTGTGCATTGCCTCGGCCTGGGTGGAGTCGAGCCAGAGCGCCCGGCGGTAGGCCTCCAGCGCCGTCGCGGGCTGGAGTGCGTCGATCAGGCTGTCGCCCTGAGCAACCAGTGCCGCGTAGGTTTGTGCCGTGGCCGGTGCCGTGAGGGTACAGGCCGCGAGGAGCGAGGCGATGAGTGCGCGCATGCTGGTCCTCCGCCGGGTGACGCCAACAACAGCGAGCGAGATATGTTCGTGCGCCCGCTGATCGAGCGCAAGCGTGACTCCGTGGAGGTGCTCGCCTAGCTCACGGCTTGGGCGCGCCCGGGCCCCAGTCGGGCAAGTCCTCTTGGGCTTCTTCCGGTGAGGCCAGCGCATCCACGTCGCGCACCTCCTCCTCCGCCTCCGCCAACGCGTCCTGATCGACCGAGTCGTCGTCCGCGGCCCGCCCCGGATCGATGCGGCGCGAGCGCCCCGGGCCGACGAAGATCCAGGTCAGTGCCGCCCCCAGGGCGAGAAGCAGGACGACCAGACCCACCGAGCCGGTCACGAGCCCGAGCGCTCCTCCTTCCAGAATGCATCGAGCCGCGCCGCGATCGCGTCGCGCACCTCGCGGAATGCAGCGAGTTGCGCTTCGTCACTTGCGGCCGGCGCCGCGGGATCGGGGAGTACCCAATCGAGGCGGCGTCCCGAGGTGTAGGCCACGGGGCACTCCTCCTCGGCGCACAGCCTGATCACCACGTCGGCGTCGACCAGCGGTACCTCGTCCATACCCTTGGAGTGGTGTTGGCTGATGTCGATGCCGACCTCCTGCATGGCCTGCACTGCGCGGGAACTCACCCGGCCGGGTCGGGAGCCGGCGCTGTGGATGCGCCAGCCGTCGGGCGCGTGCGCGCGCGCCAATCCCTCAGCCATCTGGCTCCGGGCGGAGTTCGCCACGCAGAGGAAGATCAGGGATGGCACCGGTCGTTTGGCGGGTTACAGCTGATCCAGCAGCTCCTTGGGGAGCTCCTCCGAGCGCACCAGCACGAGGATAGCGGCCTGGGGCACGACGAGGTAGCGCTTGTCCTCGAACGTGATCTCCACTGCGGCCTTGCGGAAGAACAGTGCGAAGTCACCCACGCGCGCCTGCATCGGCACGTAGCGCGGCTCCCCGCCACCGATCGCCTTCCACGGCTCCTCGTCGAGCTCGGTGGGCGCCGAGAGAGGTGTGCCCGGCCCGGTAGCGATGATCCGGCCGCTCTGCACGGCCTGGCGGTCGACCGCCGTGGGCGGCAGGTACAGCCCCACGTTGGTGCGCTCCTCGCCTTCCTCAGGCGCGATCAGCACGCGGTCCCCCACGACGACGAGCTTCTTGAGCGGATCAGCCATGCTGTGAAATCAAAGGGCCGCCATGGATGAGCGCCAGGGGCCGCGTTCCTCTATTGACCATCTCCGTACTCGACCCGAAACTTCCCCTGTCACCCATCATCCCACACGGGACGACGCCATGGCAGCCCTGTTCAAGAAACAGCCGAAACCGGAGACGAGTCTCGAGGAGCTTCCCCAGGTCCTGCAGCACCTGCTGCAACGCATCCAGGAGGAGCGTACGGAGCTCGAGAGCGTGCTGGAGCGGGCGCAGGCCTCGGCACAGCAGTCCGCGTCGGTCGAGCAACAGATGGCGGCGGCAGCGGAGCGCCAGGCAGAGGCGGCGGCGGCGGTGGAGCGGCAGCTGGCTGAGGCGGCCGAGCGGCAACGGGAGCTGGCGCAACGGCTCGACGCAGCACGAGAGCAGACGGCGGACCTGGCTGATCTGGCCGGGCGTCTGAAGCAGCTGGACGGCGCGATCGGGGAGGTGGAGCAGGCCCGAGCCCAGGCCGCCAAGGGCGTGCGGGAAGTGGCGGAGAATCTGGCAGAGGTCTCGGGCGTGGCCGAGGGCGTGCGCTCGTCACTCCAGGAAGCCACGCGCGCGCGGGCGGAACACGTCGAACCGCTGCAACGGCAGCTCTCGGAGACGGCGGAGCGACAGCGGGAGCTCGTTGAGCGCCTCGACGCCGCGCGGGAGCAGGCGGCGGGCCTCAGTGACCTGGCCGGGCGTCTGAAGCAGCTGGACGGCGCGATCGAGGAGCTGGAGCAGGCCCGTGCCCAGGCTGCCAAGGGCGTGCAGGCGGTGGCGAAGAATCTGTCGGACGTGTCCGGGGTGGCCGACAGCGTACGTGCCTCGCTGCGGGAGGCGACGCGCCTGCGGGAGGAGTTGACCCGGTTGAGCGGGCCCTCGGGTGCCATCGCCGAGCTCGGGGCCAAGGCAGACGAGGTGCGCGAGCGGTTCCTGAGCTACAACCACGACGTCGCCGCGACGCGCGACGTGCTGGAGGCAATGCGGCGCGACCAGGGGGACATGCAGGCCGGCTTCGACCAGGCCCGGGAGGCGGCCGCGCGGCTCAAGCAGGACGTGGACGGAGCCGAGGCGCGCCTCGCGACAATGGAGGCCGGCCTCGCCCAGGTAGCGAAGGTGGAGCAGCGCACCGCGCGTACCGAGGAGCAGCTCCAGGGTTTGAGCACCCTCTCCGATCATGTGCTGCACAAGACCCGGACCCTGGAGAGCCAGCGGGAGGTGGTGGACCGGGCGGCGGCGCAGGCGGCGCGACTGGACGACCTCGTGTGGGACCTGGACTCCCGGCTCACGAAGCTCCAGGAAGACTCCAAGCTCATCAAGAAGACGCAGGACAGCCTGGCAGATCTGGAGCAGCTCGTCGGACGGACGACGCAGCGCATTGAGATGACCAAGACACAGGATGCGGCGGCGCGACAGGAGGCGGAGCAGCTTGCGTCCCAGTTGTCGTCGCTGAAGTCCGATGTGCGCGAGGGTGTGGATCGACTCAAGCTGGACCGCGAGGGATTGGAGGCCACCAGCCGGCAGGTAACCGAGTTGCGCTCGACGCTCACCGAGCTCGAGTCGCGCTTCCAGCAGATGGAACAGGCGGGACAGGCGATAGCGCAGGCCCAAAGCAAGTCGGATGAGCTGGCGGCGCGCCTCACGACGCTCGTCTCCGAGGTGAGTCGGGTGGAGGAGCACGGCGAGCGGGCTCGCACCGTGGCCGCCGCCCTGGAGCGGATTGAGGCAGCGGGGCAGGAGGTGGCGGAGCGCATGGAGCGTCTTGAGGCGTCGCAGCCGGCCATGGCGGAGCTCGGCCGCGAGGTCGCGGAGCTCAAGGCGTCGGGTGAGGCGGTGCGCGACGCGACCGCACGGCTCCATGCCGCGCGCGACGAGGTGGAGGATGGGCTCGCCACCCAGGCGGAGAGTCGCCGGTGGCTGACCGAAGCGGACCAGCGAGTGAATGAGCTGCGCCACAAGGTTACGGAGCTCGACGGGGCGGCACAGGCGGTCGAGCGCGTGCGGGTCCTGGCGAGCGACGCGCTCGAGAAGGTCGAACACCTGCAGAACCGTGAGGCGTTCGTGGCCCAGCTCCAGGAGCGGTTCGACGGCCTCGGCAACCTGAGCAACGAGCTGGACGCGCGCATGACGTCGCTCGAGGAGCGCCGCAGCGCGTTTGCGGATCTGGAGGTCCGCAGTGACGCCCTGCGCCAGCGTCTGGACGACGCCGACCGCCGCTTCGAGTCGGTGGCCCGGCGCGACGAGGAGGTCGGGCAGTTCGAGACCCGCATGGATGCCGTGGCAGGGCAGCTCGAGGGTGCCGAGCAGCGGATGGGAGATCTCCAGATCGGGGTCGACGACGCCGCGGCGCGGGCTGTGGAGCTGCAGGCCCTCGCCGAGCGCGTGGATAGCGTGGGTCGCCAGATCGAGGAGCGGGAACGGGCATTGCAGCAGGCCGCTGCCCAGCTCGAGCATGTGTCGGCGCTGCGGCAGGACGCCGCCGCTGCCGTGCAGGCGCTGGAAGAGGAGAGCAAGAGGCTGAGCAACGCGTTGGCGGCGGCGCAGTCGCAGGCGGCGCGGGTGAGCGACCTCGCCGAGCAGCTCGAGTCACGAGCCGGCGCTCTGCGGTTCGCCGACAAGCGGGTGACCCAGTTCGAGGAGAAGATCGCGCAGCTGGAGCAGATGGAGCGGGACGTGGCGGCCGCAATGAACGCGCTGGCCTCCCGTCAGGAGAGCGTCGACGCGGTGCGCCGCGAGCTGAGCACGATCTTCGAGACCGCCGAACAGACCGTGGCCCACGTGCGAGGGGTGACCGCCGCCCGGCAGGAGGTGGAGGACACCCGCGCCGCTCTGGAGAGTGTGCTGCAACGGGCCCGGCAGGTGGATGGGCTCTCGGCCTCGGTGGACGAGCGCTGGGCGCGTGTCACGCAGGCCGAGGAGCGTCTCGCCAAGCTCGACACGCTGCTGGGGGACGTGCGATCGAGCCTCGAGACGCTGCGGGGGCAGAAGGCGGTCGTGGATCACGCCATCGAGAAGGCGAATCAGCTCACGTATCAGACTAAGGAGGCCGAGGCGATCATCGCCGCGCTACGCGAGGAGCGGGAGCTGGCATCGCGCATCCACGAGGCGGTGATCGAGCTGCGGAGGGACGAGGCGGGCTAGCCTCGGCGCTCGGCCGGGCGCCCACCTTCGCGCACTGCCGGCCTGCGTGAGCTCAGCGCTCGGCCCGGGGCCCTACCTCCGCGAACTGCACCGCGGTTAGGACTCCGCTGCACCTCAGGCTCCCCCGGTCACAAGTGCCGGCGACCGTTGGGCCCCCGGTCCATTCTGCGCTGAGGTTCGCTCCGGCAGGACCCCGGCCTCGCCCAACCACTTGCCGCCGCCAAGGTCCGCTCCGGTGGGACGCTGCCATCGCTTCCTCCCACGCGACCGTTGCCACGCTGGTTCCTACCGCCGTACCGCCCGTCCCTACTCCGTGATCTCCCACATCACCGCCATCGGGGCGCTGCGCAACACCCTGCGGTCGGCGAGGGTGAATTCCGAGCGATTTACTCCTTTATGGTCGGGGTGCGCTGCCCGACAAACTTCATCGAATATTCATATATTACTTACAAACTCGGTGTTATTTGGCGCGAGTGTGGTGTTGGGATTGGGGGGGGGAACCGCCACGTGCCGCGAAGGGGGCTCCGATGAGGGTGAAACGGTTCTATCTCCTAGTATTCTTCTTGCTGTTTGCTGTTGCGGGATGTGAAGGGCCGCAGGGGGCCGCCGGCCCGGCAGGAGCGGACGGTGCGGACGGCGCCGCCGGCGCCGACGGCGCTGACGGTGTCGACTTCCCAGGGCCGCCGCCTGCAGGGTACACGGCTGCCAACGGAATCACCGGCGGTGCCGCGTATGGCAAGTGGTGGACCACCGACGCGGCAGGAAGCGGTACGCAGCCCACCACCACCGCGCCCGCGGACTTCTACCGTTGCAAGGCGTGTCACGCCTGGGATGGCCAGGGAAACGCGGCCTCGTATGCCAATCGGACGGGGCAGAGCACCCTGAATGCGGGCCGCCCCGATGTGTCGTCGGTGAACCTGCGGAGCACCGCTCTGCAGGCGGGTTTCCAGGAGCTGTTTGACCTCATCGGGCACTCCGGGGCCCGCGACATCGACGCCTCCGACAACACGCACCCCGATTATTCGGTGGAGCTCACGACGGCGCAGACCTGGAACCTCGTGAAGTTCATGCGCGAGGAGTGGGTCGAGCCGTCGCTGCTGTATGACATCGAGGTGAGCGGTCCGGCGATGTATGTGGACGTCTCCGCCGATCCGGACACGTTGGTTACGCCGACCATCACCTACACCAACATCGGCGCCCTGGGGGACGAAACTGCCGGGAATGCCCTGTATGCCGCGACCTGCTCCGTCGGTTGCCATGGTGCCGATGGCACGGCCCACAACATCGGCGGTCGCAGCCTCGGGGAGTTCGTGCGGGACAAGCCGAATGAGTTGTGGTTCAAGGCGAAGTTCGGAGAGCCAGGCTTCATGCCGCCGGGGCTCGTGACGGCGACTTCGGACTTGCAGGATCTCTACGCCGCCCTCGCCAACGCCACGAACTTCCCGGACATTCCGTAACTGGGTGGAGCCCTTCGGCTCCAGTGAGGGGCGACGCAAGCAGGCGTCGCCCCTCTTGTCTTTGGCGGGAGACACTGGTTCCCGCAATACTGTGGCGGAGCGCCTGGCGTCCCCTACTCCGTAATCTCCCGCATCACGGCCAGCGGGGCACGGCGCATGACGTCGCGGCTGGACAGCAGTCCCACCAGGATCGTGATCGCTACCGTCGCGAGCCCCAGCCCCAGCAGCGGCAGCAGCGGCAGCCGGAACGTCATCTCGAAGAAGAAGGTAACGAGCGCCCAGCCGGCCACGGCCGAAAGCAGCAGGCCGGTCAGCGCCGCCAGCGTGCCGAGCGCCAGATATTCCGTGGCGAGGATGCGCGTCACCTGTGGCGTGCGGGCGCCGATCGTCTTGAGCAGCACGCTCTCGCGCAGCCGCTGGTAGCGCGACGTGCCGATGGCGCCAATCAGCACGATCATCCCGCTGGCAATCGAGAACAGCGCCATGAACCGCACGGCGACGGCCACGCTGCCGAGGATGGTGTCGATCGTCTCTTGCACGAGGGAGAGATCCAGCGCGGAGATGTTCGGGTAGCGCTGTACGAGGTCGCGCTGCACCTCGGCGCGGCGGGCATCGCCCTCGACGCGGCCCAGCGTGACGAAGATTTGCGGCGCGCTCTCCAGCACCCCCGGCTCGAACACCGCGAAGAAGTTTGGCTCGAACCGCGCCCAGTCCACGCGCCGCAGGCTGGCGATCTCCGTCTCCAGCCGCACGCCCTGTACGTCCCACGTGATCCGGTCGCCCACCTCCACTTGCAGCTCGTCGGCCACATCCAGCTCGAGGGAGATCCGCGGCAACGGCGGCTCGGCCCCCGGCGCCGCCTCCGGGCGGGGCTCTTCCCACCACGCGCCCGCGGTCAGCTCCTCGGACGAGACGAGGGTGTCGCGGTAGGTGTTGCGGTATTCCCGCCTGAGCGCCCAGCGGCTGGGCCCCGCTCCGGTCGTGTCGTCGAGCAGCTCGCTCACCGAGTGGTCGTTCAGCGCCGCGATGCGCGCCGGCACGATGGGGGTGAACTCCTGCGTGCCGAGTCCCCGCTCCCGCAGCAGGCTCGCTACGCCCTCTCGCTGGTCCAGTTGGATGTCGAAGATCACGAGGTTGGGCCGGTCGGGGCGCACGTCGAAAGCGAACTGATCGAGCAGATTGCGCTGCACGACCTGCAGGCTTCCGAGGAGATAGAGGCCGAACCCCACGGTGAGGATGACGGACACGGTCTGGTTGTGCGGACGGAACAGGTTCGCCACCCCCTGCCGCACCACGTAGGGCGCGCGGCGCGGGAAGAAGCGGCGCGTGGCGCGTGTGAGGCCCTTGGCCACCAGCCACAGCGCTCCCGTCGTGATGGCGATCGCGGCCGCAAAGGCGAGACCCGCCGCGAGCCCGGGTGCCTGCGAGACGCTCAGCCCGACCGCGGTGAGCGCGAGGGCCGCATAGGTGAGCAGACGCGCCGGATCCCGCCTTGCGGGGGGGGTGTCGTACGCGCGGCGCAGTGCCTGGAGCGGCGCCACGTCGCGCACGGTGAGCAGTGGCAGCAGTCCGAACAGCACCGCCACCCAGATCCCGATGCCGAGTCCGGTGAGCACGGGGCCCGCGTGCAGTACCGGCGAGATGTCGAGGGGGAGGAAGTCCTCCAGCACTCCGGGGAGGCTCCACTGCACCACGAGGCCCAGCGCGACGCCGACCAGGGACCCGAGCGCTCCCATGAGCGCGGCCTGCACCAGATAGACCGAGAACACCGTGCGCTGCGAGGCACCGAGGCAGCGCAACACGGCCACGGTGTCGAGGCGGCGCTTCACGAACACGTGGACCGCGCTCGCCACGCCAATGCCGCCCAGCAGCAGAGCGATCAATCCCACCAGGCCGAGGAAGCGCGCGAGCGCATCGAGTGACTCCGCCCACTCCTCCTCGCGCTCCTCCACGGTGTCGTAGCCGACGCGTAGATCGCGCATCCGCTCGCCCCAGGTATCGAGGAAACCTTCGAGCTGCTCGATGTCGGGGATCTGGAGGTACGCCAAGTACCGCACCAGGCTGCCGAACTGGATGAGTCCGGTCTCCTCCACGTACGCGCGCGGGATGTAGACGCTGGGCCCGATCGCCGTACGGAGGCCGATGTCGCCCGGCACCTTGGTGACCACGCCGCCGATCACGAACGCCGCCTGTCCCACGCGCAGTGTGTCCCCCACCCGCGCGTCGAGGTACACCAGCACTCCCGGGTCGACCAGCGCGTGGCGTCCCGTTCCCAGCTGTGACCACGCAGCCGCGGGCTCGGTCTCGATCCTCCCGTAGTACGGATAGCCGCCCATCATGGCCCGCACGTTGACGAGCCGGGTGAGCCCCGTGCGAGGCGCCAGCGCCATCGAGGCGAAGTGGGTGGCATACGAGATGGGTGTTCCCGTCTGCGCGGCCGAGTCGAGTGCCTGCTGGATCTCCGGAGGGAACGGCTGCCGGCTGAACATCTCTAGGTCGGCGCCTAACAGGACGCGCGCCTCCGCGTGCACGCCCGCAATCACGTCCGCCCGGAAGGAGTTGATCGCCACGAGCGCGGCGACCCCCAGCGTGATCGCGCCGGTGTACAGTGCGATTCTGCGCCACGCGGCTCGGCTCTCCCGCAGGGCCATCCGCAGGACGAAGGGCAGCCTCACGCGATGATGGTGCCGCCGGAGAGCCGCACGATGCGGTGGGCGCGTCCGGCGAGCTCCTGATCGTGGGTCACCAGCACGAGGGTGGTCTGCGCCTCGGTGTTGAGGGCCACCAGGAGATCGGCCACCGCTTTCCCGGTCTCGGTGTCCAGATTCCCGGTGGGCTCGTCCGCGAAGAGGATCTTCGGTTGGTTGGCGAAGGCGCGTGCCAGCGCCACGCGCTGTTGCTCGCCGCCCGAGAGCTGCACCGGGTAGTGGTGGGTGCGTTCGCTGAGGCCCACGCGCGCCAGCAGGTCCCGAGCGCGCTCCTCGGCCTCGGCCCCGTCGTCACCCACGCCCCCGGGCCTGAGCTCCACCGGGACGAGCACGTTCTCGAGCGCCGTGAGCGTCGGAATGAGCTGGAACGTCTGGAACACGAACCCCACCTTCTCGGAGCGCAGGCGGGCGCGCTCGTCCTCGCTCAGGGGACCCAGGTCCTGCCCGTCGAGCTGCACCCGGCCAGCACTGGGGCGGTCGAGCCCGGCCAGCAGGCCGAGCAACGTGGTCTTACCGCTTCCCGAAGGGCCCACGATGGCGATGAAGCCCTGCGGATCGACGCTGAGGCTCACATCCTTGAGGACCGTGAGAGGATGGCCTCCGCTCATGTATGTTTGTTCCAGGTGCTCGGCGATGATCATCATGGCTCGAAAGATACTGTTCCTCATTCTCGGTGTGTCGCTGGCGGCATGCGGTTCTTCCTCCGAGGAGCGCGCCGCTACCGCCGCGGAGGATCGCTCGCGGGCGTCCACGGGCACGCCGGCCGAACGGTCCGTCGTGCTCTTCCTGGGAACGAGCCTCACCGCCGGACTCGGACTCGAAGCCGAGGAGGCCTACCCCGCGCTCATCCAGGAGCGTATCGACGAGGTCGGGTTGCCATTCCGTGCAGTGAACGCCGGGGTCAGCGGTGAAACGTCGGCGGGCGGACTGCGCCGCATCGACTGGCTGCTGCGGGAGTCGGTCGCCGTCCTGGTGCTCGAGCTCGGGGCCAACGACGGCCTGCGCGGGCTCGGTACGGACCAGATGCGTGCCAACCTGCGCGAGATCATCGAGCGAACGCTCGCCGCCCATCCCGCGGCCTGCCTCGTCATAGCGGGGATGGAGGCGCCGCCCAACATGGGCCGTTCATACACCCGGGCGTTCCGCCGGGTGTTCGTCGAGCTGGCCGACGAGTACGAGGCAGTGCTCATCCCGTTCCTGCTGGACGGGGTGGGTGGGGTGCCGGAGCTCAACCAGGCCGACGGGCTTCATCCGACGGCCGAGGGTCAGCAGCTGATCGCCGAGAGCGTGTGGGTGGTGCTGGAGCCGGTGTTGACGGAGATCGTGGGCGCGGCGACGGCGCGGTGAAACGGGGAACGGGAACCGGAAGCGCGAAACGGGACGGGAAGGAAGACGTGATGCAGCGTCCGGGCAAGATCGTCTGTGTGGGTCGCAACTACGTGGAGCATGCGCAGGAGCTCGGCAACGTGGTGCCGGAGCGCCCGCTGCTGTTCATGAAGCCGCCCTCGGCGGTGATCGGCGACGGGGACGCCATTGTGCTCCCTCCCGACTCCGTGCGTGTGGAGCACGAAGGCGAGATCGGGGTCGTCATCGGCCATCCGCTGCGACACGCGCAGGCCGAGGAGGTGGTCGGCGCGCTGGCTGGGGTCACCTGCGTGAACGATGTGACGGCGCGGGATCTGCAGAAGACCGACGGGCAGTGGACCCGGGCCAAGGGGTTCGACACGTTCTGTCCCGTGGGCCAGCGCCTGGTTCCCCTCGACGAGCTGCCGCCGCTGTCGGAGCTACAGGTGGTCTGTCGCGTGAACGACGCGGAGCGCCAGCGGGGACGCGCTGCCGACATGGCGTTCGATATCCCGACGCTGGTGGCCTACATCTCCCGCATCATGACGCTGGAGCCGGGCGACCTGATTGCCACGGGCACGCCCGCCGGCGTGGGTCCGCTGGCGGCGGGCGATGTGGTGGAGGTGGAGATTCCGGGAGTCGGGGTGCTGCGGAATCCGGTGGAAGCCTAACCCGCCTGCAACGCGGGGGCCTCGCTGCGCGCGCGCCGCGCGGCCTCCCATGCCACCATCGCCTTCTTCCGCGCGGTGCCCCAGCGGTACTCGCCGAACGCACCCGAGCTGCGAATCACCCGGTGACACGGAATCAGGTAGGCGACGGGGTTCTGCCCCACTGCCGTCCCAACCGCGCGCTGGGCATCGGGATGCCCGATGCTCCGGGCAATGTCCCCGTACGAGACGAGTGAGCCAGGGGGAATCCGCAGTAGGGCTTCCCACACCTTGAGCTGGAAGTTGGTCCCCTGGAGGCTGAGGGTGAGTGGCCGCTCGCGGGTGCCGCGACGCCGGAAGATCCGCGCGGCCACCGAGCCCGTCCGGCGCTGATCGTGCACCAGCTCCGCGCCGTGCCAGCGCCGCCTCAGCTCGGAGAGCACCTCGCGCCGCTCGCGCCGCGTCGCGAAGGCGAGCCGGCACACCCCCCGGTCGGTGGCGGCGAGCAGGCACTCGCCGAACGGCGTGGGGTGGAAGCCGTAGCGGAGGGTGAGGCCCTCGCCCCGCTCCTTGAACTCGCCTGGGGTCACGGCCTCCACCGCTACGAACAGGTCGTGCAGGCGCCCGGGTCCCGAGAGCCCGGCGTCGTAGGAGGCCGCCAGCAGGCTTTGCCCTTCCGACAGCGCCGCCTTGGCGTGCTCGATCGTGAGAAACTGGAGGAACCGCTTGGGAGTCACCCCCGCCCAGCGCTTGAACAGTCGCTGGAAGTGATAGGGGCTGAGCTCCACGGCCGTGGCCACCTCATCCAACGAGGGCTGGTCCCGGTAGTGCCGATCGAGGTACTGGATCGCCTTCGCGACCCTCTCGCTGTCGCGTTCTGACATCGCCGCTCCGTCTCGTGTGTGAATCACGGAGTCAACTTGGAGGTTCCGGCGGCGGGTCTCAACCCGATTCTTGCGGTGCTACGGTGCGGCGGTCGTGTCCGGTGACAGCGGCGTCCCGAAACTCGAGAGGTCCAGCTCCAACGCGCTCATGGGATCGATCGTGACACGGCCGAGGCGCGTGACCCAGTGCAGGTGCGGTCCCGTCACCCGGCCGGTGGCCCCGATCTTCCCGATGAGCTGGCCACTCTCCACGGTGTCGCCCTGCGAGATCACGACCTCGCTCATGTGGAGGTAGGCGGTCACCAGGCCCTTGCCGTGGTCGACGTACGCCACGTTCCCGCTGTAGTAGAAGTCGCCCACCAGGGCGACGACCCCGCGGTTGGCGGCCACGATGGAGTCGCCCCGATCGCCGTCCAGGTCCACCCCCCAGTGCCGGCTCTGCAGCTCACCGTTGAACACCCGCTCCGTGCCGAAGGCGCTGGTGATGGGCCCCGCGGCCGGCCGCACGAAGTCACCGGACCAGATCCGTGGGGTGTCCTGTGAGCGGCGGTACACCTCCCGGGCCGCCTCCCGTTCCGCCGCGATGCGCGCCCGCAGTGCCGAGTCGGGCTCCTCCGTGAACTGACGAGCCACCCGCAGCCGCTCCACGGGGAACTCCGCAGGCGCGACCGGAATGCGGACGAACCGATGTTCGGGCTCTCCCTTCTCGTAGGTGGCCGTGAGAACCAGCGGAATGGTCTCTCGGGCGCTCACGGGAATTGCGGCGATCGCCTGGTACTGGCCGTGGTCCAGGGGATCGAAATGGAGCGGCTGCCCGGCCAGGGTTCCTTCCACTGGCGGGCCGTCAGAGGGCGCACCCCGTGCGGTGTCTGGGGCGATCACGACACGGATCAGAGTGCCCTGCCGCGGGTGTTCGGGAAGCCAGGCCACGGCCGCACCGGGAGACGCCGGCGGGGGTGCGGCTCCCGGAAGCAGAATGACCAGTGCCGCCCCGAGAGCGGCCAGCTTGGAGATCGACATGGGCCAAAGATAGTGAGGTTGAGGCCGCGCGGCCGCCGATCTAGTTTGCGGCACCCGAACCTACCGCGACGGTGAACGGAAGATGCGTTGTCTGGGAGTCTGGTCAGATGCTGGTGCGGTGAAGTGGTCGTGGAGTCCGGGCCGCGCCGTCAGTGCGCGAAGGTAGGACCCCGGCCGAGCGGAGAGGCTAGAAGCGGATGCTGCCGCCGAGCCGGAATACGCGGCTCGCACTCTTGAGGCCCGGGAAGACCTGGTGCAGGGCGTGCTTGCTGCCGAAGCTGTCCAGCACGTCGCCCATACCGAACGACAGCAGCAGCTGCCGCATCAGCGCTACGGGCGCCGGCATGGCGCTGGGGCTCGACCGGAGCTCCGCGGTGAGGTCGAGCGGCTCGAAGCGGGTGACCGTCTCGGTGCTGAGGGCGGAGGGTCTCGCCCTCCACTCGTTGCGCACCTCCAGCAGGAACGTGGGCCGGGTCACCGTGGCACCGGCGATCCGCGCCTCCGCCAGCAGCGCCGGGGCCACGGGCGCCCACAGCGCGTTGGCTCCACCCTCGCTGCGCAGCGACACCTGTGCCTCGGCCGGTGCCGTCCACAGCGTGGCGGCCGCCAGGAGTCCTGCGGCAGTCGCGAGTCCGGTGCAGGAGCGCGTCACGTCGATCGAACCTCAGTCATTGGCGGTCTCAAGGTAGCGCAGCCCGCTCCGGGCCGCCGTGAGACCAATCACGAGTCGATTGGTCGGACAAAGATCGGATACCCGCCAGGCCCTGGCAAGGTCCATCTGCGGATTATCAGCTCGCGGCCGCCTTGGGCTCGGCCGCCTGCTCCGGGGGCACGGCACCGAAACGGCGCACGCGCAGCCGGAACTCGGAGAGCGCCATGGCCAGGTCCGCCCGGCGGAAATCGGGCCACAGGACCTGAGTGAAGTAGAGCTCGGCGTACGCGAGTTCCCAGAGCAGGAAGTCGGACAGGCGCTGCTCGCCGGCGGTGCGGATGATGAGGTCGGGCTCCGGCACGCTGCCGCAGACCTGGCGGTGCAGCAGATCCGGCGTGATCGCGTTGGGATCGAGCCGCCCCCGCTTCACCTTCCGGGCCAGCGCGTGCGTGGCCTCGGCGATGGCCCATCGGGCGCTGTAGTCGATGGCCAGCCGGAGGTGCAAACGCCGCCCCCGCGCCGTCGACTGTTCCGTCTCTTCCAGCTGGCCCAGTGCCGAGGCGGGAATGCGGTCGCGCCGGCCGATGTGGGTCACCCGTACACCGTTCTCCAGCAGCTCGGCCCGCTCACGTCGGCAATACTCGCGCAGCAGCCAGAACAGCCGGCCCACCTCGGTAGCGGGGCGCTTCCAGTTGTCGGCCGAGAAGGCGTACACGGTCAGCGTGGAGACGCCGAGGTCCGGCGCGCCCCGCACCACGTCCCGCAGGCTGTCGACCCCCGCGAGGTGGCCGCGCCAGCGGGGCTTCCCCTGGCTCCGGGCCCACCGGCCGTTGCCGTCCATGATGATCCCGACGTGCATGCCGTTCATGTCCGCTCCAAGGCGTCGCGTGCTTCGCTCAGGATGGTTTCCATCTGTCCCAGGTATCCCTCGAGGGCCCGCCGCCCCTTCGTCGTGAGACGGTACTCCGTCTTCGGTTTCCGGTCCTCGAAGCCCTTGTTCACCTTGATGTAGCCTGCCTCCTCCAGCTTGCGGGCGTGCACGCTCAGGTTCCCGTCGCTGGTGCGCAGCACCTGCTTCAGGTCGGCGAAGCTCATCCGCTCCTCCGCTGCGAGCGCCGAGACGATCCCCAGGCGGATCCGCTCGTGGATCAGCCGGTCGAGGGTCTCGGTGGTCGTGCTATCCGCCATGCCGCAGCACGATGTCGAGTCCCACGGTCACGTGCAGGCCGCCGAACCCGAGGGCCAGCAGCGGCAGCCCCCATTCGGGCCGGAACAGCGCCACGGCGCCCATGATCAGGAAGAGGATCCCCATCCCGCGGATGGCCCTGACGGACAGCGTGCCACCGGCGGTCACCCCCGCTCCGTACAGCGCAAGCCAGGTGCCGGGCAGCAGGCCCGTCGTACCCTGCTCCGCGAGCGCGAGGGTCAGGAGCCCCCCCGCTACCAGGGTGGGCGCCATTACCCACACCACCTTGCGGATCGCTCCCGTCCAGATGGGGACTTCCAGCCGCCGCGCCTTGGTGACGTTGAAGACGGTCGCGATGGGGACCGAGATGAGGGCGGCCGGGATCCAGATGCGGAGGTCGGCCCCCAGGTTGCCACTCCAGGCGAGCCACGCCGCCACCAGCCCGACGGCCCCGACCGCGACGAGGCCCCATCCGGAGACGGCCGTGTAGGTCGACGCCGACTCCATGGTGCGCCGAATGAACGCCAGCGTCTCCTTCGCGTCTTGCTGCTCGTGGGTCGGAATGGACACGGTTCCCCCCGCGGCCGGAATGGGTAAAGGACTTTGCATGATAAAGTACGTTCCCGGAGAGGAGATGCAAGAGATCTGGCCGGCAGATCGGCCCTGTCGGAGAAAAGGGGCTTGAATGGCAGGCGGGACCGAGGTTAGAATGCTGCCCGACCAAATGCCGCTACTCACGCTCACCAACGTCACGAAGCGCTTCAACGGCGTGACCGCCGTCGATTCCGCGAGCTTCACGGTCGACCGCGGGGAAGTCGTGGGCTTCCTGGGCCCCAATGGCGCCGGGAAATCCACCACGATGCGCCTGATTACCCAGTTCTATGAGCCCGATGAGGGCGAGATCCGGTTCGACGATATGCCGCTGGCCGAGGTCGGCCGCGACGCGAAGCGCCAGATAGGGTACCTCCCCGAGAGCAACCCGCTGTACGACGAGATGGCGGTGGCCGAGTACCTCGACTTTGTGGCCCGCCTGCGGGGCTTGGCCGGGCCCGCTGGCCGAGAGGGGCTGGAGGAGGCGATCGCTCGCACGGGAATCGGCGAGGTGTACTACCGCACCATCGGCGAGCTCTCCAAGGGCTACCGGCAGCGGGTGGGGCTGGCCCAGGCGATTCTCCATCGGCCCGACCTCTTGGTACTGGACGAGCCCACCGAGGGGTTGGACCCGAACCAGCGGGTCGAGATCCGGCGCCTGATAAGCGAGTTGGGGCGCGAGCGCACGGTCATTCTGTCCACGCACGTCCTCCCTGAGGTGCAACACACCTGCACCCGGATCCTGGTGATCCACCGGGGGCGCCTGGCGGCGGATGGCCCCGTGGAGCAGCTCACGGCCCAGGCCGAGGGGGCGGCCCAGGTAATGGTCGAGGCGGTGGGCGAGGGGCTGGTCGAAGGGGTCAGGGCACTGGCGGGGGTGCTGAGCGTGGAGGGGCCGCATCCGCGAGGCGGTGACCGGGTCGCGGTCACACTCATTACAGACGGCTCGCGGGACGTGCGGCCTGACGTGTTCGCGTTGGCCCAGGAGCGGGGGTGGACGCTGTACGAGCTACATCAGGAGACCCGCAGCCTGGAGGGCCTGTTCCGCCAGCTCACCGGAGGATCGGGCGAGTGATCAACACGGTGTGGACTCTGGCGCGCCGCGAGCTGCGGTTCCTGTTCGATCACCCGACGGGCTACATCCTACTGGTCGTGTTCCTGGGGTTCAACAACTTCCTCTTCTTCCGCACGGCCTATCTCCAGAACATGGCCTCACTGCGGCCCATGTTGGGGCTCCTGCCCTGGATCCTGCTGTTCTTCGCGCCCGCGGTCACCATGCGCACGCTGTCGGAGGACGCGCGGTCGGGGACACTCGAGGTGGTGCTGGCCCAGCCGGTCAGCGAGGTGGAGCTGGTCATCGGGAAGTACCTGGGCGCGCTCCTGTTCAGCTGCATTGCGTTGCTGCTCACGCTGACGATTCCCATGGGGCTCTCGCTGGGCGCCGACCTTCAGGTGGGGGTGATGGCAGCCCAATACGTGGGCGCCGGGCTTCTGGCCGCAGCGTTCACGGCGGTGGGACTGTGGGCCTCCAGCGTGACACCCAACCAGATCACAGCGTTCATCGTGGGTGTGACGGTGATGTTCCTGTTCATCCTCGCCGGGGCCGGACCGATGATTACCGGGCTGCCGCCGGATCTGGCCCGGTTCATAGCCGGCCTGGCAGTGCTGCCGCACTTCGAGAACATCGCCCGTGGTGTGATCGACCTGAGGGACGCGGTGTACTTCCTGTCGGTGGCGGCACTGTTCCTCGTGCTGGCGTACTACGGGGTGATGCGCCGCAAGCTCTCGCCCGCCCGCGCCACGCGACGCCGGCTCCAGCTCGGCACGGCGTTGCTCGCAGCGTTCGTTCTGGTGGTGAACCTGCTGGGTAGTCACATCGGAGGGCGTCTCGACCTCACGCCGGGCAGGGCCTACACCCTCTCTCCGGCCACGAGGGACATTCTGGCCGACCTCGACGACCTCGTCACGATCAAGCTCTTCGTGACGCAGGAGCTGCCTGAGAACTTCGGGATCATCAAGCGCGATATTGGGGACCTGCTCGCAGATTTCCGATCGGCAGGGGGCGGCAACCTGCGCGTCGTGGAGCTGGATCCCGCGGAGGACGAGGACGCGATGGCGGAGACGCGCGCTCTGGGAATCCCGCCCGTGCAGTTCAGTTCGGTAGGCGAGGCCCAGCTCCAGGTGCAGGAGGGCTACCTCGGCATGGCCGTGCAGTATGCCGATGCGGCCGAGACGATACCGGTCGTGACCCGCACCGACGACCTCGAGTACCGCCTCGTCTCGTTCATCCGCTCGCTCACCCGGCCCGAGCGCCCGGTCGTGGCGCTCGTTGAGGCGCGCGCCGATCCGGGTCAGGGCAACACCTACGGTGCCGTACGCCAGGAGCTGCAGCGCACCTTCGACGTCCGTACGGTGCAGGCGGCCGATACCGCGCCGATCGCGAACGAGATCGGAGTGTTGGTGCTTGCCGGCGCGCAGCCGCCGCTGGACAGCACGAGCCTCGATCGGTTCCGCGCGTTCTTCACACGTGGCGGCAGCGCCCTCGTTCTGGCGAGCGGCATGCGGCTCCAGCCCCAGGGCTTCCAGGCGATGGCACAGCCGTTGGCCTGGAACACCTTGCTCGAGCCGTACGGCGTGTCCGTCCGGGCCGACCTGGTGTTCGACCTCGCCTCGAACGAAGCCGTGTCCATGCCGTCGCAGTTCGGGCGTGTGTTGGTCTCCTATCCGTTCTGGATTCGCGCCCTCAGCACCAAGGCAGCCTCGGTGAACGCCGACTTGGAGGCGATGGTCCTCCCGTGGGCCAGCAGCATCGATACGACCGGGGCCATGGCCGGAACCGTCGTGCCGCTGTTCGTCACGAGTCAAGCCGCGGGGGCCGAGGAGGGGCGCGCGTTCATCGCCCCGCAACGGGACTTTCCGCAGGATGATCTGAGCACCCGGCTGCTCGCTGCCCTGGTGAACCCTTTCGCCGCGGACAGTGGAGGTGCCCCGTCCCTGGGACGCGTCGTGCTCGTGGGGAACGCCGAATTCGTCACCGACCGGTACGTGCAGAATACGCCCACGGGAATGCTCTTCGTGCTCAACGCCGTGGACTGGCTGGCGCAGGACGACGCGCTCATTCAGATCCGCTCGAAGAACCGTCGTCCACCGGCGCTCGTGTTTGAGAGCGAAGCACTGCGCGACTTCGTGAAGGTCCTGAACACGGTGGGCGTTCCGCTACTGGTCATCGCGTTCGCCGTGGTCTGGCTGTGGCGCCGCCGCCGCTGGACTCGCCAGACGTACCGGCCGGCGAGCGTTACCGCATGACGCCGCGCCAACTGCTCCACGTAGCGATCGCCCTCGCGGCGGCGCTGTTCCTGTGGGGGCTCGTGGCAATTATCGGCGGAGGCCGAGACACCATCGAGGAACGGGAACTGCTGCCGATGCTGGTCGCTGACGCAATCGACACCATCGAGATCGCGAGTGGCGAGCAGACCGTGCGGCTCACACGCGGACCGGGCGGCTGGAGCGTGAACGGGTACGCCGCTTCGCCGGAGGCAGTGGACGAGCTGTTTCAGGCGGCCGCGAATCCGATGCGCGGGAGCCTCGTGGCCCGCAGTGCCTCGTCGCACGGGCGAATGGGTGTGGACTCGGCGGCCGGCAAACGCCTGCGCGTCATCAGCGCCGGCGACACGTTGGCCCACCTCGTGGTCGGCAACCAGGGGCGCCAGTACGGCACCGCGTACGCGCGGCAGGCGGGCGACGAGCATGTGTACCAAATTCGCGGGCCGCTGGGCACGTTGGTGGAGCGCACGGTCACCGATTGGCGTGACAAGCGCATCGTCGTGCTGGATCCCCAGCAGATCGAGCGCGTGACGGTGGAGCGGGGACGCCGCCGGTATACGCTCGCGCGGGCGGACAGCGTGTGGGGTTTCGCCGACGGGACTCCGGCGGACTCCGCGGAGGTGGCGAGGTTGCTGCGCGAGTACGGCGCCGTCTCGGCGCAGGCCAGCGCCTTCGCGACGCCCGCCCAGGCCGACTCCGCCGATTTCCGGCGTCCCGATCGGCGTCTCACTCTGCTCGCGGCGGGCACAGACACGCTGGCCGCTCTGGTGTTCGACTCGACCGACGCCGGGTATTGGGTGCGGCACGCGGCGGGAGGCACTGTGTACCGCCTGCACGGGTGGAAGGTGGACGATCTCACGCCGCACGACTCGACGCTGCGGCGGTAACTCAGCGCTCGGCTGGGGCCCTGCCTCCGCGAACTGACACTCGCCATGAGGCACCGTGAAACTCCAACCCGTTGCGCCGTAAGGCCCTCGACCGGCCTACGATTTGCTGCCGGCCAGTGCTCGCGAGGTTCGCTCCGGTAGGACCCCGGCCTCGCTTCATCCCACTGTACCGTCGCGACCATCGTTACCTACCGCTCTACCCCTACCCCCCGTCCACCACCTCCCGCGCGCGCTCGAACACCGCGTACCACATCTCCCGTGTGAGGCGGCCGGTGTTGGTGTTCTGCCGGCTCGGGTGATAGGAGGAGATCAACACCGTCCCGTCGCCCAGGTGCGCCTCCGCTCCGTGGGCGAACGCGGGTCGCTCGGCAGGCTGCAGCCGCTCCGACCATCCCGACGCCCTCAGCCATTGTCGGTGGGCCACGTGCCCCAGCGTGAGCACAACCCGCACACACGCGAGCAGCCGCACCTCGGCCTCCAGAAATGGCTGGCACGCGTCGAGCTCTCCCTGCGTCGGGCGGTTGCCCGGCGGCGCGCAGCGCCCGGCGGCGGTGACGTAGCAGTCTAGCAGCCGCATCCCGTCGTCCCGATTGGTCGAGCGAGGCTGGCTGGCGAAGCCGAAGCGGTAGAGCGCCCCATAGAGCCAGTCGCCGCTCGAGTCTCCCGTGAACACTCGGCCGGTTCGGTTGGCGCCATGGGCCCCGGGAGCCAGCCCTACAACGAGCAGGCGTGCGTCGGGGTCACCGAAGCCGGGCACGGGTCGTCCCCAGTACTGCCAATCGTGATAGGCGCGCTTCCGCTCCCGGGCCACGTGCTCGCGGTGCTCCACCAGCCGCGGGCAGGCGCGGCACCGGGTGATGGCGTGGCTCACGGCAGTGATGGTGGGGTGTGCAGTCATCGTGGAGTCGCGTGGAAACTGCCAGTGTCCTGCACGGCCCGCCAGGCCGGGGTGGCGGCCGCCGTGGGGCTTGCGTCGCCGGTTCCTTTTGCGTCAACTGTCAGAGGCCCGACGACCCGACCCTTCCAGCTGAGGACGACGTGAACAGGACGCTGACCCTTCTGATTGCCACCTCGGTGGCCGCGCTGCTCTGCGGCGCGCCCGCGTCTGCCCAGGATCTCTCCGAGGAGGAGCAGGCGATTGCTGACTACATCGACGCCCACACCGAGGATGCCATCGCGCTCCTCGAGCAGGTGGTGAACATCAATAGCGGGACCATGAACTTCGACGGCGTTCGCGAGGTCGGTGAGGTCCTCGACGCTGAGCTCGCAGCCCTGGGATTCCGCACCCAGTGGATCCCGATGGACAGCGCGAGCCGGGCGGGGCATCTGTTTGCCGAGCAGCGCGGTGGGCAGGGGCGACGCATGCTGCTCATCGGCCACCTCGACACGGTGTTCGAGGAGGACAGCCCGTTCCAGCGCTTCGAACGGCTCGACGACTCGACGGCCAAGGGTCCGGGCGTGTCCGACATGAAGGGCGGGGATGTGGTGATCGTGCTCGCGCTCCAGGCCCTGCACGCGGTGGGCGCGCTGGACAACACGAGCGTGGCCGTCGCGTTCACCGGGGACGAGGAGCACACCGGCCAGCCGCTCGAGTACGGGCGCCGGCATCTGAATGAAGCGGGGTTGCGCACCGACATTGCGCTGGGGTTCGAGGGCAACGTGGGTGGGGTCGGGAAGGCGACGGTCGCGCGGCGTGGGTTCACGGGCTGGACGCTGCGGGTGATCGGCACGACGGCCCATTCGTCCCAGATCTTCCGGGAGGACCTGGGGAGTGGGGCTATCTTCGCGGCGGCCAAGATCCTCGACGAGTTCCGTGACAAGCTCGAGGGCGAAGAGCATCTCACCTTCAGCCCCGGTCTCATCGTTGGCGGCAGCGACGTGGAGTTCGATGCGGAGCAGAGCCGTGGCACCGCCTTCGGCAAGACCAACATCATCGCGGACACGGTGATCGTCTCGGGGGACTTGCGCACGCTGTCGGCGCTGCAGTTGGAGCGGGCCAAGGAGCGCATGGTCGACATTGCCGAGAACACGCTGCCGCACACCGACGCCAGACTCTCCTTCCGGGACACCTATCCCCCCATGGAACCCTACCCGGAGAATTATGCCCTGATGGAGATCCTCTCCGAGGTGAACCGCGACCTGGGATATGGAGCGGTGACCGCCCTGGATCCGGGGCGGCGCGGCGCCGCCGACATCTCGTTCGTGGCGGAGACCGTGGAGGCTGCACTTGCCGGGCTCGGGGTGATCGGGGACGGTGCGCACACCGTGGAGGAGACGGTGGACCTCACGTCGATCCCCATCATGGCCAAGCGCGCGGCGATTCTGATCTATCGGTTGACGAGGGAGTAGGGCGGCGGGGCGGTAGAGCTCACCGCCCTTGCTACATATCGCAGCTACGGATGCAGCCCAGGATGTGTCCCACCTTGGGCTCCACGATCCGGTAGTACACGTGGTTGCCGTCCCGGCGGGAGCTGACGATCCCGCAGCCCCGCATCTTGGCCAGGTGCTGGGACACGATGGCCTGGGGCAGGTCCAAGGCCTGCTGGATCTCCGACACCGAGGTCTCACCCTGCTCGAGCACCTCCACGATCTTCAGCCGATCGGGGTGCCCCAGCATCTTGATGATCTCGGCGGCCCGGTGCAGAACCTCGGGCTCCACGCCTCTGACGAGCTGCTGTGGTGACATGGCAACATAGTATATAGCAATGTTTCTATTCGTCAACCCACGCACCTGACCACAGCGCAAAGCCCCGGGCGCTCGGCCCGGGGCTCTTGCTCATAAACGACTGACCAACAACGAGTTAGCTACTCTACACGTCCAGGTTCTTCACGTACTTGGCGTGCTCCTCGATGAACGCCCGGCGGGGCTCCACCTCGTCGCCCATGAGGGTCTCGAACAGGCGAGCGGCCTCCACTGCGTCATCCAGCTCCACCCGCAGCACCGTGCGCGAGGCCGGGTCCATGGTGGTGCGCCACAGCTGGTCGGGGTTCATCTCGCCCAGACCCTTGTAGCGCTGCAGGAGCACGTTGCCCTTGCCGCCGCCGTTCTGGAGCCGCTTGGTGTACTCCTCGCGCTCCCCATCGTCGTAGGCGTAGAACTCCTCCTTGCCCTTGGCGACTCGGTAGAGCGGAGGCTGGGCGATGTAGACGTAGCCCGCCTCGATGAGGGGCCGCATTTCCTTATAGAAGAACGTGAGCAGCAGCGTGCGGATGTGCGCCCCGTCCACGTCGGCGTCGGTCATGATGATGACCTTGTGGTAGCGGGCCTCGTCGAGCTTGAAATCCTCCTCGCCCACACCGGTGCCGATAGCCGTGACGATAGCCCTGATCTCCTCGTTGGAGAGGACCTTGTCCACCCGCGCCTTCTGCACGTTGAGGATCTTGCCGCGCAGCGGCAGGATCGCCTGAAAGGAGCGATCGCGCCCCTGCTTGGCGGAGCCGCCCGCGCTGTCGCCCTCTACGAGGTAGAGCTCGCACATCGTGGGATCGCTCAGCGAGCAGTCGGCCAGCTTGCCCGGCAGGATCCCGTTTTCCAGCGCGCTCTTCTTGCGCACCAGCTCGCGCGCCTTGCGGGCAGCCTCCCGCGCACGGGCCGCGCTCAGCGCCTTGTCGATCACCGCGCGGGCCGCGCCCGGCGTCTCCATGAGGAAGTTGCCGAGCCGCTCGTACAGCACGGTCTTGACGATGCCCTCCACCTCGGAGTTGCCCAGCTTCGTCTTGGTCTGGCCCTCGAACTGCGGTTCCTTGACCTTCACGTGCAGCACGGCGGTGAGCCCCTCCCGCACGTCGTCACCGCTCAGGGTGACGCTCTCCTTCTTGAACATCCCCTTGTTCTTGCCCACCTCATTGACGCAGCGGGTGAGCGCGGCCCGGAAGCCGGTGAGATGCGTGCCGCCCTCGTGCGTGTTGATGTTGTTCACGAACGAGAAGACGTTCTCCTGGTAGCCGCTGTCCCACTGCATCGCCACATCGATCTCCACGTCGTCCTTTGTGGTGGAGAAGTGGATCGGCTTCGCGTGCAGCGCCTTGCGGTTCCCCCGTAGGAACTGCACGAACTCGGTGATGCCCTTCTTGTAGTGGAACGTCTCCTGCTTCGGCTCCTCGCCCCGCTTGTCGGTGAGGTCGAGCTTGATGCCCGAGTTGAGGTACGCCAGCTCGCGCAGCCGGTTGGCGATGGTCGAGTAGTCGTAGTCGAGTTCGTTGAAGATCTCCGGGTCCGGCCGGAACGTGACCTTGGTGCCGGTCTTCTTGACCTCCTTGCCGACGTTGAGCTGCTTCTTCGTCTTGCCACGCTCGAAGGCCATGTGGTGTTCCTTGCCGTCGCGCCATACCCACACGTCCAGGCTCTCCGACAGGGCGTTCACGACGGACACCCCCACGCCGTGGAGTCCGCCCGACACCTTGTACGTGCTCTTGTCGAACTTCCCGCCGGCGTGGAGCATGGTCATCGCGACCTCGACGCCGGGTTTCTTCTCCGTCTTGTGGAGGTCGACCGGGATACCGCGGCCGTTGTCGACGACGGTGACCGCACTGTCCTCGTGCAGGGTGACGTCGATCTTGTCGCAGTAGCCCGCCATGGCCTCGTCGATGGCGTTGTCCACCACTTCGTAGACGAGGTGGTGCAGGCCGCGGGCGCTGGTGGAGCCGATGTACATCCCGGGGCGCCGCCGCACCGCATCGAGACCCTTGAGGACCTGAATCGAATCGGAGCTGTAGCGATCGGGCTGCTGAGCCGCTGTCATAATCGTCCGTGGGTGTGATACGAAAAACGGGGCCGCGAACGACCCCACCTGAGGTCCTTCCAATATACCTAGCCGTGGGTCGAAAATCAATCGGGCAGGGTTATTCTAAGTTCTGATATGACAATCGGTTACAGCGCTCGCCAGGGAGCCTCGGAGGCGGTCTGCGCGGCTATCGCGAACCGGTGTGTCGGGCGTGTCGCCGGCGCCGCGTCGGGCCTACTCGGCCCGCCACACGATGCGCTTGATCTTCTTGCCGCGCTCGCCCAGGCGCCTGAGGATGTCGGCCGACATGAGTTGGAGCTCCTGCATCCACGCCGCCGACGTCACGCTCACGAAGAGGGTGCCGTCGGGGCCCACGCTCATGGGAGTCGCGACCTCGGCGATCTTGGGTCCGACCAGCTCGGGCCACTCGGGGATCACGCTGGCCTGGTCAAGGCGGCGCTTCAGGCCGCTCCGCTTGATGTAGGCGCCCAGGGCATCGCCCAGGGGGGTGGCTGTGGACTCCTTCTTACGTCTCAAGTCTGCCTCCCACCATGCGCCAACGCGGCCGCTTGAGCAGCGCCGCAGGGACTTCCGACTCGCGCGGCGCCGTCACGATCGCCTGTCCCGGCAGCGTTTCCTGGATCAGGGCGAGCAGCCGGGCCTGCCGGCCCGCGTCGAGCTCGGCGAACACGTCGTCGTACAGGGCGACGGGCGCGCCGCCGCGGGCAGCGGTGAGGGTCTCGGCCTCCAGTAGGCGCAGCGCAACGGCGGCGGTGCGCTGTTGGCCTGCCGAGCCGTAGGTGCGCAGCTCCCGCTCGTTCAGCGAGAGATCCATGTCGTCGCGGTGGGGCCCGGTGGTGGTCATGCCACGCCGCAGGTCCCGATCGATGGTGACGGCGAGGCCACGCTCCAGCTCTTCGGGTGAGTCGCTCTCCCGGTGGTGGTGTGCATGGTAGCACATGCGGGGAACGCCGTCCTCCCCCAGCGCGTGGCACAACTCAGCATATTGCCCCGACCACGCCACTGTCCACTGCCGCCGCTCGGCACCCACGTGCGCGGCCGCGCGCGCGAACGGCGCGTCGAACGCCCGCGCTTCATCGGCGCGCCCCCGCTTGAGCGCCGCGTTGCGTTGGCGTAGCGCGTTGCGCATGGCCGTGAGCTGGGCCAGGTAGCCGGGTTTGCCGAGCGAGAGGAGGACGTCGAGGTAGCGTCGCCGTCCCGCCGGGCCGGCAGCGACGATCGCACGGTCGGCGGGCGCAAACGCCACCGCGGTCATGAGTCCCACTGCCTCGGACAGCTTCTTCACTTCGGCCCGGTCCACCGTGACCTTCTTGCGCCGCCCGGCGGTCTCGTAGCCTACGGTAATGCGCTGCCCCGCCACCCCGGCCACGAAGAACCCGGCCTCGCCGAAGCGCACCAACTCGCGGTCCTTCGCGCCGCGCAGCGAGCGGAACAGCACGAGGTAGTAGACCGCTTCGAGGACGTTCGTCTTGCCGTGGCCGTTCTCCCCGAGAATGACGACGCCCTCGGGGGGCAGATCCACATCCAGCGAAGCGAGGTTGCGGAAGTTGCGGGCGGTGAGCTGGCTCAGGTGCACGGAGCGTGGATCAGAGTGGTGCCGAGAGCCGCCGGGTCGTCTCGAGGTCCAGCAGGCGCCGCTTGAGCGGGAGACCGCCGCCGTAGCCCCCCAGCTTGCCGCCCGCGGCAATCACCCGGTGACAAGGGATGATGATGGGAATGGGGTTGCGACCGTTGGCCGTGCCGACCGCACGCGCGCCGTTGGGTTTGCCGATGGCCCGTGCGATCTCGCCGTAGGTGGCCGTCTCGCCGTAGGGGATGGCGGCCACGGCGTCCCACACGCGGTGGTCGAACGCCGTGCCCTCCGGCCCGAGTGGCACCGTGAACTCCATCCGCCGGCCCGCGAGGTACTCCTCCAGCTCTGCGGCAGCCTGGCGCTCCAGCGTTGTCTCGGGCCCGCGGCCGCCGCGCCGGTTGAGCTCGATGCGCGTGATCGCACGGTCCGACACGGTTACGGCGAGGGTGGCCAAGTCGGACGCAACGGTAAAGGCCGTGGGGGGCATGTCGAATAATAAGGCGCGGTCCGGCCGTCCGGATCGTGCGCGCTGCAGTCCCGTTCGTGACGGCTTCACGATTTCTTCACGATCAAGTCCCAAGCTTGCGCGAGTCATGCGGTCGGGATTGTAGATTGGGCCGCTCGCATACCGATTCCCGGGGGGGATTCGCATGCCGCAGCAGGTGCCTCGCCTCGTCGCGGTCTTCGCAGTGGCTGTCATCGGCCTCTTCGTGGCGCGCAGCCTGCTCGTGCCTGAGACGTTCGGCGACATCGGACATTACCGGGCAGCTGCGATCGACTCGATCGTCGAGCATCCCAAGAAGTACGCGGGGCACCAGGAGTGTACGATGTGCCACCGGCCCATCGCCGAGGCGCGGGAAGCCTCGAATCACCGCGGGGTGCGGTGCGAGGTGTGCCACGGGCCGGCGGCAGCCCACGTGGCGGCTCCGCTCGACGTCAAGCCGTCGGCGCCACGGGAGCGGGGCTTCTGCCCGCTGTGCCATGCCTACAACCCGTCGCGCCCCACCGGCTTTCCGCAAATCGATTCGTTGCGGCACAACCCGCGGATGCCGTGCATCGATTGCCATGAACCGCACGCTCCCGAGCCGCCGGTCACCCCCCGGGAGTGCAGCGCCTGCCACGGGCAGATTGCCAGCCAGAAGGCGGTCTCGCACCACGTGGAGTTGAGCTGCACGACCTGCCACGACACTCCGACCCAGCACAAGAACGACCCGCGATCGGTGCGGCCGGGCAAGCCCACGGAGCGGAGCTTCTGCGGCTCGTGCCATGCGCCGGATGCCCCCTCGTCAGAGCGAATCCCGCGTGTCGATCTCCGGAGTCACAACCAGCAGTACGTCTGCTGGCAGTGCCACTACCCCCACTATCCCGAGGCGCGATGATGCCTGAGACGCCAGACACGGTCCCGCGGGACGCCAGGCAGGGCGCGCACGGATCCCTCGCTCGCCGGGAGTTCTTGCGCGACCTCCTGGGGGCGTGCGGCGCGGCGGCGCCGGTGCTGTGGTGGGGCACGGTCAGCGTGCCGGCGGCGGTCGGTCAGGAGCGACGGACGGGCTACGACCCCACCGAGCATCACTACGGCATGGGGATCGACGTGCGGAAGTGCATCGGGTGCGCCCGCTGCGTCGTAGCCTGCAAGACCGAGAACGATGTGCCGGAGGAACCGCACTTCTTCAACACGTGGATCGAGCGATACGTGATCCGCCGCGACGGTGAGGTCGAGGTCGACAGTCCGAACGGCGGTATAGACGGCTTCCCGCCCATCGAGGACCAGGCGACGGTGCGCCGCACGTTCTTCGTCCCGAAGCTGTGTAACCACTGCGACAACCCGCCGTGCGTGCAGGTGTGCCCTGTCGGCGCCACGTTCATCACGCAGGACGGTGTGGTCTTGGTGGACGACGACTACTGCATAGGCTGTCGCTACTGCATCCAGGCGTGCCCATATGGGGCGCGATACATCCACCCGGAGAAGCACGTCGCCGCCAAGTGCACGTTCTGTTACCACCGGCTCGTCGACGGGCTTGTGCCGGCGTGCGTCGAGGTATGTCCCACGGGCGCCCGGATCTTCGGTGAGATCGAGCATCAGGCCACACCGCTCGCCCGGTTCATGCAGTTCAACGACGTCCAGGTCCTCAAGGCGCACCTGAACACAAAGCCCAAGGCGTACTATGCGAACCTCGACGGGGAGGTGCGGTAGCGATGCAAGGCTACATCTTCCCCAACGAGCTGGAGAGCCAGTGGGGCCTGCTGATCGTCCTGTACCCGTACATAACGGGCCTCGTGGCCGGTGCTTTCATTCTCGCCTCCCTGGAACGGGTGTTCAATGTCAAGGAGGTGCAGCCCACGTACCGGCTGTCACTGCTGACCGCGCTGGCGTTTCTCCTGGTCGCACCGCTGCCGCTGCTGGCACACTTGGGACACCCCGAGCGCTCGTACGAGATCTTCCTTACCCCGAACAGCCAGTCGGCCATGGCGATGTTCGGCTTCGTGTACGCCTGGTACCTGGCTGTCGTGCTGCTGATCGAGATCTGGTTCGACTACCGCAAGGACATGGTCCTGAAAGCGCGGTCGTCGCACGGCGTGACGCGGTGGATGTACTACGCGCTCACCCTGGGCGCCACGGATCTGTCGGAGAAGTCGCTGCGATTCGACGACAGCGCGGGACGGTGGATCACGGTCATCGGCATTCCCTCGGCGTTCCTGCTCCATGGCTACGTGGGATTCATCTTCGGCTCCATCAAGGCCAACCCGTGGTGGAGCAGCGTGCTGATGCCGGTCGTGTTCCTGTTCTCGGCCATGGTGTCCGGCATCGCGCTGGTGCTCGTGCTGTACATGCTCACGACGCTGTTCCGCTGGCGGAAGATCGACATGGCATGCCTCGACAAGCTGGCGCAGTTTCTGTTCTACGCGCTGGTGGTGGACTTCTCGCTGGAGGCGCTCGACTTCATCCATCGGCTGTACGAGTCGGAAGAGTCGATCGAGATCCTGCAGCAGCTCATCGAGAGCCGGTTGTTCATCTCGCTAATCGTGCTCCAGGTCGTGATGGGGACGGTGATACCACTGCTGGCGCTGGCGCTGGTGTCGCCGGGTTTGAGAAAGGGCGGCATCCTGCGGACGCCGCCGGAGTTGCGGCAGCTCATCTACCTGACGGCGGCGGTTCTCATTCAGATCGGCATCTTCAGCATCCGCTGGAACGTGGTCATCGGGGGCCAGCTCTTCTCGAAGAGCCTGCGCGGCCTGACGCTCTATAGGGTAGAGTTGCTCGGCGTAGAGGGGTTGGGGATGACGATCGGACTGCTATTCCTGCCGTTCGCGATCCTGTGGGCGCTGGTCAAGCTACTTCCGCCCTGGAGCGACACCGAAACGCCAGCTGTGCACGGGGCTGCCGGATAGACCGGCAGCATCCTCATCTCGGCGATCGGACTGTCGCCGAATCGGAGGGAGCCGTGAATCTCAGGGGGAAAGACGATGCGGATTAGCGAGCGTATCAGTACGGCGGTGACCGGCGGGGTGCAGTGCCCCGGGTGTGGGAAGATCGTCAAGCCGGTGCTCCCGGCTGCCGAACCGGAGGCCACCGACGCCGAGGGGGGGAAGCGGTGGTCGTTCGTGTGGCGCGACCCGTCGGGCGAGGTGTGCCCGGAGTGTCAGTTTCCGCTCGCCCGCTACGCCCGGAGGCTGAAGTGGATCCGGGCGTTCAGCGCGGGTGTCGTGCTGCTCACAATCGCGTTCCTGCTGTACGCTCTGGGCAGGATGACGGAATTCGCCTCGTGGTTCGATTGGGTGGTACGGGCCTGCGCGGGGATCGGGCTCGTTGCCCTGCTGGTCGGACTCGTCGGGCTGGTCGTCGGCGGCCGTAGCGGCTCCGCGGACACCCCCACTCAGGGCATGTCGTGACGACTCCACCTGGGCGGCTCGACCGAAGAGTCGCGGTCGGGCTAGCCGTGCTGGTCCTCGCCGCAGTGGTGACGGTACCGCTGGTGGCAAGGCGTGGCACTGCCGTGCCGCAGCCCATCGAGTTCAACCATCGCAAACATACGGAAGAGCTCGGCCTCAACTGCGAGTTCTGCCATGCGTACGTTCGCCGCGGTGCCCATGCCGGCCTGCCGGACGCCCAGACGTGCTCCATGTGCCACACGGTGCCCCAAGGCACGTCGCAGGAGGCGGCCCGCGTCACCGAGCTCATCACGCAGGGGGACCCGCTGCGGTTCAACAAGCTGTTCCGTCTCGCTCCGCACGTGTTCTACACGCATCGCCGGCATGTGGCGCTCGGCGAGCTGGAATGCGAGACCTGCCATGGCGCGATCGCCGCGACCGAGCGTCCGCCGCGCAGGCCGCTGGTGCAGGTAACCATGGACTTCTGCATGGACTGCCACCTGGAGCAAGGGCAAACGTTGGACTGCAACGCATGCCACCGGTAGGGGGGGAGACAGCGGCATGACACCGACGCGACGCGAGTTCCTGTGGACGATGGGTGCCACCGCGCTCGCCCTCCAGCAAGCGCGGGAAGTCTTCTGGACGACCGAGACGGGTGCGGAGGACCCGGGCTGGGCACCGGGCATCGAAGCGCGCCATCGCTCGGCATGCCTCGTCTGCCCGGCGCGGTGCGGCATCCAGGGCCGAATGGTGGACGGCCGCCTCGTCAGGATCATGGGGAACCCGCTCCACCCCATGAGCCAGGGCGGCGTCTGTCCACGGGGCCTGGCGGGGGTCCAGATGCTGTATCACCCCGAACGGCTGGCATCGCCGCTCGTCCGCGTCGGTGCCCGCGGCGCCGGACAGTGGCAGTCCGTGTCACACGACGGCGCCATCGCGCTCATTGTGGAGCGGTTGCAGGATCTGCGAGCCGCCGGGCGGCCGGAGGCGCTGGCTCTGGTGGCGGGCTACTGCGCCGGCACGATGCAGGATCTCTGGCGCCAGTTCTTCCAGGCGTACGGATCACCCAACTACGTACCCGACGAGTATCAGGACGGGACCGACACGATCATGGCGCTCATGCACGGCATCCGGCGTCGCCCGGGCTACGACCTGGAACGGGCCGATCTGGTGCTGTCCTTCGGTGCTCCGCTGTTCGAGTCGTGGTGGTCGCCGCTGCAGGCGTTCGTGGCGTATGCCAGTCCCAACGGTCACGAAGAGGAAGAAGACCGGCCGCGGTTCATTCAGGTGGACACGCGCTTCTCCCGCACCGCCGCGCGGGCCCAAGAGTGGATGGGCATTCGACCCGGAACGCATGGCGTGCTCGCGCTCGGCATCGCCTACGTGCTGCTCAGGGATGAGTTGTACGACGCCCGCTTCGTGGCCGCGCACGTCTCGGGCTTCGAGGATGCCGTCGATCCCCGCGGCCGGGCTCGGGAGGGTTACCGGTCGTTGATCATGCGCCATTACCGCACAGAGGAAGTCTCGGCGGTCACGGGCGTACCGGTGGAGCGAATTACGCAGCTGGCACGGACTCTCGCACGAAGCCGGGCCCCGGTCGTCGTGTGCGGACCGGACGTGACGGCGGCGCCGAACGGTCTCCTCGCCGGCGTGGCGGTGCACAGTCTCAACGTCTTGCTGGGGAGCATCAACCGCCCGGGGGGGGTGCTGTTCGGCAGCGATCCTCCGCTCGCCGCGTTGCCGTCGCTGGAGCTTGACGAGACGGGACGCGCCGGCCTCGCGCGCGCCCCGACGGGCGGTGCGCCACCGCCCTTCGGGGAAGGGGATCCGCCGCTTCGGTTCGCCGAGGCGGTCGCAGCCGGATCCGGATCGGACGTCGAGGCGCTCTTCCTCTACTATGCCGATCCCCTAGCCTCATCGACCCATCCCGAGGCCTGGAGGGCGGCGCTGGCGAAGCTGCCGTTCGTTGTCAGTTTCTCCCCGTTCCTCGACGAGACGACGCGTCATGCCGACCTCGTGCTGCCCGATCTGCTGCCGTACGAACGGTGGCAGGATGCGCCGACACCAACCTCGTACCCCCATCAGGTCTGGGGTATGGCCAGGCCGTTGGTGGAACCGCATCCGGGTGGGATGCATACGGGTGATGCGGTGCTGGCCGTGGCACGTGGCTTGGGCGGCAGCGTCGCGCAGAGTCTCGCGCACGAGAACTTCGAGTCACTTCTCAAGGCCCGCGCACGCGGCCTCTTCTCCGCTGGTCACGGCATGACGCTAGGTGACGAATTCGAGCGGCGGCACCACCGCCAGATGGAGGAGCGCGGCTGGTGGTTGCCGGAGCACGAGGACTTCGAGGGGTTCTGGCAAGAGTTGGTGGAGCGTGGCGGTTGGACGGATCTGTTCTACGACCACACTGACCCAGCGCGAACCGCGCAAACGCCTAGTGGTCGGATCGACCTGATGCCGGACGCGCTGCTGCGCGAGCTCGATGCGGAGGGGAGGGACCGAAGGCCATATGTCGATGTGGCGCCGCAAGCCGCGGTCGCCGAGGACGAGTTCGCGCTTCGGCTCATGCCGTATCGTGTCTCGACCCTTGCGTCGGGCACGTTGGCCTTTGAGCGGTGGCTCGTGGAGCAGCCCGGTCTGTTCCCCGAGGTCCATTGGGCGCCTTGGGTGGAAGTAGCGCCCGCCACGGCCGCGGCGATGGGACTCGCCGACGGCACGATGGTGTGGGTGACGTCACGGCGAGGCCGGTATCGCGCGCGCCTCAAGGTCTTCCCGGGTACCGCCGCGGAAAACGTGTGTGCGCCCTACCGGTTGCAGTCGCCCGACGGAGAGGTGGCCAATCCTCTCCGGTTGCTCGAGCCGTCGAGCGATTCGCTGACGGGACTGTCGAGCTGGTTTTCCACCTTCATACGCCTCGAGAGGGCGTGAGGGGTCGGGAGCGATGACGCGCTGGGGCATGGTGATCGACCTCGACCGCTGCACGGGCTGTGCCGCGTGCGAGGTGGCGTGCAAGAGCGAGAACAACATCCCGACGGTCTCGCCCGAGCAGGCGGAGATGGGACGCACCATCAGCTGGATGAAGGTCTCGGCTCATGTGGAGGGAGAGTTCCCCCATACCGTCATGCACTTCTACCCTCGTCCCTGCATGCACTGTGACAACCCGCCGTGCATCAAGGTGTGTCCCGTGGAAGCGACCTACATCAGCGACGAGGGGGTCGTGGGCCAGATCTACCCGCGCTGCATCGGATGCCGCTACTGTGCCAACGCATGTCCCTACCTGGTCAAGTACTTCAACTGGTATGGGCCCGAGTGGGCCGAGTCTGAACGCCAGCACTTCAATCCGGACGTGTCGGTGCGGCCCAAGGGCGTCATCGAGAAGTGCACCTTCTGTCACCACCGGTTGCAGCAAGCACGGGAGGATGCCCGTGCCGAAGGGCGCGAGCTGCGGGAGGACGATTACCAGCCGGCGTGCGCCGAGATCTGTCCCACCGAAGCCATAGTGTTCGGCGACCTCGACGATCCCACCCATCGGGTGGCCGAGCTGAAGGAGGACCCACGGGTGATGCGGTTGATGGAGGATCTGGGAACGCAACCGAAGGTCTACTATCTGCGGGCGAGGGGGTGACATGCGCGAGGACGTGAAGGCCAAGCTGGACGGCCTGCCGCCCGACGAGCGGGTGCTCTTGCGGCCGCTGGTAGAGACCTCGCGAGGGTACTACGTCGTGGCGGCGATCCTGGTTGCCATCACCCTCTGGGGCGCCTTCGCCTACTACCTGCAGGTGCGCGACGGTCTTGGTCGTACCGGACTGAACCGGCCCGGGTATTGGGGCATCTACATCATCTGCTTCGTGTTCTTCATCGGGATCAGCCATGCCGGTACGCTGATCTCCGCCATCCTCCGGGTCAGCAAAGCCGAATGGAGACGAGCGATCACGCGATCGGCGGAGTTGATCACGGTGCTCGTCATCGGGTTCGGCGCGATCCAGCCGATTATCGACTTGGGGCGGCCCGACCGTGTGCTGAATGTGCTATTCCATGCCCAGCTTCGCTCCCCTCTCCTCTGGGACGTGATCAGCATCGGCCTCTATTTCACCGCCTGCACGATCTACCTCTACGTTCCTTTGATACCGGACCTCGCGATCATTCGTGACTCGGGAATCAAGGCTCCGCGCCTCTACAGGTTCCTGGCCGCCGGATACCGGGGTACACCCGTCCAGCGCTATCGACTCGAGCGTACCATCGGCGTCCTGTCGATCGTTGTCATCCCTATTGCAGTGTCGGTGCATACGGTCATCGGCTGGATCTTCGCCATGACGCTGCGGCCGATGTGGCACAGCACGATCTTTGGGCCCTACTTCGTCATGGGAGCGATCTACTCCGGAATCGCGGCGATTCTGATTGCAATGGTCATACTACGGCGGGCGTACGGTCTCGAGAATTACTTCAAGGACATTCACTTCGACTACCTCGGGCGCATGCTGCTTGTGTTCAGCATCCTGTGGTTCTACTTCACGTTCGCGGAGTATCTGACCGCGTTCTATGGGGGCGAGCCCGGCGAGATGCGCACCTTCTGGGCGAAGCTGACTGGCCCGTTTGCCATACCGTTCTGGATCATGGTCGCGGGGTGCTTCGTGATCCCACTGGCCCTCATGGCGCGGCCGTCGACCCGGACGCCCCGCGGCACGCTCATCGCCGGGATTGCCGTGGTGATCGGCATGTGGCTCGAACGGTACAACATCGTGGTCCCGACGTCCGTCAACCCGCGTTGGGAGATCGAGTCCATCGGTCACTATCTGCCCTCGTGGATCGAGCTTTCCATCATGTCGGCAACGTTCTCTGGATTCATCCTGCTGTACATGGTCGCCACCAAGTTCGTGCCAATCGTCTCGATCTGGGAAATCAAGGAGGGGCGAGAGGCCGTGCAGGAAGTTGCCGAGCGGGTGGCGAGGTACTCGAGCTCGGCCAGCTACTAGCCGCGGTGAGAGACACATGATACCTGCCACGCGCTTCGTGAGATCCAAGTGGATCCGGATCGTCGGGGCCCTAGGTTGGCTCTGCTTGACCGGCGCACCGAGCGCCTGGGCGCAGTCGACCGAGTCGATCCCGGGCGATCCCATTGCCGGCCGGCGCCTGTTCGTCGAGCGGGGTTGCGTGCGATGCCACGCCATCTGGGGGAACGGCGGGGACCTCGGTCCCGACTTCGCGTTGGTCGGAGCCGGTCGGAGCTTGCAGCAACTGGCGGGGGTGTTCTGGAACCATACGCCGAGGATGATCGAGACCGTGAGGGAGAGGGGATTCCAGTGGACGACCTTCACGGAGGCGGAGCTGGCTGACATCATCAGCTACATCTACTACGTGAAGCTGTTCGACGAGCCGGGGGACCCCGGGCTCGGCGAGCGGTGGTACCGGGAACAGCGCTGTGCGGCGTGTCATGCCGTGGGTGGTGAAGGCGGGAATGGCGGTCCCCCGCTCGACGGCTACGCTCGCTACGTCGCGCCGATCGTGCTGGCGCAGGGGATGTGGAACCACTGGGCCAGTATGCGAGCCCAGCTATCGGTGGAGCGGGTCCCGATGCCCACGTTCCTCGGGCGAGAGATGGCGGACATCCAGGCATACATCCGAGAGCGTTCATCGCTGCGGGGACGCGACCTGGTGTTCCTCCCGCCCCCGAATCCCAACTTGGGTCGACAGCTGTTCACGACGAAAGGATGTACTGGGTGCCACGGATTGGATGGCAGTGGGACGGCATTCGGGCCGGATCTGCGAACGGCGACGCAACGGCTGCGGGTCTCCGAGATCGCGGGGACGCTATGGAACCACGCGTCGCAGATGGCCCAGGTCATGCGCGGTCGGGGCATGGCGTTTCCGCGGTTCCAAGGAACCGAGATGGCCGACGTGATTGCGTTCCTGTACTACCTGCGGTTCAACGAGATGGGAGGTGATGTGCGGCGAGGCGAGGTTCTCTTCACGAGCAAGGGATGCTCGACCTGCCATCCGTCGGGCGGTGCGTCGTCGGTTGGGCCCGACCTGTCCGAGTCACTGGTGGTCCGGACGCCGCTCGGGCTGGCCACGGCCATGTGGGACCACGCCCCCGCCATGTACGACCTGACGCAACTCCAGGATGCGGAGTGGCCGCTGTTTGAAGGCGACGAAATGCGGGATCTGTCGGTCTATCTCAGAAGTCTTGTGGCTGAGCGACAGGAGTCAGGGGGGCGAGACTAGCCGACGGCTCCCCGGTGGGGTGCCATCCCGGCAGCGCGAAGTGGGCTGCAGCTCGAAGGCGGTGTCTTATGATTAGATATGGCAAGGGAGCCACGTTGCGGGCGCTCTGTAGCGCTCTCGTGGTGCTCGGCTGGCCCCTCCAGCCGCTGCTTTCGCAAGTACCGGAAGGAACGGGCCAAAGCGTGCCGGCAGGTGCACGGCTCTTCGGAGCCATGGGGTGCGCCGGGTGCCACGCCATTAATGGAGTCGGCGGCGCGGTGGGCCCAGACCTGGGGCGGTCCTCCGAGCCACAGTCCTATTACGGCTTCGCCGCCGCGATGTGGAATCACCTCCCGCAGATGGTGCAGCGGATGGATGAGCTCGGGATCGAGCGGCCGCGCCTGGACCCGTGGGAAGCCGGCGACCTGGTCGCGTTTCTGGTGTGGCTCGACTACTTCGATCCTCCGGGCGAGATCGACCGCGGTCGGCAGCTCTTCTCTGAGAAGAAGTGCGTGCTGTGCCATCAAGTTGCCGGGGTGGGTGGCGTCGCCGGGCCGGACCTCGATTTCCTGAGCCAGTATGGATCGCCGATCCAGATCGCCACGGCGATGTGGAACCACGGCCCGGCGATGACCGAAGCGATGCGAGCTCAAGGAATCCGACGTCCCTCCTTCACCGGCTCCGAGCTGACGGATGTCATCGCCTACTTGGAGTCGTGGTCTACCGCGATGCCGACGGGACCGCTATACGTGCTCCCCGGGCGTCCGGAGGAGGGGCGCCAGCGCTTCGTGGACCGTGGCTGCAGCCAGTGCCACGGCGTTGAGGGTGAGACTGGCATGGTGGCACCGGGCCTGGGTAGAATGGGACGGCACGAGAGCCTGATCGACTTCGCCGCGGCGATGTGGAATAAGGCTCCTACTATGCTCGATGCGATACAGAGGAGCGGGATCTCGGTCCCGCGGCTCAGTGCCGGAGACATGGCAGATCTCGTCGCCTATTTATCGTCGGTTCGATATTTTGGTGAGGCAGGCAGTGCCACCCGAGGAGCGCGCCGCGTGCGGGACAAGGGATGTCTGGAGTGCCATTCGGTGGGAGGAAGAGGAGGCGCGTCGGCTGGTGACCTGGCTCAGGCTCAGGGACTCGACTCGCCCGCTGCGGTCATGGCGGCGTTGTGGAACCACGCTGCCATGACAGGGCGTGAAGCGGGGCAGGCCCAAGTTCCCTGGCCGACCTTCAGCACCGTTGAGATGGCGGACCTGTCCGCGTATCTCCAGATGCTGGGGCACGAGAACTGATGTCACGCTCGGCGCTCCGCACGCTCGCATCCATCTATCTGCTCGCGGCCTTCACTTCGCTATCAGACGCCGCGGCGCAGGAACAGGAAGACGCGGTGGACAACTGCCGCGCATGCCACATCGTCCTGGGTGATGAACGTCTCTCCAATCCCGCGCGGGCGTTCCCCAGCGACATTCACGCCACGAGGGGATTCGGCTGCGTCGCCTGTCACGGTGGTGACGCGACCGACCCTGGGCTTGCTTCGATGGACCCTGCCAAGGGATTCCTTGCCAAGCCTGGCCGCGAGCAGGTTGCCGAGTTTTGTGGCCGCTGCCACTCGAACGCGGAGTTCATGAGGCGCTACAACCCCTCGATTCGGGTAGACCAGGTGGCGGAGTACGCCAGCTCGGTGCACGGTCGACGGCTAACAGGGCTCGGTGATCCCAAGACGGCGACGTGCGTGAGCTGCCACCCGGCGCACTCCATCAGGCCTCCCACCGATCCGCTCTCCAGCGTCAATCCGCTCAACGTGCCGGCGACCTGCGCGAGGTGTCACGCCGACGCCGAGTACATGGAGCCGTACCGCATTGCCACCGACCAGCTCGAGCGATACCAGCGGAGTGTCCACTGGGAGGCGATGTCGCAAGGAGGTGACCTGTCGGCCCCCACCTGCAATGACTGTCACGGGAACCACGGTGCCGCACCCCCCGGGGTCTCCTGGGTCGGCAACGTGTGCGGGCAATGCCACAGTGTGATGGCAGATCTCTTCGCGCAGAGCAGGCATGCCAGGACCTTCGCGTTGCTGGGTGTGCCGGGCTGTGCGACGTGCCACAACAACCACGACATCACGCGGCCCAGTGACGAGCTACTCGGGCTCGAGGAGGGAGCGGTGTGTGCCCGGTGCCATACCTCCGGGGATCCGGGTGGCCAGGTAGCCAGCGCGATGCGCAGCTTGATCGACTCTCTGTCGACGGCGCATCATGAGGCGGACTCGCTTCTGGAGCGGGCGGAACACGCCGGGATGGAGGTAAGCCAGGCGCAATTCGAGCTCGCCGGCGCGAGTACCGCGTTGATCAGTGCCCGGGCAGCGGTTCACTCCTTCAACGTGATTGCCGTGAAGGACGAGGTCGAGTCAGGGTTGGAGATCTCGGCGACTGCGCACGAACTCGGGGTGCAGGCCGGGGAGCGGCTCCAGTTCCGACGTGTGGGGCTGGCGGTCTCGGTGGTCATCATCGTGATGCTGATCGTCGGGCTCTTGCTCAAGATCCGGCAGCTCGAGAGCAGAGAACAACCCACAACCTGATCCGAGGACTTCTGAATGGCTGTAGACGGCCCCGCGCGCGGGACTTCTCGCAGGAGATTCATCGATTGGGTGCTCAGCAGGACGCTGACGACCTGGCTGCTCAGTACCAGCGTCGGCGGCCTCGTACTGGCGATACTCTACCCCACGGGCCGCTACCTCGTGCCACCCGCGGCGGGCGAGTCCGCGGCGGCCTCGGTGACGCTGCCGTTCGGACCGGAGGACGTCGCCCCCAACTCGGCGGAGATCTTCAGGTTCGGCAGCCGCCCGGGGATCCTGGTGCGCACGGCGACGGGTGAGTTTCGAGCTTTCTCGGCCGCCTGCACGCACCTGGGCTGCATCGTGCAGTATCGAGGGGACATTGGCCACATCTGGTGCGCGTGCCACAATGGGCACTTCGACCTCAACGGACAGCAGATCGAGGGCCCGCCACCGGCGCCGCTCGAGGCCTACGTCGTGAACGTGCGCGACGATCAGATCTTCGTGAGCAGGGCAAGCTGACATGGCGCGGCTGCAACAGTGGTTGACCGAGTGTGAGGCGTGGCTCGAGGCGCGGATCGGTTTGGCCGGGCTCAAGACGCTCGCCAAGAAGAAGGAGGTGCCGGTCCACCGGCACACGATCTGGTATTACCTGGGAGGGATGACCCTCTTTCTGTTCATCGTCCAGGTGTCCACGGGCATCCTGCTGCTGTTCTACTACCGACCCAGCGCCGAGGAGGCCTACGAGTCGGTGCAGTTCCTGATGGCTGAGGTGGAGTTCGGATGGCTGGTCCGCTCGATCCATTCGTGGGCAGCGAACCTGATGATCTTCACCCTGTTCATTCACCTGTTCAGCGTGCTGCTTCTGAAGGCGTACCGTCGGCCGCGGGAGATAACCTGGTTCTCCGGTGTGGGGCTCTTGGGTCTCGCGCTGGCCTTCGGGTTCACCGGGTATTTGCTGCCGTGGAACGAGTTGGCGTACTTCGCGACGCGAGTGGGGACCGAGATCGTCGGAGCGGTGCCGATCGTCGGAGAGTTCCTGCTGCGGGTGGCGCGCGGGGGAGACGACGTGACCGGCGCGACGCTCACGCGGTTCTATGCGTTTCACGTGGCGGTCTTCCCACTGCTCACCGTCGTCATCCTGGGACTCCATCTGTTCCTCGTGCAAAAGCAGGGGATGAGCGTCCCCCTCGACGTCGACCGGGGCGGAGGGAGCAAGGGCGCCATGCCGTTCGTCCCCAACTTCCTGCTGCGCGACTTGGTGGGGTGGCTGGTGGCGCTGGCGGCGCTGGCGGCGCTGGCGGCCTACTTCCCAGCGCATCTCGGTGACAAGGCGGACCCGTTCGCTCCGGCCCCGGCGGGCATCAAGCCGGAGTGGTACTTCATGTTCACGTTCCAGACGCTGAAGTATCTGCCGGCCCACATTCTGGGGATCGAGGGGGAGGTCGTGGGCATCATTGGGTTCGGCCTGGCCGGTCTCTTCCTGCTGCTCATCCCATTGCTGGACCGGCGCTCCGCACGTGGCGAGCCGAGCCAGCTGTTCACCTGGATCGGGATCGCGATGATCGTCTACATCATCGTGTTGACGTATCTTGGATACGCGGCCGATCCTGCGAGTTGAGGAAGGTACGGGTCAGAGCGGCTAAGTCGTTAATGTATAGTGGATTATTAAAATTTCTTTAGGCGAGTGCCGTCTATTGCGCGACTAATTTGCTCGCGTTAACTAGTAGCAGTGTCCGAGACAACTAGCAGCAGAGTCCCGGACGTGCCCGGGATGTGGTATTCAATAAATGGGGGGGAGGAGTCGGAGATGGCACATTCGTACGTGAGAAGAGCGCTCCTGGCTGTGTTTGCGCTGGGATTCCTCGGGATGGGCGCGTGTACCGAGGACACGATCATCCCCGAAGCGCGAGATCCCTTCAACCCGCCGCCCGACTCGGTGAACGGCTTCCTCGGCTACGCCGATGTTGAGGCCGGTTGGCCCACCTGCGGCAACTGCCACGCCGATCAGACCGCTGACTGGCAAGGGACGCATCACTCCGAGGCGTGGGAGACGCTGCAGGGCTCCGGCGGTGCGCAGGGATTCTGCGAGGGGTGCCATGCGGTAAGTGAGAATGGCAACGCCCTCACGGCCGCCGCCGGGATCAACGTGCTCGACACGGCCGACGCCGTTGGGCGCGCCATCTATGCGGATGTGCAGTGTGAGAATTGCCACGGTCCGGGCGCCGACCACGCCGCGAATCCTTCGGTCACGCAGCCGTTGGCCTCGATCCAGGCCGCCACGGGGCTGGGTGACGGCTGTGGCGATTGTCACGAGGGAACGCACCATCCGTTTGTGGAGCAGTGGTCCGAGTCAGTGCACGGGAACGTGACGAGCTTCGCTTCCGGCCGGTCCGATTGCGGAGAGTGCCACAACGGCCGGATCGCCCTCGTCGCGCAGTTCGGCGAGAACGCCAACTATGTGGAGAAGGACGACACCGGGCCGTTCGACATCGTCTGCGCGACGTGTCACGACCCGCACAGTCACGACTTCGATGCGCAGCTGCGATCGCCGATCGATGACCCCTCGTCCCGCAACCTGTGCGTGAAGTGCCACAACAACCGCACGGTGCCGACGGCCACCACGCACGGGCCCCATGCGGCGCAGGGGCCGCTGGTGCTGGCCCAGAACATCGGCTGGTGGCCCGACAGCCTCGATTGGCAGGACGGCCTCGTCGCGGCGCACGGTGACGCTTCCGTCAACGAGCGGCTTTGCGCCACGTGCCATGTGGAGATGTTTACGGTCACCGACCAGGCCACCGGCGACTTCGAGTTCCAGAGCGTGGGGCACCTGTTCGAGGCCATCCCGTGCTTGGACACCGATGGCATCCCGGTCGCGGGCGGCAACTGCACGAACGACGAGCGGCGCTTCACCGCCTGCCTCCCGTGCCACATCAACGAGACGATTGCCCAGACGGCCTACGAGAACTTCAAGGCCGAGCTCACCGGATATCTCGAGGACATCTGGAACGACGCCAACGACAACGACACGCTGGACACGGGCGACACGGGGCTCCTGGTGAGCATCGTGGCGCAGGAGGGTGGGAGCATCCTTGACGTGGGCGACGAGATGTTCACGGTGGCGGAGGGCATTCTGTGGAACGCGCAGCTCGCCCACACCGACGACACGCCGTGGTTCGGGGATTTCTATGTCGAAGTCAGCTCGGGTAACTTCCAGGAGGTCGGCGGGCACCCCGCGGCCGGCAACGGCGTGCACAACCCGAAGTTCCTTCGGGCACTGATGCGCGCCTCGATCAACCACGCTGCCGCCTTCTACGGCGTCCCGAACCCGCTGCCCGTTGATCAGCGCGCGATCGGGCCGGAGGTGGTGCGGAAGTAGGAGCATTCAGCGGCCGCTCGGCGCAGGTGATCGGCGGTTGACAGATCCAATGCCGGCCCCGCCCTCGTGAGGGGGCGGGGCCGGTTGCACAATCGGATGGGGTTTGCCAGTGTTCAGCACGGCGCGACAACGGGCTGGCTAGGCTCACATCCAGGGGGGAGCGCTGAGCGCTAACGGTGCGGAGGGCAAGATCTCGGGGCTCGGCTTCAACGATCTCCTGCTGGGTGCGGTCGTGGTCCTGATCATCGCGACCGTCGGGCTGAGTGTCGGGCTCTACGTGCTGCCGGCCGAGCGCCTCGAGATCCCGCAGGTGCAGCCTGCGTTTCGCGTGGTGCGCCAAGCCGACTTCCCGGTTGGGGCGAGCCGCCTGGTGCGGTGGGGCGAGCGCGCCATCCTCGTCGTTCGGGTCGAGGAAGACTCATACTTTGCCTTGCAGGGCGTCTCCCCCAGCGATGGTTGCATCCTCCAATGGGATGACGAGTCGTCACGCGTCTTCTCGCCCTGCTCCTACGTGATCTACGACCTCCACGGCTACGTCGTGACCGGCCTCTCCACTGCGCCGCTCGCCCGCTACGCGGTGTTCGTACGGGACGGAACGATCTACGTGACGGAGTCTTAGCATGATCCGCCGAGCCTGGAACGCTACGAAATCATGGTTCTCCCAGACATGGGACGACCTCAAGGCAAGTGCAGATGCGGGCCTGCTGGGAGGAGCCAGGTTCCTTGGGCTGATCTACGGGCCGATCGACCGCAGGCTGCGGATCGATGATGCGCTACGCAAGGCGCTGCAATACCGGCTCGATCCCCACGTAGGGTGGCGCCAGATGTTCGGCGGGATTACCTACGTGCTCTTCATGATGCTGGTGGTCACGGGCGTGTTGCTGGCGCTGTACTATCGCCCGTCGGTGCAGGAGGCCAACCCGAGCGTGCAGCACATCGTGTCGCACGTGTCTTTCGGGTGGTTGATCTACCACGTCCACGTCTGGTCTGCGAGCCTCATCATTCTGGCCGTGCTGGCGCACATGGCGCGGGTCCTGTTCGAGGCGGCGTACAAGCCCCCACGGGAGACCAACTGGACCGTCGGGCTGCTCCTGCTGGGAGTGGTCCTCGCGTTCGGCGCCAGCGGCTACCTGTTGCCCTGGGATCAGTGGGCCTACTGGACGGTGACCGAGGTGTTGGTAGCGATCTCCGGCTTCCCGCTCTTCGGCGCGGTGATTGCGGACGCCCTCATGGGTGACGTGATCGTCTCCGGAGCGACGCTCAGCCGCTTCTTTTCGCTCCACGTGATCGTGCTTCCCTGGATCTCTCTGGCTCTGCTCTCGTATCACTTTACGCTGGTGCGACGCCGCGGCATCGCGCCGCCGGTTGAGGTGGCGGAAGAGAAGGCGCCGTGGCGCCTGAGTGCCGTGGGGACGACCCAGGAAGCTCTGCAACAGGCGATGGAGGAAGCCGAGCAGCAAGGCACGCCGTTCTTCCCCAACCACTTGCTGCGGTCACTCAGCGTAACGGTCTTGATTTTGGCGGTGGTCGTAAGCCTAGCAGTGCTGTTCCCGCGACCTTTCGGCGATCCGGCCGATCCCCTCACGGTACCAGGTCAATTGGTCTCCACTTGGGTGCCCGTAGACGTCTCGCTGGCATTGCTTCGCTATCTCGGGATGTGGGGGTTCACCGCTTTTACGCTGGTGGGTTTCAGCCTGTTCCTCCTCCCGTTGTTCGATCGTCGTCCGGAACGACGGATTCGCAAGCGCCCGGTCGTGGCGGCCCTCGGGTTGGTGTTCTTCGGCGGCTTCATCGTGTTGTGGGCTCTGGGCCGGGGCATCGGCTCGTTGCCTCCCTCAGAGGGTATTGGGCGGGTGGAGCGGCAGGAGCGGGTGGTGCCGGCGAGGTCCGGCACACCGCTCGAACGAGTCGGGCCGACGCCGGTCGAGCCGGGAGCCCCTGCAGACAGCGGCGCCGGGGATGGAGTGGGGAGGCCATAATGGGGACCCTCGCAGTCCTGGGTTTGGTCCTCCTCTCGGGGGCGGTGGCGAATGGTTCCACCGCTGCGCCCGTGACCCCGGATCGGGCACTCGCTGCGCAGGACGACTCGGTGTACGGCTGCGTCATCTGCCACGCCGACAAGCGGCGCTCGTTCACCCTTGGCGTCCACTCTGAGCGGGGTATCAAGTGCCACGACTGCCATGGTGGCGACACGGCGGTGTACGAGACCCCGGCAGCGCACCAGGGGCGATTCGTGGGAACGCCCAGCAAGCTGGGGACCATCCAACTGTGCAGTGCCTGCCACGCCGACCCCAACCAGATGCGGCAGTATGGCCTGGCAGCCGACCAGCTCGCCGAGTTTCGCACCAGCCGCCACGGGCAACTGCTGCTCGAACGGGACGACACCGACGCGCCCACGTGTACGGACTGCCACAATGCGCACCTGATCCTGCCGCCGGAAGACGCGCGCAGCGAGGTCCACCCCACGAACATCCCGGCCACGTGCGGGAGGTGCCACGAGGACGGACAGCTGATGGCGAAGTACGGCGAGCCGACGGATCAGTACGAGCGCTACCGGGCGGGTGCGCACGGCGTCGGCGTGTTCGGCAAGCGCAACTTTGCGGCGCCGACCTGCATTGGCTGCCATGGCTCGCACGCGGCGTTGCCGCCGGCGGTCAACCAGATCGCCGATGTGTGCAGCCAGTGCCACGAGCTTCTGGGGCAAGCGTTCTACCGGGGGCCGCACGGTGCGCCGGCACGCAGCGGGGCGCTCCAGGGCTGCCTCGGATGCCACAGCAACCACGGTACCGAGCGCACGCTGCCCGACGCCATCGCCAATCTGTGCCAAGGGTGTCACGAGGCCGAGAGTGGTCCGGGACTCATGGGTGTGGAGATCCAGGAACGCGTGCTGCGAGCCACGGAGGAGCTCCACCAGGCGGCCGATGCCATCGAGGAGATGGTGGCGATGGGCCACGAAGTGGCCGACGAGCGCTTCCGCTACCAGAGTGCGGTCTCGGAATACAACCAGATCGCGCTGGTGCAGCACAGCCTGGACCTCGAACGGCTGAGAGACCTGGGGCTGCGCGTGCGCTCGAACACGGGGGTCATCCGGGCCACGGCGGAGGCGCACGCCGAGGAACAGTGGGAGCACAAGCTGCTGCTCGTTCCGGTCTGGTTCCTGGCCCTTTCGGTGCTCGTGCTCGCCTGGTTCAAGCTGCGGGAAGCCAAGCCGTAGGATGCGACGCGCCTCGGAGCAGCTCCAGCGTCTCTCGAAGCCGCTGAAGATCGGCATCCAGATCGGCGTGCTCGGCGTGATCCTGGCCGCGGTGGGAACGGTCGGGTTCATCGAGTACAGCGCCCAGCCGGGGTTCTGCACCAACTGCCACATCATGCAGCCCTACTACGACTCCTGGGCGACCTCGACCCACAACGACGTGCCGTGCATCAGCTGCCACTATGCGCCCGGCGTCAAAGCCGAAGCGATGGGCAAGTTCCAGGCGGCCAACCAAGTAGCGCGGTACGTGACGGGGGCCTACGGCACCAAGCCGTGGGCCGAGATCGAGGACGCCGCCTGCTTGCGCTCGGGGTGCCACTCGCTGCGCAAGGTCGAAGGCGTGGTGAATTATCGAGGGGTGCGGTTCGACCACACGCAGCACCTGGGCGAGCTGCGCCGCGGCAAGCAGCTGCGTTGCACGTCGTGCCACTCCCAGATCGTGCAGGGCCAGCACCTCGCGGTCACCCAGACGACGTGCAACCTGTGTCACTTCAAGGCGGCCGGCGCAGACGAGCCGGTGGCGGGCTGCGTCGCGTGCCACACGGCACCGCCACGCGTCGTCTCGCCGGCGGGGTTCGTGGTGGACCACGAGCAGTATGTGGAGGACCTCGTCTCCTGCGTCTCGTGCCACGAGGAGGTGACGCGCGGCACGGGGGACGCCGACGAGCAACGCTGCTGGACGTGCCACAACCGGCCGGAGCGCATCGAGGAGTTCGAGAACACGACGCTCGTTCATCGAGTGCACATCGCCGAGCACAACGTGGAGTGCACCCAGTGCCACACGGAGATCGCGCATCGCCTCTTTTCCCTCAAGGAAACGGCGGAACTCGACTGTGCGGCGTGCCACCGACGGGTGCACGAGGCGCAACAACGACTGTACGCGGGGATCGGCGGGCACGGGACCGACGACGCCCCGAGCTCCATGTTCCTCGCCCGGGTCTCCTGCACCGGGTGCCACGAGCTGCTCCGTGACGTGAGTGCGCACGAGTCGGTGCGGTTCGCCGGCGAGGCGTCCTGCCTCTCGTGTCACGGCATCCGCTACGCCAACATCCTGCCCTCGTGGCAGCAGGAGATGGAGCGCAAGGTGCGGCTTACGTCGCGCGTGGTGGAGGGCGCGGGTCGAGCGGCGGGGTCGGCCCCGGTGCGTACGAGAGCGCAAGTGGACTCGCTGCTACGCCTCGCCGCGGAAAACCTGGAGTTCGTCGAGCGCGGCAAGGGAGCGCACAACATCGCCTACGCCGACCAGCTGCTGCGGGCAAGTCTGGAATTGGTGGAAGAAGCCGTGCGCGTGGGTAGCCTCCCGTACACGGTGCCGCAGGCGGATCTCGGACCGCGGGTGAGCGAGAACATCTGCCTGCGGTGCCACCTCGGGGTGGAGCGCAGCGAGCTGTCGTTCCGCGGCACCGCGTTCGATCACGAGCGGCACGTGCTGGGCGCCGGTCTCGACTGCACGGCCTGCCATACGCCGCTCGACGACCACGGCAAGACGCGGCTCACGTCTCCGTCGGATTGTGTCGGCTGCCATCACGCCCAGATCGGTGCCAGGAACTGCGCCGAGTGCCATGCGGGCCCCGGTGGCGCGCCCGAGGCGCCGGTCGCGACCGAAATCGGCGACTTTCCGCACGGTCCGCACCGCGAGGCTGGGCTTTCCTGCACGATGTGCCACGCCGCGCCGAACATGAGCGGCGCGAGCGTGGATTGCGTGGCGTGCCACGACTTCCACCATCAACCCCAGGCGGACTGCCTGTCGTGCCACCGCGGTGGTGTGCAGGACCGCCACGCTGCCGCGTTCGGGCACTCACAGTGCAGCGCTTGCCACGGCGACAAGGCGAAGGGGATCACCGAGTGGTCCCGCCAGGTGTGCACCATTTGTCACGCCGACCGGCTCGAGCACAACGCGCCCGCGGCGTGCCATCTGTGTCACGAGGTTGCGCAGCTTCCGGGCGGGTAGGGCACAGCGAAACACGACCATTCCTGTCGGGTAACTCTTCTTACAGATCTATTGCAGGTTCGGGAGCCGCGGTTCCCATTATCTTTCATGCGCCCCGGAGCCGGTGAGCCGGGACGGGGCGATGGACGAGCGGCGAGTGGGACGGGTGATCTTGCCACACGATGGCTGGGTTGGAGTGGAGGATGATGATGCGCGCGAGTCCCCTGACGATCTTCTCGCTGGCCAGCGCCAGCGTCTTCATAGCGGCACAGCCCGCCGCGGCCCAGGACAACCAGCTCTGCCTTATGTGCCACGGCGACGTGGCCATGTTCTCCGGCCTGGAGGACCCGACGCAGATGGTGGTCACGGAGGAGGAGTACACGTCCTCCGTGCACGGGGCACTCGGCTTGCGGTGCGTGTTCTGTCACCAGGGCTACTTGGGGTTCCCGCATCCCGACGACGTCCCGCCGCCGGGATGCGGCGGCTGCCACCGACAGGTCGAGGAGGAGTTCGGTGGGAGCCTGCACGGCTACGCGCTGGCGCGGGGCGCCGAGGCGGCGCCAACGTGCGCGTCCTGCCACGGGAGCCATGACATCCGGCGCAGCTCCGATCCCGCGGCGCGGACCCATCATGAGAACGTGCCCATGATGTGTGCCGCGTGTCACGGGGTGGCCGGCCTGCGCACCGAGGAGGCGGTCCGGCTGCCGCAGATCTACGGGTCGTACGCCCAATCCGTGCATGGTCGCAACGGCGAGGGAGACGCCGCCCGTTGCACCGACTGCCACGGCGTGCACGACCTGCGGGGGTCGCTGGATCCCCAGTCCAAGATCAACCACCTGAACGTCGCCTCAACGTGCGGTCAGTGTCACGAGGAGATTGAGCAGCTCTACGATGCCTCGATTCATGGCCGGGCGCTGCGGGCGGGGTTGGGCGACAGCCCCACGTGCACCGACTGTCACGGGGAGCACCTGATCCTCTCTCATGAAGACCCCCACGCCCGGACCTACGATGCCCGGCTCGCTACCGAGACGTGCGGCGCCTGCCACGGAGACCCGGAGATCATCGCCAAGTACGGCATGCAGGGCGGGGTGATCGGTACCTACGAGGACAGCTACCACGGTTGGGCGACGCGCCGCGACTACGAGCGCGCCGCCACCTGCGTGAGCTGCCACACGACTCACGCCGTGCTGCCAGCGTCCGATTCGGCCTCCACGATCCATCCGGCCAACCTGACGGCCACCTGCCGGCAATGCCATCCGGAGGCCGACACCGAGTTCGCGACCAGCTACACCCACATCACCGCCTCGATGGCCGCCAACCCGATCAACAACGTGATCCGCCTGATCTACTACTTCCTCATCGGGATCACGATCGGCGTGATGGCGCTGCACAATGCCGTGGTGTTCAACTACTACCTGATGGAGCGCCGCCGGGACGAGCGCCGGGTGGGTTACGTCATGCGGCTCGATCGGATCCAGGTGGCGCAGCACATGCTCAACGCCGTGGCGTTCATCCTGCTGGTGGTCACGGGGTTTGCGCTGCGGTTCCCCGAAGCCTGGTGGGTACAGTGGCTCACCGCCGTCGGCATGAATGAGCCGGTGCGCTCCAACCTGCACCGCATCGCCGCGGTCGTGCTCATCGCGGTGGCCGTGAGCCATGTGCTCTACATCGTGATGACGCGTCGGGGCAAGGACGAGTTCAAGGCGATGCGGCCGCAGTGGCGGGACGTGACCGACGCGACCGGGTATCTGCGGTACTACACCTGGCGCACCAAGAAGCACCCCCGCTTCGGCCGCTACGACTACACGCAGAAGGCGGAGTACTGGGCGCTGGTGTGGGGCACGGTGGTCATGGTGATCACCGGGTTCGTGCTCTGGTTCCCGGTCGAGGCGGTGAAGATCTTGCCGTGGTGGATCGTGCCGGCATCGCAGACGGTGCACTACTACGAGGCGTGGCTCGCCACGCTTGCGATCCTGGTGTGGCACTTGTTCTTCGTGATCGTGCATCCCGACGCCTATCCCATGAACTGGGCGTGGCTCACCGGCCGCCTGCCGGAGCACTTCGTGATGCACCATCACGCGCAGTGGTACGACGAAGAGCTGGCTCCCCCGGCCACCAGTCACATCGCTGAGAACGACGCCGCTGCCGCAGCGACGCCGACTCCCACACGCGAGTCCGGGGGCACGGTGCGGACGGATACCTGACGTTCGGTGCAGGCAGGACCGAGTGGGCGGGCAGTACGAGCGTATGGCCCGCCCTTCCGCGTAAGGTCCTGTCGGGCATCGACTTGGAAATTCGAGTGAGGAATTCTTTAGGATCGACCGGACCCGTCCTAAGGAAGCCGGGTCGGGTGTATCTTGGCGGGGGCACGATTCGATCGAATCAGTGTGGGGATGAGTGGTGACGTGGATGCGTAGCCATTGCGGGTGGCGGTCGAGCAGCCGGAACCATCGGGCATGGGTGGTTGGGAGGGGTGCGCTGCTCGCCGCCGCCTTCTTCTGTGTTGCGATGCGCGCCGTGGCACAGGACAATCAGACCTGCCTCATGTGCCACACCAACCCGGCGCTGTTCGAGGGACGCCCCGACGCGGCGCAGCTCCTGGTGGACGAGCAGGAGTTCGGCCGCTCGGCGCACGGGCAGGCGGGCATGCTCTGCGTCATGTGTCACACGGGGCTCAGCTTCCCGCATCCGGAAGAGGTACCGGCGGTGGACTGTACCCTGTGCCACCGTCAGCAGGCGGACGAGCACGACGCATCGCTCCACGGGCAGGCGGCGGCCCGCGGCGACCCGCTCGCGCCCAGCTGCGTGGACTGCCACGGTACGCACGACGTGCTCTCCCACCGCGACCCCCGCTCGCCCACGCGGGTGATGAACATCCCCTTCCTGTGTGGCGAGTGCCACCAGGAGGGAACGCCGGTCTCGCGGCGGCTGCAGATCCCCCAGGACCGCATCCTCGAGAACTACTCCCAGTCCATCCACGGCGCGGGGTTGTACCAGCAGGGGCTCACCGTGACGGCGGTATGTACGTCGTGCCATACATCGCACTTCATTCTGCCCCACACCGACGCCCGGTCGAGCATCCACCACGACAACGTCGCGGCGACCTGCACGCAGTGCCATGCGCAAATCGAGCAGGTACACGTGCAGGTCATCGAGGGGCGACTGTGGGAGGAGGAGCCCGACCAGATCCCGGCCTGCGTGGACTGCCACGCGCCGCACCTCATTCGGCGCGTGTTCTACGAGGCGGGCTCAGCCAATGTCAACTGCCTGCGCTGCCACGGCGACGAGGATCTCGTGGGCGTCGCGCGGGGCGACACGGTGTCGCTCTACGTGGACGAGCAATTGCACGCCGTGTCGAGTCATGCCGAAACGCCGTGTGCCCAGTGCCACGCCGAGGTGAGCCCCATGCTCTCGCGGCCGTGCGCGGCGATCAGCGAGCGCGTGGACTGCTCAGCGTGCCATGAGGACGAGGTCGGGGAGTATGCCGCCGGTATGCACGGCCGGTTGGCCGCCGAAGGCGATCCCGACGCGCCGGTGTGTCTGGACTGCCACGACAAGCACGCCACCCTGAGCAAGCGGATCCCGGCCTCGCCGACCTTTGCCCGCAACGTGCCGGCGCTCTGCGCCCAGTGCCACCGCATGGGACAGGCCGCGGCAGTGCGGATCGAGTCGGCGCACCTGATGGAGGACATCGAGGCCGTCGGCCCCGCGCCGCTGGAGGCGTTGGCGCGCACCATGGATATTCCCCCGCCCGTGGAGAGCTACGAGATGAGCATCCACGGGAAGGGGCTGTTCGAGAGTGGGCTCGTAGTCACCGCCACGTGCAGCAGCTGCCATACGGCGCACCGGGAGCTCCCGGCGGACGACCCCAACTCGAGCGTGAACCACGCCAACCTGCCCAACACGTGCGGGACGTGCCACCACGGCATCGAGGAGCAGTTCCGGACCAGCATCCACTCCGTGGAGGTCGGAGAGCCGGAGGAGGGAAAGCGACTCCCAACGTGCGAGGATTGTCACACGTCGCACACGATCAGCCGGGTGGACCGGGGTGACTTCCGGCTCCTCATGATGAACCAGTGCGGCCGGTGTCACGAAGACGAGGCGGACACCTTCTTCGACACGTTCCACGGCAAGGTGTCGCGCCTGGGAGACGAGGCGGCGGCCAAGTGTTACGACTGCCACGGCACCCACAACATCCTGCCCACCAGCGAGCCGGCCTCGCTGCTGAGCCGCCGCAACGTCGTGGAGACCTGCTCGGCGTGCCATGCCGGCGCCAACATGCGGTTCACGGGCTACCTCACCCACGCCACGCATCACGACCCGGAGAAGTACCCGTTTTTGTTCTGGACCTTCTGGGGCATGACGGCGTTGCTGGCGGGAACCCTGACGTTCGCCACGCTGCACACCCTGGCATGGCTCTTCCGGCTGGTGCGCTCGCCGGAGGCGAGGCGGCAGCACCACGCGAAGCCCGGGGAGCGGCTGTACCGCCGCTTCAACAGCTTCCAGCGCACCCTCCACGGCGTGATGCTGCTCAGCTTCTTCATCCTGGCCCTGACGGGGATGGTGCTGAAGTTCTCCTACATGGGATGGGCCCAGGTGGCCGCCCGGCTCGCGGGAGGCTTTCAGACAACGGGAGTGCTGCACCGCCTGGGAGCAATTACCCTCATCACGGTCTTCCTCATCCACCTGTGGGACGCATGGAGGCAGAAGAAGCGCTCCGGGCTCACCTGGCTGCAGTTCATCGCCTCGCCGAGCTCGATCATCTTCAACTCGCGCGACCTGCGCGAGTTTGGCCAGTCGATCAAGTGGTTCCTCGGGAAAGGGCCGCGGCCGCACTACGGCCGCTATACCTACTGGGAGAAGTTCGACTACTTCGCGGTCTTCTGGGGGATGTTCATCATCGGCTCGACGGGCCTGCTGCTCTGGTTCCCGGAGTTCTTCACCATCCTGATCCCGGGACGGTCGGTGAACGTGGCGACGATCCTGCACAGCGACGAGGCGCTGCTGGCGGTGGCGTTCATCTTCACCGTGCACTTCTTCAACACGCACTTCCGGCCCGACAAATTCCCGATGGACCCGGTGATCTTCACGGGTCGAGTGCCCATCGAGGAGCTCAAAGCGGACAAGCCCGGGGAGTACGAGGAGCTCGTAGCCGAGGAGAAGCTAGAGGAGAGCCTGGTCGAGCCCTATCCCGAGCGGGTGGAGCTGGGGTTCCGCGTCTTTGCCTTTGCGGCGCTCGGCGTCGGGCTCACACTGATCGGCCTCATCGTGTACTCCATGTTGTTCGGGTACCAGTAGGGGTCGGAGAAGTGGTAGACCCGGCAGACCGGTGTGGACCGCCCTCCGGCAGATGAAGAAACGTTAAGAGAAATCAAAAGGGGATGGGAGTGTTCGGGGCTGGACGCGTTCCCGGTCGGGCCCTACTATAAGTCCCACACGGTCCGTTTGGGGGGAGGGGTAAGTATATGAAGGGGTCCTTCGTCCGCGTGTTGGTTGCTGCCGGAGCACTGGTGTTCTGGACGGCACCAGCTCTCGCCCAGGGTTATCAGGTCCGACTCGACACCTGGTTCCAATCCGTCGCCTACAAGGGCTGGAGTCTCGACAGCGTCCCATTCGCCGATGTGACGACGAACGCCACCACCGGGGGCTACGAGTGGAACGGCTTTGCCGTGACGTGCGGCCAGGGTACGACGTCGACCTGCTATTACTACATCGAGGGTCCGGCCCGGCAGGCTGCGCCGCTGGTGAGCACGCTCGATGCGGCGCTGTTCGGGTTCGGCGTCCGGGGCCTGAGCTTCCGCGTCAAGGCGCGGGCCGGCACGGACCTCGCCGATCCCACGGTCTGGCCAGCCGTGAATCCCACCATGCAGCTGCTCGAGGCCTACGGCGAGTACAAGAACAAGTTGCTCACGGTGCTGCTGGGCCGGTTCCACGAAACCAATCGGCTGGGTTACATCGGCGTCGACGGCGCCAAGGCCGAGGTCTTCCTGTTCGACCGCAAGCTCGAGGTGTTCGGCTACGGTGGGTGGGGATTGGCGCGCGGCGCACCGCTCCTGGTGACCAGCCAGTATGTGAATCCGCTCGACCAGTACCAGCCGTCCGAGCGGCAGTACGTCTTGGGGGGCGGCCTCGGTTGGCGCCTCAAGGGGTTCGAGGGGCGCTGGCTCTACCACCGCGAGATCGACGCCGCTTCTTCCGCGAACTACCTGTTCGCCGAGCAAACCACGCTCGACCTCGCCTGGTACCCCAAGGGTGGCTTCTCGGTCACCGGCGGTGTGCTGTGGGACATCGGGCAGAACGTTGTTGGGACGGCCGACGTGGCCGTGGGTTACACGACGCCGAAGCGGAACATAAGGGGCAATGTGGGATGGCGCCGCTATCGCCCCAGCTTTCCCCTCTGGCAGATTTGGAACTCCTTCAGCCCGGTCGCATACAACGCGGGCTTTGGCAATATCTACTGGTGGCCGCTCCGGGGGCTCGAGCTGCGCGCGCTCGGTGAGATCTTCAAGTACGAGGACGCCGAGGCCACCGACCGGTTCGGGACCGTCGCGGACGACGGGTGGCGCGGCCAGTTCGGCGCGACGTACTCGGGCATCGACCGGTGGCGCTTCGATGGCAACTACTGGGTCGAGAACGGCGCGGGGGCGACGCAGTTGGGCGTCGACCTGCGCGCGACCTGGGAGTCGCCAATCGACAACCTGACGGTCACGGGGCACGGCGGCTACCTCACGCGGCCGCTGGAGTACCGCTACAACGACGTGAAGGGGTGGAACGGTGCGTTGCGGATCGACTACCTGCCGTTCCCCGACCTGCGCGTGATGGGGGAGGCCCGCTACTACACGGAGGACCGCCGGCGGCCCGATGCCGCGGCTTTCGAGTGGGATCAGTGGCGCTTCAACCTGGGGGTCACGCTCTACTTTGGCTCCACCCCGGATGCGCCGACGCTGCACCCGTCGATCCTCCTGATTCCTGAAGCCCGGAGCGCGAAATGAAGACGATGATGATGCTGGCCGCGGGGCTGGTCTTCCTCGCCGCTGCGGGAACGGGCCCGGCCCCGGAGCTCGGGTCTCAGGAACAGTTTCCGCACGAGCGGCACGCCGCACTGTTCACCGACTGCGCCATGTGCCACGCCAGCGTGACCGGCCAGGGCGCCCTGTACCCGGATGCTTCCTTCTGCGCCGGGTGCCACAACGGGCAGGTTCAGCCCGCGGTGGACTACCAGCCGCCGGCCGGCGGTGCCTACGCGGCCGACAACTTCAGCCACGCCACGCACCCGCCGACACCATGCGCGTCGTGTCACCAGGCCGCCGGCGCGCCCGCGATGGCGGTCGAGCGCGCGGTGGTCGACAACTGCCTCAGCTGCCACGGCGTTGACGCGCCGCACCAGTCGGCGCCCGAGTCGCCGTGCAGCGTGTGCCACGCGCAGGCGCCGCAGCCGGCATCCCACATTGGCGCCTGGGTCGAGGAACACGCCGGACCGGCCTCTTCCGCTCCGGAGACGTGCGCCAACTGTCACGTTCGTGCTGACTGCCTGGCCTGCCACCGGCCCGGGGCCGCCGATCCCGCGCCGGGATACCACCAGGCCGACTACCTGTCGGCGCACCCGGCGGAGGCGTGGTCCCAGTTCGCCGAGTGCAGCTCGTGCCATAACCCGGGGCAGTTCTGCCAGGACTGCCACCAGACGGCCGGGCTCACGAGCGACAACATCCAGAGCACGGGGTACCACGACGGCCAGCAGGGCTTCAACGTGGGCCACGGGCAGGCTGCGCGGCAGAGTCTGGAGAGTTGCGTGGCGTGCCACACCGAGAGCTCCTGCGTGAGTTGCCACCGTGGCGTCAATCCCCACGGGCCCAACTTCAAGGCAGAGAGCCTGCGGAGCCGGAACCCACAGCCATGCACGGTGTGTCACGGCACGGCCGTGCCGGGTGGCTCGCCATAGGCAGGGGTGGACCGCCCCCGCTCGACGGGGTATAACAGAATAGGGATGTGTTCATCCGGTTGAGGGCGGCGGGGGGCCGCCCTCAGCGTGAGTGCTGCGGATTGACTGACACCAACAGGGGAGGGGAGTTCATGAGCTATGCTCGATTCGTGAGTGCCATGGGCGTGCTGCTCGTGGCGGGCGTGCTTGCGACACCGGTCTACGGGCAGGAGGCAATGCCCAAGCCGGTGAGCCACGACATTCAGGGACGGGACAACTGCCTGATGTGCCACACCCCCGGTGCCATGGAAGCCGTGCCGGACACGCCGGCCAGCCACGAGGGCCGGGTCAGCGAGATCTGCCTGTGGTGCCACGCCACGGACTCGCCGATGCTGACAACCAGCCCGAAGGCCGTCTCCCACGGCGTGCAGGGGCGTGAGCAGTGCATGATGTGCCACACGCCCGGTGCCATGGAGGCCGTTCCCGACGCCCCGGCCAGCCACGAGGGCAGGGATGTGAAGTACTGCACTCTGTGCCACACCGGCTGACGCACGGGACGGGAGTCGAATGGTGACGGTCCCCGGGTCGCCACGACCCGGGGACCGCGTGCATTTCTGGGGGACGGTCCCGCGCCGAGGTCTCGGAATGGGTCGTGCGGACACCTACCAGCGCATTTACCGCATCGTACGCCGGATCCCGCGGGGTCGGGTGGCGACGTACGGCCAGGTGGCGCGGCTGGCCGGCCTGGCAGGCCACGCCCGCCAGGTGGGCTACGCCCTGCACGCCCTGCCCGACGGTTCCGACGTACCGTGGCACCGGGTGATCAATGCCCGAGGCGAGATCAGTCGTCGCGCTGAGCCGGGCTGGGAAGGCCTGCAGCGTTCACTTCTCGAAGCCGAGGGCATATGCTTCGACGATCGGCAACGGGTTGCCCTGTCGAGGTTCGCGCGGCGGAAGACCTGACACTCCACCCTGCACGAGGAGGTACCAGATGGTCGTATTCGAGACGACCAAGGGGAACATCACCATCGAGCTTTCTCCGGAGCAGGCCCCCATCTCGGCGGAGAACTTCCTGGCGTACGTGGATGCCGGCCACTTCGACGGCACCATCTTCCACCGGGTGATCCCGGGGTTCATGATCCAGGGCGGGGGCTTCACGGAGGACATGCAGCAGAAGCCCACTGGGGATCCGATCAAGAACGAGGCGGACAACGGGCTGAAGAACGAGCGCGGCACGCTCTCCATGGCCCGGACCTCGGACATCCACAGCGCCACTTCCCAGTTCTTCCTCAACGTGGCGGACAACGCCTTCCTGGACCACGGGGGGCGTGACTTCGGCTACGCCGTGTTCGGCAAGGTCGTCGAGGGGATGGACGTGGTGGACGACATCGTGCAGGTCCCCACAGGTGGGAAGGGCGGCCATCAGGACGTGCCGCTCGAGCCCATCGTCGTTCGTTCGGCCAAGCGAGCATGACGGAGCCCCGCTTCATTCCTCTCCCTGCCTATCGGGAATACCCGTTGGCGGAGATGGAGCGGCGCGCCAGCGAGTTTTACGCAGACCTGCGCCGCCGCCGCACGGTGCGGCACTACGCGGACCGGCCGGTGCCCCAGGGCGTCATCGAGCACTGCCTGCGCGCCGCGGGCACCGCCCCGAGCGGCGCCAACCGCCAGCCGTGGCACTTCGTGGTCGTGGCGGACCCCGAGATCAAGCGCCGCATCCGCGAGGCGGCGGAGCACGAGGAGCGTGAGTTCTACCGCCACCGGGCACCCGGTGACTGGCTCGAGGCGCTGGCCCCCCTCGGCACCGACGAGAACAAGCCCTTCCTGGAGACGGCGCCGTACCTCATTGCCGTGTTTGCGGAGCGCTACGGCGTGGCCGCCGACGGGGAGCGAGTGCAGAACTATTACGTCACCGAGTCGGTGGGCCTGGCCACGGGGCTCCTGATCACCGCCCTACATCATGCGGGGCTGGCGACCCTCACCCACACCCCGAGTCCCATGGGCTTTCTGAACCAAGTGCTGGGGCGTCCCGCCAACGAGCGCCCCTTCCTGCTCCTGGTGGTGGGCTACCCCGCGGAAGACGCAGTCGTCCCCGACATCTCCCGCAAGGCGCTGGAGGAGTTCGCGACCTTTGTGTAGCCGGTCGCGGGGCCTAAACCGCTGTCCGGCTGTGCCTTAGGGAGTGAGTGCCCTGCCTAAAGATCCGTTCATTGTAATTTGATAATAGCCATATATCTATGTTATATTCTTACCCCGTGGTTCGGAGGAACCCCGGCGGCTAGCGGCCCACGTGCTCAGCCCCGGAGCAGGGATAAACGAGGACATGGGGGGGAGCTCATGAAGCGGATCGTGATCCTGGGCGCAGGTACAGCCGGCACCATCATGGCCAACCGGCTGCGCAGACTCTACCGGTCCGATATCAAGTCCGGCGAGCTGCAGATCACGATTGTCGATCAGGACAATCAGCACGTGTACCAGCCAGGTCTGCTGTTCATCCCCTTCGGGATCTACACGCCGGAAGACACGGTCAAGCCACGCCGCCCGCAGGTGAGCGATGACGTCAGGTATCTCCAGGCGGGCATCGAACGGGTCGAGCCGGAGCACGACACCGTCTATCTCGATGACGGGACGACGCTGGCGTACGACGTACTCATCGTGGCCACCGGCACCGACATCGCCCCCCAGGAGACGGAGGGGCTCACGGGCCCGGGGTGGCGGGACACGATGCACGACTTCTACACCCTGGAAGGCGCCACCAAGCTGCACGAGGCGCTGCAGCGATGGGACGGCGGCCGCCTGGTCGTGAACATCGTCGAGATGCCGATCAAGTGTCCCATCGCGCCGCTGGAGTTCGTGTTCCTGGCCGACTGGTACTTCCAGCAGAGGGGGATACGGGACAAGGTCGAGATCGTGCTGGCCACGCCGCTGGACGGGGCGTTCACACGGCCGCTTGCGGCCAAGGCACTGGGCGACCTGTTGGAGCAGAAGGGCATCGAGCTGGTCACCGATTTCAATGCCGGCGAGGTCGACGGCGAGCACGGCAAGCTGATGTCGTGGGACGAGCGGGTCGAGGACTTCGATCTGCTCGTCAGTATCCCGCTCCACATGGGCGCGGACTTCGTCAGCCGCTCTCCGGGCCTCGGCGACGACATGAACTTCATCTTCACCGACCAGGCCACGCTGCAGGCCAAGGTGAAGGACAACATCTTCGCGCTGGGGGACGCGACCAATCTCCCGACTTCCAAGGCGGGCTCGGTCGCGCACTTCGAGGCCGAAGTGCTGGAGCAGAATATCCGGCGCTATCTGGCGGGTGAGGCGCTCGAGGAGGGGTTCGACGGCCACGCCAACTGCTTCATCGAAACCGGCTTCAACAAGGCCGTGCTGATCGACTTCAACTACGACATCCAGCCGCTGCCGGGGAGGTTCCCGTTTGCCGGCGTGGGCCCGCTCTCCCTGCTGAAGGAGACGCGTATGAACCACATCGGCAAGATGTGGTTCCGCTGGGTGTACTGGCACATGCTGCTGCCCGGGCGGGACATGCCCGGCGTGCCGGCGCGCATGTCACTGCGCGGGAAGCAGCGGGTCGACCTTCCGCCGCCGGAGCGGCACCCGGTGCAGGGCGGGTCGGCCAACTCGATGGAAACCGATGACGACTCCGCCAGAGTCGCGTGAGCCATAGGGGGGAAACACCATGACGGCAACGATTGCGGGACAGACGATCGAAGTAGACGCCGAGGGCTTCATGCAGAAGCCGGAGCAGTGGAACCGTGACGTCGGGGCGGAGATCGCGCGTGACAGCGGCGTCGCCGAGATGACCGACCGGCACTGGCAGGTCGTGGAGTTCATGCGCAACCAGTACCTGGAGACGGGCAACGCGCCGTCGATCCGCTCGCTGGGCAAGGAGTCCGGCGTGCCGATCAAGGAACTGTACAAGCTGTTCCCCAAGGGCCCCGCGAAGCTCGCCGCCAAGATCGGCGGGATTCCGAAGCCCCGCGGCTGCATCTGATCGGCGAGTCAACGAGAGGGAATGCGACCATGACGAATGCAACCATGCCCGAGTCGGCCACGGCGGACGTGGCCGCACCGGAGACGATCAAGAAGGTCTCGATCATCATCTCGAAGGGCTCGCTCGAGGGTGTGTATCCCGGCCTCATCATGGCCAACGGTGCCCGGATGGAAGGGATCGAGGTGAACGTGTTCTTCACCTTCTTCGGGATGGACGCCATCACGACGAAGAAGCAGGACCGGATCAAGGTGGCGACCGTGGGGAACCCCGGTCTCCACATGGCGACCTGGCTCGGGGGATTCCCCGGTATGGCCGCCATGGTCACCAAGATGATGAAGAAGAAGATGGAGCAGCTGGACATTCCGCCGATTCCCGAGTTTGTCGAGATGATCGCCGACACGGGAGCGGGCATGTACGCCTGCAAGGCGTCGGTGGACATGTTCGATCTCAGCAAGGACGACTTCGTTCCGCATATCACCGACATCATCACGGTGGGTGAGTTCTACGAGATGGCAGCGGGGGGCCAGATCGTCTTCACATAAGACGTTGGGTCCCTGCGGGATCCCCCCAGGCCCGGCTGCATGCCCGCTGGCAGGATTGGCGACGCGTGTGGTCGGGCCGCTTGCCGCAGCCCGCACTTCCACGGCGGGCGCCCGACGGCCCTACCGCCCCACATCCCCGCGCGTTTCCTTTCGGGGTCCCAGCCAACCAGAGCGTTCCCACATGTCCGTTCCGGCGATCGCCCAGCCCGACCCGTCCGAATACCCCGAATATTTCCGGCGCTACACCCGCCTGGTGCCAGACGGCGACGTCCTCGAGCTGCTCGACCGGCAGGGCGCAGAGACGGTGTCCTTGCTGTCCGGGCTGAGCGAAGAACAGGCGCTGTATCGCTACGCGCCCGAGAAGTGGAGCGTAAAGCAGGTGATTGGGCATCTGAGCGACACCGAGCGCGTGTTCACGTACCGGGCGCTCCGCTTCAGCCGGAACGACGCCACCCCCCTGCCGGGGTTCGAGGAGAACGACTTCGTCGCGGGCGCCAACTTCGACGAGCGTCCATTCCCAGAGGTGCTGGACGAGTTCAGCAGCGTGCGGGCCGCGAGCCTCACCTTCTACCGCTCACTGAACCAGGAACTCGCGCAGCGGCGCGGCGTGGCCAACGAGCTGGAGTTCTCGGTGCGCTCGGTGCCGTACATCGTGGCGGGGCACGAGCGGCATCATGTACGGGTGCTGCGGGAGCGGTACCTCGGGATCGGCTGATG